>JANPJB010000114.1:0-70322 GCA_031425295.1 Flavobacterium sp. | reverse complement strand
ACATTATTCAACATCGAACCCTAATTTTTCACCAACTTACCAAAATAAGTACCTTTTCCTCCAATTGATACAGAATAGATATACATTCCAGCGCTTAAGACATTGTTTTCATGATCTGACCCATCCCATTGAATTAGATTTTCACCAAAAACACCATCTACTGTGATAGATTTGAGCAATTTACCATCAATAGAATAAATTTGAATCAAAATGGTCGATGGCTCATTTAAATAAATTAAGGCTTGCGTTTCAGATGTAAACGGATTAGGGAAAAACTTCAAAGAATTACGATTATCATCCGACATAAATTCTTCATCACCCAGAGGACCCTCACCCAAAGAAGTGAAAGGGCTTAAAACTTGATAACAGATGCTTGTCTGCTCAATAGTTTGTTCAATTGCTTGCGCTGCTGCTGATCCTTCTGGCAATGAGTAATAATCTACTAACAAACTTTCCATTTTATTTTTAGCCCATAATTTTGGCAAAAAAGCATACGCTTGATTATTTTGATTGCTTAAATTTAAATTATACACATACTGAACCTGCTGATTAAATGCTGTGCCTGAGAGCGTTAATAGAATATCTTGCGGCGCTTGATATCGTCCTGTAAATATTAATTGTTGTCCCTTGTAAAGATTGGGTAGCGGATCTGGAAATACGTTACTAATTGCGTTTGCAGGTACAACAGAAATGACTGGGTTGAGTAAAACTGGGTTTCTTATTGTTAAATAAAAATTAGAGATCACATCTACAATTTCATCATTGCCTAAAAACGTTGCAAATCCATTATTATCTGTGGCTAGTAATGTCAACAAATCAGTGGTAACATTATCACCAATTCCAAAGGTGAAAAGGAATATTTCCGTTTCTATTTGATTCACGGAACTGTTTACTGAATTTATAATACCTTGCGTAGTAGTTATACCCTCGGTAGCCTCTCCATCTGTAAAGAATACAATAATATTTGCTTGATCTTGAGAAGCACCACCAAATTGATTGACGGCTGTTGTTAAAGCGCCCGAAATATTTGTTGCACCAAGAGCCACAATATTATTTATAAAAGCTAAAGCTGCATTTGCATTGCTAATATTATAATCAACTAATGCTGGTCTAAAAGGAACAATATTATTATCAAAGTCAACAATATTAAACTTATCTCCAACATTTAGATTGTTTACAATAAATGTAGCAGCCTCTTTAGCTTGAGTCATTTTGTTTCCACTCATACTGCCTGATGAATCAATAATTAGCACAAAATTTTTCTGAATAATCGCCGTACTTGGATTTGATTCAGGTTCTACAACCAATCCGAAAAAACCATTTCCAAAAGTGTCACAAGTATTTTGACCTTCTTCCAAAAGTGTGCTAAATGGTATGACGCCTAGTTCATCTGATGCAAGTTGGTATTTTATAACAACATCATTTATTGATGTAGATTCAAATCGACTGATATTTAATGTTGCCAAGTTTCCATCATTAGTAATCGTACTTAAATTATCGATACTTTCAATATTACTAATTGTTCTTCCTGATGACAATTCAAAATTTAAGATTTGCGAATTTGGAATGATACCAGACTGAATTGCAGAATAATCACTTGGATATTTGAAAGTAACTTCACCAAAACTATAGGCTAATAACTGGACATAAGTCAATTCTACTTCAATTTGACTAGTAGCAGCAAGATTATTGCTAAAAAGAAAGAATAATGCAGTATCACCTAAATAAGTAGATAAAGTAGCATTAAGTGTTCCTGTGCCACCCCCAGATGAACTACCATTTATAAATACAGCAAATTGCCACACACCATTATCAACCCGCCATTTCAATTGGGTTACGGAAGCATCACTTGGTAAAGGAAACCCATATTCTATTTCTTGTGATATACCAGAAGCATTGAAAAAAGTTTGGCTAGTTCTCACAGTAGAAATTTGATTTTGTACGGCAACATTAACTTCCGAATTGATCAATGGTAAACGCGTCCCATTTGCTCTATCAGTAATCAGTACTCCATTAGCAAAAGAAAATTGTGCAAATATTAAAATTGAAAGATAGCTGATAAAAAATTTCATAATGAGGTTACTTTAAAGTTAGGTTATGAAGATATAATAAATTTAAAGAATACATTGGTTTTAAAACTATTTATTTTCTAAAATATTGATTTAATATCAATAAATATTACATTAAATTAACAAATAAATTGAGGAAATTCTTTAAAATGCCCAATTCGCAAAGAATCCTCGGTTTGCGTTAAAGCACTAACTCCGCTATGTTTCTTTCTCGGAACTATGCTCCACAAATGTCCGACTTTGCAGCGCTGGTGGAAACTGAAACTGACCTTACTGTGGCAACCGGAACAACCGCGTACACTTGATGCGCAAAGTGTTGAACTTTGTAATGGAAAAAAACAAATAGTTTTCTGATGTTATACAGAAGCTAATCCTGCTGTCCGTTTTATCTTTTGCGTCGAACGCCGACGCAAAAGGATGCTCACTGCCATCAGGGCTAAAACGCACAAAAGCCAATCGAAACCTAGATTTCGATTGGCTTTTTTTATTATGAATCCTTAATTGACTAAGTTTTCTGAGGTTTTTTTCGTGCCGCCGGGAACAATACATTATTCAAAATCAGGCGGAAACCCGGTGAATTCGGATGCAAATCAAGCACAGTCGGCTCATCGCCAACCCGATGCTGATAATCTTCGGGATCGTGGCCGCCGTAAAAAGTAAAAAACCCTTTCCCTTTCTGACCGTGGATGTAGCGCGCCTCATCGTTGAGTTCACATTTCCCTAACGTTAACACGCTCGACTTCACTAAGACCGGATCAAAAGACGTGCTTTGTCCCATGAAGCCTTTGACCAATTGTGTGTGATTTTGGCATAACATACTGGGAATGACATCCCATTTTGCGGAGAATTCCATCAGTGTGAAGTAATCTTTTTCAAATGGGATTTTGCGTTTTTCGGTCATATCGATATCCGAAAATTCGTAATGTTCTGGTCGTCTGTCTAAGATAAAATCCTTGAAGGCAAAGGATTTTGTATAATCGATTTTCGATTGATAATTCGCTTCACTTGGATCACCGTCAAACATCGCTTCACAAATGTCGACACCCTCTGCAGATAAAGCAATATCGAAACTGTCCGTTGCAGAGCACATGGCAAACATAAATCCGCCGCCAATCACGAAGTCTCGAATTTTTTTAGCGACCGCTAATTTTTCTTGTGAGACTTTGGGATAACCCAATTTAGCGGCAAATACTTCGGCTTCTTTTTTCTGATCGATATACCAGGGCGCGTTGCGATACTGCGAAAAAAACTTCCCGTATTGCCCCGTAAAATCCTCGTGGTGCAAATGAAGCCAATCGTATAGAATCAGTTGATCGTTGAGTACTTCTTCATCATAAACGGGTGTGAATGGGATTTCGGCATACGTTAGAACCATCGTCACGGCGTCGTCCCAAGGTTGTTTTCCTTTGGGTGTATAGACCGCAACTTTTGGTGCTTTTTCTAAAACTACCGTTTCCATATTTTGTGACGGGCTCGAAATTTCGTTGAGAATTTGATTCGCTTCACCATCGGACAGCAGTTCAAAACTGACGCCGCGGATTTGGCATTCTTTTCTGATTTCGGGAGCGTCGGGTAGTAAGAAAGATCCGCCCCGATAGTTTAAAAGCCAACTCGCTTTATATTGCTTGTCGAGACACCAATACGTAATCCCGTAAGCTTTTAGGTGATTTTTCTGCGTGGTTTCATCCATCGGCAACAGGATAAAATTCGCTTTAACAGAAAAAGAAATAAGGATTATGGTACTGTATAAAAAATTCTTCACTGACATTGGTTTCACTGCTGTTTTTCATTTGGTTGCATCAAAGATAACAGAAATTCTGTGAAGAAAATTATAATTTATGGACACACTGACGCGATAGATTATTTGGATGCTTGAAACTTTAATTCTTTCAGATTATCGAAAAAATTTGCGCCTCTGCGGCTTTCCGTGAGAATAAAAAAAATGCTCGCAAAGGCGCAGAAAAACTATAGTGAATTAATAATTATAATTTAAAACGGAACGTCGCTGTCGTCGTCATTTGAATTTAAGTTACTGCCGAAAGCTTCATTCGCCGATGGTAGATTTTTCGTTACAAAAGGGTTGTCTTCGTGGTTCATTTTTGAAGGCAAATCGTCGTAAGCGCCGCCATAATCGTCGAGGTTGTCGAACTTTCCTAAGTTGCCTATGAATTTCAAACGCACATTCTCAAGCGAACCGTTTCTGTGTTTTGCAATGATGAACTCAGCCTGCCCTTGTGTTGGCGATTGCTCTTCATCGTCCCATTCATCAATTTTGTAGTACTCCGGGCGGTAGATAAACGATACAATATCGGCATCCTGCTCGATGGCTCCAGATTCCCGAAGGTCGGAAAGCAACGGGCGCTTACTCGAACCACGGGTTTCAACCGCTCGCGACAACTGCGATAGCGCAATGACCGGAACGCTCAACTCTTTTGCCAACGCTTTTAAGTTTCTTGAGATCGTCGAGATTTCCTGCTCGCGGTTTCCCATGCCTTTTCCGTTGTTGCCGCCAGCGGTCATCAATTGAAGGTAATCGACGATAATCAGTTTGATGCCGTGCTGTGATGCGAGTCGACGTGATTTCGCCCGCAAATCGAAAATTGAAAGCGACGGCGTATCATCGATATATAAAGGTGCTTTTTCTAGGTTTTTAACTTTGATGGAAAGCTGTTCCCACTCATGTTTTTCGAGTTTTCCAGTTCTTAATTTTTCAGAAGACAAACCGGTTTCCGATGAGATCAAACGCGTGATCAACTGTACTGACGACATCTCCAACGAAAATAGGGCAACGGGATGACCGAAATCGATCGCAATATTTCTTGCCATCGATAATACGAAAGCCGTTTTACCCATACCCGGACGTGCCGCTATGATGATCAAATCGGAAGGCTGCCATCCTGACGTAATTTTATCGAGCTTTTCGAAACCTGTAGCAATTCCGCTGAGACCTTCCTTTCCCGCAATTTCTTCAATTCGCTTTTTCGCTTGAATTACTAAACTTTGTGCGGTCTCTGAACTTCTTTTGATGTTGCCTTGTGTCACTTCGTATAGTCTCGATTCCGCTTTGTCGAGCAAGTCAAAAACATCGGTGGTTTCGTCATACGATTCTTCGATGATTTCCGAAGATATTTTGATCAGGCTGCGCTGGATGTATTTTTGTAGAATGATCCTAGAGTGGAATTCGATATGCGCCGAAGACGATATTTTTTGTGTGAGCTGGATCAGGTAGAAATCACCACCTGCCATTTCGAGTTTTGCGTTCTTTTTGAGCTGTGCCGAAACCGTTAATAAATCGATCGGTTGTGTGTCGGTAAACAACTCCACAATAGCTTCAAATATATATTTGTGTGCGTCTTTGTAAAAGGCATCGGGTTGGAGAATATCGATGACCTCATCTACCCCTTTTTTATCAATCATCATCGCACCTAAAACCGCCTCTTCAAGTTCTAAAACTTGCGGTGGCAATTTCCCTTTTTCGAGATTGATGATGGTCGTTTTATCGACACGAACGGGATTAATATTTCTGAAATTTTCCATGTTGCGAATGTAGACTAAAAATAAAAATTTTGAGGCTGGAGTTATACCTTATAACTGTTGATAAATTCTTTTATTTTGTTTATAACGATAAAAAAATCCGAAACCATTGGGCTTCGGATTGTATCATAAAATGTAAGATTTTACGCTTTACTCTTTGTACTCGCCCATTTTGCTGTATTTATCCATGCGCTGTGCGACCAGATCAGCTGTTGATAAATCTTTGAGCTCATTGTAAGCTTTCATCACATACTGCTTTACTGTTTGAAAAGTAGTTTCTTTATCATAATGTGCACCGCCCAATGGTTCCGGAATAATATCATCAACGAGTTTTTGTTTTTTCATATCGGCGGATGTCAGTTTGAGTGCTTCTGCCGCTTGTTCTTTGTATTCCCAGCTTTTCCAAAGGATTGACGAACATGATTCCGGTGAGATTACCGAATACCAAGTATTTTCCATCATCATGACGCGGTCACCAACACCAATTCCGAGTGCGCCGCCTGAAGCGCCTTCGCCTACAATGATACAGATGATTGGCACTTTAAGGCGCGACATTTCGAAGATATTTCTCGCTATTGCTTCTCCTTGTCCGCGTTCTTCGGCTTCCAAACCGGGATAAGCGCCAGGTGTGTCGATTAAGGTCAAAACCGGGATACCGAACTTCTCTGCCATTTTCATCAAGCGCAAAGCTTTTCTGTAGCCTTCAGGGTTTGCCATACCGAAATTACGCAGTTGACGCATCTTGGTGTTGATTCCCTTTTGCTGACCAATGATCATGAAAGATTGCCCGTCTATTTTGCCTAAACCACCGACCATGGCTTTGTCATCTTTGAAATTGCGATCGCCGAACATTTCAAGGAACGTTCCTTTTGTAAGGTTTGTTATATGCTCAAGCGTATAAGGACGGTTTGGATGTCGTGACAATTGCACGCGCTGCCAAGCCGTGAGGTTCTTGTATATTTTGCGTTTGGTTTCTTCTAGTTTTTTCTCGATCTGTTTGCAGGTTGCGGTCACGTCGACATTGGATTCGGCGCCGATGATCTGGCATTTGTCCAATTGGTCTTCTAGTTCTTTTATAGGAAGCTCAAAATCTAAATATTCCATAGGATTTGTGCGATTTTATGTTTTGTTTGGTCGACAAAGATAAAATATAATCTTAGGAACGAAAGAAATTTTTGCTTTTTAGTTGGAAATATCTAAGATACGAAATGCCCTAGCTCCGATAGTAGTGGAAAGCCCACAGCAGGGCCGAACGTTAATAAACAGTTCGGTGTACTGCTTTAGTGAGGATCCCGATGTAGCGCAGGCCGGTGGCGAGGACTTGCGACGGATAGCGGGATCAGCTCCTAAAAATTAACCTTTTGATTTTGCATATTTTACAACGCCATTCAGAATCACCGTCGCTAAAATAATCAACGCGCCGATGTAAAATTCCGGACTCATTTTTTCCTTTTCCTGAAAGACGATGACCGCTAAGATAATCCCGTAGATTGGTTCGAGGTTGATGGTCAGCATGACGGTGTATGGGCTTAGAAACTTCATGACTTTGACCGATGCGATGAAGGCGTAAGCGGTGCAAAATGAACTCAAAATCGCGAGGTAAAACCAATCTTTTGGGCTGATCGTGAAAAACGCGGCGTCGAAACTTTGAGTTGCCAGCAATAGGATTGTGAAGAAAAGGACGCCGCCCGAAAGCTCATAAAACGAAATCACGGATGGATTATATTCCTTCGCGAACTTGCTATTGATAATCGAAAACAACGCTGATAGAAAGGCGCAACTCAATGCGAGTAAAATGCCTTCTATATATTGGCTTTCGACCTTGAAAATAATGCCAAGACCGAATATGACGACGATGCCGAAGAATACTTCATACCATATGATTTTTTTGTTGGTCATAATCGGCTCGAGCAATGACGTGAAGAAGGCACCTGTCGACAAGCACGCTAAGGTGACGGAAACGTTCGAGACTTTGATCGCCCGGAAGAACGTAAACCAATGCAGCGCAATGATGACGCCAGCGATAAATAGTTGCAACAGCACTTTTTTAGGCAACCGAAGTGGGATTTTTTTATACCAGATGTAAACTGCTATAAACATTACAGCAAGTCCCATGCGGTACCAAACCAGCGGCATCGCATCGAGAGAAATCAGCGCACCGAGAACGGCGGTAAACCCCCAAACGAAAACGATGAGATGTAAGTGCAGGTAGCTTTTGACATTATCGCTTGGCACGGCGCAAAAGAATAACAGCTAAAACACCGAAAACCATATTGGGAATCCAAACGGCGACAATCGGCGGCAAACTTGATTTTTCAGCCAAGACTCCAAATATTTTGTCGAAGAAAACGAACGTAAAAGCGAGCAGGATTCCAAGCGCGAGGTTCATTCCCATACCACCGCGACGCTTCATTGAAGAAACGGCCACTGCGATGATTGTTAAGATGAATGCGGAAACCGGAATGCTGTACTTCTTATATAATACTACCAGATACGTATTGATGTTGGCGGAACCCCGTTTGCGTTCTTTTTCGATAAAATGGATGAGGTCGAAAAACGTCAAGGTTTCTGCAACATAGACGGTTGGCGTTAAATCTTCAAGCTCAAAATCGAACTTTGTCTTTTTCTCCTCAAGTTTCTCTATGTAGTCGTCGAGATCGCCAACCGTTCGTTTGGTATAACCATACATCGTATAGTCTTTGGTCTTGGGATTCCATTTTATTCTGTTCGCCGAAATTTTATATTCGAGCTGGTCGCCTTTGAATTTTTCGAGACTGAAATTGAAAGCGGTTTGCGACAATGCATTAAAGTTGCTGACATAGATAAACTCATCATCGCTAATTTGACGATACACGTCGGTGTTGTCCCGCATTTCTTCGCGCCCGTTACCAATAAGATACATATAGCGGAAGGTTTTGAAACCTTCGCTGGCTTTTGGAACCAGGAAGAAACCCATTAATAAAGACGTTAAAGAAACGATAGTCGCACCAATGAGATACGGTCTTAGAAAGCGGGTGAATGAAATTCCGGAACTCAATATTGCAATAATTTCGGTATTGTTTGCGAGTTTTGAAGTAAACCAGATTACCGATAAAAACAGAAATATTGGAAACAGTAAGTTCGCAAAATAGATCGTAAAATCAACATAATACACCGCAATTTTGTCGAAAGGCACTTTGTTTTCGAGCATCCGGTTGATTTTCTCCGAAACATCGATGACGATTCCGATCGGTACAAACAACAGCAGCATCACGGAAAACGTCGCGAGGTATCTTTTAAGGATGTATTTGTCTATTATTGTAAGCATAGTTGTTGTTTAATCGGAGAATCGTTTTATCATGGAATCGTGATCTCGGTTAAACGATTCCACGATAAGATTCAACAATTTATAAACGTTGATCCATCTGTTTCACCATCATTTCTTTCCACGTTCTGAAATCTCCCGCTAAGATATGTTTTCTTGCTTCACGAACCAACCACATGTAAAAACCCAAATTGTGGATCGTTGCGATTTGCTTTCCAAGATATTCATTCGCCGCAAACAAATGGCGTAGGTAGGCTTTCGTATATTCAGTGTCGACGAAGGTATGCCCCATTTCATCTACAGGCGAAAAGTCGGCTTCCCATTTTTTGTTTTTGATGTTGATCGTACCATGTGCCGTAAACAACATTCCGTTTCTGGCATTCCGTGTTGGCATCACACAGTCGAACATATCAACGCCTAATGCGATATTCTCAAGAATATTGATCGGTGTTCCGACGCCCATCAGATAACGCGGCTTTTCTTCAGGCAGTATATCGCAGACGATTTCGGTCATTGCGTACATTTCTTCGGCTGGTTCTCCGACCGATAAACCACCGATGGCATTGCCTTGCTGTCCTGAGTTGGCGATGTATTCTGCTGATTGCACGCGCAGGTCTTTGTACGTACTTCCTTGAACGATCGGGAAAAATGTCTGCTCATAACCATATTTAAATGGGAGTTTCTCCAAATGGTTGATGCAACGGTCCAGCCAGCGGTGCGTCATGTGCATCGAACGTCGCGCATAGTGAAAGTCGCACGGATATGGCGTGCATTCGTCAAAAGCCATGATGATATCGGCGCCGATCGTGCGTTGGATTTCCATTACGTTTTCGGGTGTGAAGAAATGCAGCGAACCATCGATATGGGATTTAAACTTCACCCCTTCTTCCTTAATTTTTCTATTGGCAGAAAGCGAATACACTTGATAACCGCCGGAATCGGTCAGGATATTGCGGTCCCAATTCATAAATTTATGCAAACCGCCCGCTTTTTCCAGAATTTCGGTTTGCGGACGAAGGTATAAATGATAGGTATTCCCCAGAATAATGTCGGGATTGATCTCTTGTTTGAGTTCACGTTGGTGCACCCCTTTCACCGAAGCTACCGTTCCAACGGGCATAAAAATCGGGGTTTCGATGACGCCGTGATCGGTTGTTATTTTTCCGGCGCGCGCTTTCGATTGCGGGTCTTTTTGTAATAAATCAAATTGCATATGGGTTTTTTCAGGCGGCAAAGATAATTGATTTTAGAATTTAGAATTCAGATTTTAGATTAAAATAGCGCTGCGTAAATCCGAAATCTAAAATTTCGATTTGGGCGTGACCACAAGGGTCGGGCTTTGCGCAGTACACGGTACTTTGCTCCTATCCCTCACGCGGCCTCAGACAAATTTTAAAACCTTAATAACTATTCAAAAAATCATTTGCCTCAAGCCGAAATTAGATTTACTTTTGGTGGAAATAAATTTACACCTCTCATAATGGCTAACATCCAACAACTAAACGCATTGACAAAACAAGTCAGAAGAGACATTCTTCGCATGGTGCATGCTGTCAATTCAGGGCATCCAGGAGGTTCTCTAGGTTGCACTGAATTCCTCGTGGTACTGTATCAAAACATTATGGACCGCAAACCAGGATTTGACATGGACGGTATCGGGGAAGATTTATTTTTTCTTTCTAACGGTCACATCTCGCCGGTCTTTTATAGCGTATTGGCGCGCTCGGGTTATTTTCCGATCTCAGAATTGGCCACTTTCCGTTTAATTAATTCGCGTTTGCAAGGACATCCTACGACACACGAAGGATTGCCCGGCGTTCGTGTTGCTTCGGGTTCATTAGGACAAGGAATGTCGGTGGCAATCGGAGCTGCACAAGCTAAAAAACTTAATAAATGCAACCATCTGGTGTTCAGCCTACACGGTGATGGCGAACTGCAGGAAGGACAAAATTGGGAAGCAATCATGTATGCGTCAGCGAAAAAAGTGGACAATCTGATTGCTACGATCGACCTCAACGGAAAGCAAATTGACGGATCGACGGATCAAGTTTTACCAATGGGAAGTATCAAGGCTAAATTTGAAGCTTTTGATTGGGATGTTCTCGAAATTAAAAACGGAAACAACATCGAAGAAATCATCGCTGGGCTAACCGATGCAAAATCAAGAACAGGCAAAGGAAAACCGGTTTGCATTTTACTGCATACCGAAATGGGTAATGGCGTAGACTTTATGATGTATAGCCATGCATGGCATGGAAAAGCACCGAATGATGCCCAGTTGGAAAGTGCTTTAGCCCAAAATTATTGTGAAACCGAATCTGACTATTAAACAGTATTAAACTTTGTGCAATACGATTTCAACGTATTGCCTAGTCTATTCAATTAATTTAAAAGATACTGAAACAAGTTCAGCACACCTATGAAAAAATATACCAATACAGGAAGTAAAGATACACGTTCGGGTTTCGGCGCTGGAATGACCGAATTAGGACAAAAAAATGAAAACGTCGTTGCGCTTTGTGCGGATTTGATCGGTTCATTAAAATTAGATGAATTCATTAAGAATCACCCGGAAAGATTCTTTCAAATCGGGATTGCCGAAGCGAACATGATTGGAATCGCTGCTGGTTTGACGATCGGTGGAAAAATTCCGTTTACGGGAACTTTCGCCAATTTCTCCACAGGAAGGGTTTACGACCAAATCAGACAATCGGTAGCGTATTCGGATAAGAACGTCAAAATATGTGCTTCCCATGCAGGCTTAACATTGGGTGAAGACGGTGCTACACATCAAATACTCGAAGATATCGGATTGATGAAAATGTTACCCGGAATGACTGTAATCAACACGTGCGATTACAACCAGACAAAAGCGGCGACCTTAGCGATTGCGGATCATCACGGTCCGGTTTACTTAAGATTTGGAAGACCCGTTGTTCCTAATTTCACGCCTGAAAACGGAAGATTCGAAATTGGAAAAGCGGTACTATTAAGCGAAGGTTCAGACGTAACGATTGTGGCAACAGGCCATTTGGTTTGGGAAGCTTTGATTGCGGCGGAAGCTTTGGAAGAAAAAGGCATTACTGCTGAAGTCATCAATATCCACACCATAAAACCGTTGGACGAGGAGACCATTTTAAAATCATTGGCGAAAACCAAATGCATCGTAACCGCTGAAGAACATAATATTATCGGCGGTTTGGGTGAAAGCATTGCCCGCGTTTTAGCACTGAACAATCCGATGCCACAAGAATTTGTTGCGGTTCAAGATAGCTTTGGAGAATCAGGCACGCCCGAACAGCTCATGGAAAAATACCAATTGAACCATCAAGCGATTGAAGCGGCAGTAGAACGCGTGATGAAAAGGAAGTAAAAATTCTATAAAAAAATCCCTTCAGCGTCTGAAGGGATTTTTTTTATGGTGTAGCATTAATTAGTTTAGTGGATACGAATCCGCATCGAGATAATTTGCAATTCCGTCATTATCGGCATCTTCAAAAATGATTACGCCAAGCGCGTCTTTATGAATTTCGTATTTTGTAAGATACCCATCACCGTCATCATCCACATCATACAAATTCTGAACGGTATCGCCATCGGTATCATCATTCGTGAAATCACCATCCTGATTTAAGTCTTCATCATTGGAAAGCACACCGTCGAGATCCTGATCAGCCCTTTCTACTTCTAACAATTTGAAGGTAAACACCAACGGTGAATAGGAAGGTATTGTAATACCCGTCGATTGAACGAACTGTCCGCGGTTGAAATAAGCAAAACTTGACGGAATGAAAACAACCCCGGCACCAAAATCAGTATAGATTGTCGGCTGTCCGTCGACAGAAACTTTATTGCCGGCTTTGAACAATGGAAAAACTTCCGTCCAGCCTCTAATTGCCAGGTCTAAAGTTAAAAAATCGACCGGAAAAGGCGTGTATTCAAACAATGTAGCATTTAGTGTCCTAACCTGAGTATCTTCATCGGTGTTATAGTTTAAATAACTCCCCTTGTAGGCGCTCAACACGCCATCAACTCTTGAAGGTGTTAAGGTTGTCGGGTCGGTGTTATCTGCTCTTAATTTAATGTAATAGACTGCATAGGTTTTATCATTAAATTCAAAAGCCTTTTTTCGTAGTTGCGGATACATTTCACTGACGACGCCGGCTTCAACAAATAGGCTCATCATCGATGGAAAATTTTCGGTTGGCGTTATTTTGCGGATCTCCACATCTTGCGTTGGACTCGCATCCATGTCAGTAATGTAATGTGTCGTGAGGTATTCCTCAATCATCGCCATATCATCCTGATACTGCACGTCAAAATCACGAATGACGATCTCATCGGCGCTATCGGATTTGTTACAAGAAAATAAAATGATGGTCGAACAGAAAACAAAAAAATAAAACTTAAATTTGTTCATTATAGCAGAAATTAAGGAGCGCAAGATACAATATTGATTTATTTTTGTAACTACTTTAACGTCGATTTTAGAAAAAATATGAGAGTTGATAAATATCTATGGTGCGTGCGCTATTACAAGACCAGAAATATGGTTACTGAAGCCTGCAAGAAAAATCACATTACCGTGAATGGTCAGGTTGCCAAGGCATCGAAGGAAGTTTTTGCTACCGATAAAGTCACTTTCAAGAAAGACCAAATTACCCAAATTATTACTGTTTTAGATATCCCGCCGAACCGCGTGGCGGCGAAACTGGTTGATATTTATCGCAAGGATGAAACACCAATTGAAGCCTTCCAGCATTTAGAATTATTGAAGTTATCGAAAGAGCATTACCGCAAAACCGGTGAAGGCAGACCAACTAAAAAAGACCGCCGCGACCTGATCGATTTTGAAAATGAAACCGACGAAGATTAAATGTTTACAAAACGACATAATTAAGATGCAAAACAGAATTCTTGACCATACCGAAATAGCACATAAAATCAAACGTATTGCATACCAGATTTACGAAACGTTTGTTGACGAAGAAACCATTGTTTTGGCAGGAATTGCGAGCAACGGCTTCGTTCTGGCAGAAAAAATCGCCGCTGCATTGGCGCAAGTTTCGCCTTTAAAAATTGTGCTTTGCGAAGTGTATGTTGACAAGCAAAATCCTAATCTGCCCATTACGACTTCATTGCCAAAAGAAGCTTATTCAAATCAGGGATTGGTTTTGATAGATGATGTTTTAAATTCAGGAACCACATTAGTTTATGGCGTAAAACATTTCTTAGAAGTCCCGCTTACCAAATTCAAGACTGCCGTGTTGGTCGATCGGAATCACAAAAAATATCCCGTAAAAGCTGATTTCAAAGGCATTTCGTTGAGCACATCGTTACAAGAGCATGTTCAAGTAGTATTTGATCCGGCTGGCGATTATGCTTATTTAAATTAAGAACGCTTCGATTTCAGCTATAATTTCTTGCGGCAATTTGTCTGCTGCCTCGATCGTATGCGTGGCTTTATGATAGTAGAAGCTTCTTTCAAAAAGGTGCGGTGCGATATAATCAATTAATTCGTGTTTTCCCTTATCCGCAATGAGCGGTCTGCTTGCTTTTTCATCGAACAATCGGTTGGCCAACGTTTCAATAGGTACTTTCAGATAAAAGGAAAAGATAGCGTCACCATTTAGAAATTGATCGTTATTGCCATAACAAGGTGTGCCACCACCAAGACTCAGTACAAATGATTCTTCGGACGTCATTAATTGTTTGAATATCTGATGTTCTAGTTTCCTAAAATAGATTTCGCCTTTGCTTTCAAAAATCGAAGTAACCGACATATTTTCTTCCTCCTCGATCTTATCATCTAAATCGTTAAATGGAATTTGAAGTTTATGCGCCAATAATCTTGCAATTGTTGACTTCCCTGAGCCCATGTAACCAAGCAAAATTATTTTCATCGTAGCAATAATACCTTATAAATTAAGGTGTTAAAAGTAAATATTAAAAAAACCCAAATTTAAAATAAAATTGCTTTGAAAAATAAATAATAAGGCGTTATATTTGCACCCGCGTTAGAGAAATGACTTTTGACTTGGTAGCTCAGTTGGTAGAGCACATCACTTTTAATGATGGGGTCCTGGGTTCGAGCCCCAGCCAGGTCACAACAAGTCGTTCGCTTTCGTGGATGACTTTTTTTTTGGGCCACGTGGAGAAATTGGTAGACTTGCCAGCTTGAGGGGCTGGTGTTCGAAAGGACGTGTGGGTTCGAATCCCATCGTCGTCACAAAATGTTTAATACAACAACCCTAACAGACTGATGTTTGTTAGGGTTTTTTTGTAAAAAAATCTAAAACATTCTTCTTCTACAAGATTCCCCCATTTCATTACTATTTGTACAGTAAGCGTTATGTGCTGCAATAGATTTCGAACCATTGTTAGTTTTTAGGCGTAAAAAAAAAGAAATGATCGACATATGATTCATCAATTAAAATTTTATTGCATATGTTAAAAAAAAATCATAATCTTGTTAAAATTAACATAATTTAAACCAATAGAAAGTCAAGGCCAATAATTAAATCAAACTCAAACAAACAATTATGAAAAATGTATTTTTATTAATTCAAAACCCAACTAATTAAACGTGAGGAGAAATTAATCACAAGGTTCAATTCATTTGACAACTAATTTTAAATCACGACATGAAAAAAAATATACTACACTTTATTACACTGCTATTGATAACTTTTTCAACTGCAGCACAAACGACAGTAAATACTGCGCCAAAATACCGCAGAGGTTCATTATATACATTAATGATTCATGATGAAACAAGGCCTTATGCCAACGTGATCCGCGAATCGTTTGAAAAAGGTCCAATACCCGATAAATTTGACGATCACCGATTAGCCAACCGCATTATTGCTGCGACCAATGAGGTTAATGAAAATGACAACATTACCCGATTTTTACAGAACAATCAAGTGGCTAAAGGATTAGTCGCCAAATGGTTTAACCGCTCGGAATGGGGTGGTTTCAACATGGATCTAATTCAAATAAGAGGAAAATACGATGCCAGTGCCTTAGACATTGCTAAATCAAAATCGAGCGAAAGAGGGGTCAGTATGTTAGCCGATGCCGGAGAAGAATTGATCAAGAATACTTTTGTTTTGGTTAATGATTATAAATATACCAATAAAGAGGAAACTGCTGAGAAAACCAATAAAGGTCTTGGATTTGCTTCAATAATGATGCGTGCAGCGGGTTTAGGGGATGTAGCCAACATTACCGATGCTGCTACGGTTGGTGTGAAAGTTATGGGGAAAGGCTATGGTGTTAAGACGACAGCGTATTTATATCGCTTGGTTTGGGATGAAGAGACTGCAGCCAACTTCTACAACAACTTGTGGGCAGAAGACAATACGATTACTGCGGAGAAATTAAAAGCATGGGAGGAAACGAACATGTTTAGATTAGAATTCGTTGGTTCTGATGAATCGAAGGCAAACTTACAATCAACAATTTTTACTAAAAAAAGTGAGGAACAGCTTATTGAAAGAGCCACCATCAAAGCTGTCGATGCGGTTATTGTGAAACTTCAGAAAGACCATGATGAATTTAAAACAAAAACACCGTTGTTTACCGGAGATCCAATAACAGCTAAAATTGGACTAAAAGAAGGATTGTCTGACAAATCAAAATTTGACGTTTTGGAACAGGTGCAAGATGAAAACGGCAAAACCAAATACGTCCCTGTCGGCGTTATCAAGGTCGATACGAGCCAACCCATTTGGGACAACAGATATGGTGCCGATGAAGAAAATCCAAACAGCACCACCGATAGAACGTACTTCAAAAAAGTGAGTGGAAAAGATTTATATCCTGGAATGCTCATCGTTCAAAAGAAAGGAAAATAAACATTCATTTATTCGGATACAGCCTATTTAATGAGGCAAATAAAGTAAATCACTTTGTTGCAACCAACCGGATTGATGATTATAGTCTTCAACTTTAACCCATTCGCCATAAGTGTTAACGAGTTTAATTTGATAACCTTCATCCCATTTCTGGGTTAGTTTGGCGTTGCGATTTGGTCCGTTGTAAACTGACGTCTTCCGTTTTAAAATTCCATAGGTTTGACATTGTTCTTTTTTGTAAATCCCATATACTATCAGCAAAATTACAATAGAAAATAGGGCTGTCGCTTTACATTGTTTTTGAATAACAACTTTATTTTGTTTACGCTTGACCAAGAAGAAGCAAATTGAACTGACCAGTAAAACAACAGTGAGCACAATATTGCTGTATTCTATGATTTTTGTGATTATACTCTTACGCTCGTAAAAATTAGCATTATTAGCGATTACGCTCGGATCACAAAGTTCTAGAGCTTTATTTCGACCGGCTAGCAAACGGGAATGGAGCGGTGACAATACCAGTCCTTTTTCGAAATAAAAGATCGCAAGACTTGGTTTTTTTAAGCCATAGTAAAGTTCACCCATATCGGCGTAACGATTTACAGTAGCCTTTCCTTTTAGCGCTTCCTTGTTATAAAATAAAAGCCTTTGCTGTGCCGTCTCTAAATTAGGTATTGTTACACATGCTTTTTTGTTTAACGCACGAGCCGAATACGGTAGCATCAAAAGCAGTAAAAAAGTTGTGAAGATAACACGTCTAAGTTGGTTCATGGCGGTCTAATGTTCGTAATATTATTTCTAGTTGACTCAAATGCTCTTTTGGATTATAAATTGGTGTACTATTTCCAAAACGATTTTGGGCTGTGCGATGCCACCAGGATTCGAGTTCGTTTTGAATTTCAATCGGCCAATAAGCAGCTGTTTTCTTAAAGTTCGAACGAACCAAAACGCGCACAAAATCTTCCCCTTTTATCTGTTGAATATACCGCAAAAGAATCGAAGTCGTATTTTGAAAGAAGGCATCTTTAGATAAAGCGTCAATCATTTTTAATTGTTGCTTACATGCTGATAGGGCGATCCTCAATGCTTTTCGATGCATATAATAATGCTTAAAAAAATTCCATCGCTTAAGAATCCAAGTTTCGAAGAAAGCATAGAGTAGTAATAAAAATCCCAATCCCACAATTGCATAAAACAATATCGAATACGAATAAAGGTTTCCGGAGTGCTGTTTCTCCTGATCTTCTGAAGATTTCTTGTTCGACTTGGGTACTGTCTTTGGCAATATCCCTTGGGTTACTTCCCATCGGTAAGAACCTGTAGTGAACTTTTGATACGAATTTGTATTTGGATTAAAAACAGTAAACGCAAAATCGGGAATTGTATAATTGCCTTTATAATTGGTGGCCAGTTCAAAAGTATATTCGACCTTCGTTTTCAAACCCTTCACTTCTAGGGTATCTTGGCGGTCGATGTTTGCATTATAAACCTCCCACAATCCATTCGACCCTGGCGGTGTAAAAACGCAATTCTTGGTATTGCCCATGCCTTCGATCGTGACATTAAACTTTAATAAATTGGAAGTTTTAGCCACAGCATGGTACCCGCCTTTGATCTTAAAATTGCCGACTGCGTTACAGAACACATCATGTCCTGCGGACAACGGCAAAGGCTTTACCATGACCGATTGGGGTGCCGAAACCACTGTTTGCATTACCAATTTCTCTTGTCCAAAAAAATCATTTGCATCGACTACACTGCGCTGTATGACTTTTTTGAGCGATGGTATTTGCAGTCTCCCTGAAACGTTCGCAATGACTAAATACTGCTGCAATATTTTGATATTG
This sequence comes from Flavobacterium sp., assembly GCA_031425295.1. Lineage (GTDB taxonomy): Bacteria > Bacteroidota > Bacteroidia > Flavobacteriales > Flavobacteriaceae > Flavobacterium. Next base: position 51,709 of record JANPJB010000114.1, on the reverse strand, counting down.
TATTGTATCCCTCCTATTTTTTCTGCTCTTGCAGTTGTAGTCAAAGGGTATTGTTCTTGGAAACAATGTTCAAATTTGACGGTAGTTTCTTTTTGAGGATCGATGATTGCCGTCGCAGTATACAAGGCATAGGTAACTGTAAAAGCTTCTCCTATATACACCGTAGACTTCGAAACGGATGCCTTCACAAATACCTCTTTCTGTTGCGATAAAGCAGTAGAATCCTGTTGCACACGATTATTGTTGCTCCAAGTCGGCAGGCTCAAAAAAAGGGCAATACCCAATATAATATGATACAATTTGATAAGCATACTGAGGGGACTAATAATTCAACGGATTAGTGTTTGACTGGTTTGTATTCGATTTCGTTCCTTGAGGCACGCGTACTTTATCTTTGTTTTGGCGGAGCATAGCATTCATTTCCTTGTTTGAAAAATGGTAATTGCCAGGTTGCATTTTCTTATTGTCTTTTTCTCCATCTTTATAATCAGAATCTTCTTCTTTCTTTTGAGTCTGCTTTTTGGCAATTTCCTTTTGCTTTTTTGATGGCGTTTGCGACTGCTTTCTCCGTTGCAGCAATTTTGTTATGTATAAAAAATTTTGTCGGACTTGAATATTCGATTCATCCAAGAGTAATGCTTTTTTAAACGATTCGTAACTGTTCTCAAGAGCGCCTAGCTTGTAATAAGTATTCCCTAAATTCATCCAGACAGCTGTGTTGTGCTTATTGGTTTTAGTCGTATTTAATTTTACGTAGATTTCCAAAGCTTCAGCATATCTACCTTGTTGATAATACGCATTCGCTAAATTATAGTGTGCACTTTTGGCATCAGGCATCATTGCTATGGCTTTTTTATACTGAATTTCGGCATCACCCCATTGTGCTTTTCGATATTCGCTATTCGCTTGATAAATTGCGATGTTACCAACTGTGAGTGCTTTCAAATTAAAAACATTGTTGTAAAATAAAAACACAAAACAATACGCCATGAAAAGAATCATTCCATACCATCGGAATGATTTCCATTTTTTCGGCAGTATTAATTTGCGATTGTTCATGATTTTTTACTTGATGTAAGGCTGGTTGACGGCACAATAATCTCCAATATTAAAAAAACCAAAGCCAGCATTAAAAAATAATTCCAAACAGGCATTCTAGAACGGACTATTTGCGTGCGCTCTTTTTCGTGTATTTTTTGAAGTAACCATGCCACCGATTCGGTATTGGAAAAAGCACGATGGTATTGGTTCGGATTGCCCGCAATTCGTTTCATGGTATTCTCATGTAGAAAAGAATGAACGGGTTTTCCATCATTGTTCGTCAGTACTACATTTGAATTTCGGTCAACTCCAATAGGAACTTCACCTCCAGTAGGCGTTCCAAAGCCCAATGCCAACAATGTAGTTCCGGACTTTATAATGGAATCTGATAAAGCAATTGGAAGCGGATCATGAAACTCACCGTCGGAAAGCACAACGATAAATTTGTTTCGGGACGCCTTTGTGTCAAATAACAATTGCGCAATTTTTAAAGATTCCCGCAACGCGCTACCCTGCTCCATCAAATTGCGACTGATCTGAGGAATTGCATTATTGATATATTCGTAATCATTCGTTAAAGGGACATAGGCTCCTGCCTTCCCCGCAAACAATACGATTCCTACTTGCTGCTGTGTAAAACGCATACTCGCTTTTTGCAATAAATTCCGAACTTGGCTGATACGATCGGGAGCCACATCCTTCACATACATACTTTGGGAGACATCAACTAAAAAGACAATGTCAGTTGCACTGGCATTATGGGTTGCCGTTGCATTTTGATTGATGTAGGGTTTACACAAAGTCAACAATAAACTTAAAAAAGCCAATACAAGCAAAAGCCATTTTATCAGTTGTAAATAAAGTGATGAGCCGCTAATTAGCTTTTCTATTAAATGACGATCTCCTAAGGAATACATTTGTTTTTGCTGACGCCACCTGTTGATTATCCACCATGCCAATAACAACGGCAATAGCGTTAGAAAATAAAAATATTGCGGATTTTCAAAATGCATCATGATGGCAAGGTTCTTAAAACAGTCATTTTCAAAATAGTCTCCGCGAGTAAAAACAAGAGCGCAGCAATGACCAATATCAGTTTATAAGAATCATAACGATTGCGATACACCCATCGTTGCTGCGGTGTCTCCATTTTGTTGATTTGATTGTAAACCGAACGGAGCGTAACCACATCGGTGGCTTTAAAATAAGTACCACCTGTAATCAGCGCTATTTTTTTTAAAACGGGTTCGTTAATCGTGCAATATACTTGTTGATAATAGGTTTTTCCGTTCAAGTCTTTCAATGGCATCGGCGCAAATCCGGTCCGCCCGATACTAATCGTGTACACTTTAATACGCAATCGTTGCGCAAACTCAGCTGCTAAAAGCGGATCGATGGTGCCCGCATTGTTTTCACCGTCGGTTAGCAATACGATGACTTTATTTTTAGCCCTACTGTTTTTAAGTGCATTGATGGCGCTAACTAGACCAGATCCTATGGCGGTACCGTCGTTTAATTGGTTTTGCTGCATTGAATTTATCGACTGTAATAACTGCTTACTGTTTTTAGTCAACGGACACCAATTGATGCTTTCGCCGGCATACAATACTAACCCAATCCGATCATCCGTGCGCAATGCCACAAAACGGTTCAAAACTGCTTTGAGCGCCTCGCTGCGATTGGGTTTCAAATCTTCGATGAGCATACTTTTCGAAGCATCCAATGCAAAGATGATATCGCTAGTTTGGAAGGGAGAACGCATTTTTTGTCGGTATTTTAATTCCGGATTCGCCAATGCCATCACAATCAATACGATGGCCATGATTCGAATCAGAAACAAATAGTCTAAAGGTGATAATCGAGAAATTGGGGATTTACTATTTGTGTAAACCCGATTAACCAACATCAAAGGAGTCTGTTTTCTGAAGTAACGAATGTAGGCCAATACAAGCATCGGAATACTTAGAAGCAGCAACAACCATAAGGGTTCGGAGAAACTGATATAGAGAAATTGCCGCATCACGATACGGTTTGGGATGTATCAAGACATCGTTTGATTTCGACAAAAAAATCGGCATAATATGCTTTCGCAATCGCATCAGGCAAAAATAAAAGTTTAGCTGCTTGTTCTTCCAAATCAACTGGATATTTTACGGGTGCGATATTTTTGTATTCCTGCATCAATTCGTTGACCTGCATGACCACTGAAGCAGTAGCAATATTTTCCATATGTGCCGCGTGCTCTAAACTACTCAATTGATTTAAAATACGTTGCTTCGCTTTCAAAACTTCTCGTTTCTGGTACCAAGTATCAAACCTTCGATAACTGACAATCAAGAGAATTCCGATGACAGATAGCAGCAGAAGCACATAAAACCAAGCAAGAAGTACCGCGTTCATTTCCATTGAAACTATCGGCAAGATTGGACTTAATTTTAAAGGCAACGTACTCGGTTTAACATCGAGTTCAAAAGGCGGTGTCAAGAAATCTTTTCCTGTGACGATCACCGGCAAACCCTTTACTGTGATATGTTGTCGCGTTGTAACAGTAAAATCGATTTGATGGATAAAAAGATGCTCTGATGTGGTTTTCGTGGTAGTTTTCAACACGGTTAGTTTGTCGGATTGACGGAACAAAAAGTCTAATGCTTCCCAGGAAACCTTAGTTTTGGCGTTGCCCTGTACGCTCCATTTCAGATGAATCACCTCGCCCGTTTTTGCGTTTTTAGCAGAGATACTTTGGTGTATGATCACATTCGGTTTAGCCCACATACCAGCTGAGGGAAATACCAAGTACATGCTGATTATTATGGTTCTAAAGATTTTCATATTACATCAATAAGGCTAACTGCGCTACCACGTCTTCATGGGTTTGAATCGTTACATTCAAGATCCCGTGTTTCGATAGAAAATGATGGTAGTAATCTTGATATTCTAAATGTTGTTGTTTGTAAGATTTTTGAAAATGGGCCGAAGCCGTGTTGGTCCATTTTTGGGCGCCACTTTCAATATCTTTGAGTTGCATCCAACCCAATTTAGGAAAACTACGTTCCAACGCATCTTGTACTTGAATCGCGCAAAAATCATTGTGAAGCGCTACAATTCTTGCTGATTCTTCATAGCCAGTGGTTTTGAAATCCGACAGTAAAAACACAAGACTGTGCGAACAATTCTCGTTGAGCAGAAATCGTAAAGCACTATGCATTTTGGTTGTACCTTCGGAAGGTTTGCAATCTACCAATGCTTTTGCAATATGCCAAAAACCGCTCATTCCGCGTAGGGGCATAATAACTCTTTGGGTAACATCACTAAAAAAAACAACCCCGACCGCATCGTTCTGTCGAATCGCGCTATAGGCTAATGTTGCCGCTATTTCTATTTCTAAATCCAGCTTCGTGCGTCTTTGGGTTCCAAAACCCATCGAACCGCTACAATCTACGAGTATCCAAACGGTTCGAACCTTATCTTCACTAAACGTATTGACGAAAGTATCGTTGAATCGTGCGGTGATATTCCAGTTAATATTACGAACATCATCGCCCCTTTCGTATTTCCGAATCGAATCGAATACGACACCGCGCCCCTTGAACAAACTCGTGGTGCTGCCCGCTATTTTTTGTCGGGTTTTCGAGGTTGCCATCAAGTCGATTTTTTGAATCGCAGCGATAAGTTCATTTAACTCCATAAAACAAAGAATTTATGGCTGAGGAATTTCGTTGAGTATTTCCTGCAAAATAAAATCCGTTGTGATGTTCTCTGCCATCGCCGCATAATTTAAACCGATGCGATGACGCAAAACATCGGGAGCAACCGCATATACATCGGATGGAATCACATAGGCTCTTTTATTCAGAAGTGCATATGCCTTTGAAGCCTGCGTCAGGTTGATCGTTCCTCTCGGAGAAGCGCCAAACTTAACATAAAATTGTAGTCGGGCTAAATTATACTGTTCGGGCCAACGGGTACTGAGCACGATATCGAGTATGTAATCTTCCACTTTTTCATCGACATGGATTTGATTGACCAACTGTTGCATCCGAAGAATATGACGAACAGGAACCGTAGTCATATCGATTGGAATTCCCGATGATTTCATACGATTGATTAATTTTTCTTCTTCTTTGGTGGGATAGGTAATATGCACTTTGAGCATAAAGCGATCCATCTGTGCTTCCGGTAGTTGGTAGGTTCCTGCTTGGTCGATCGGATTTTGTGTCGCTAAAACCATAAAAGGCAAATCTAATTTATACGTGGTACTGCCTATGGTAACTTGATGTTCCTGCATCACTTCCAACAAAGCACTTTGTACTTTTTCAGGTGCTCTGTTGATTTCATCTGCCAGTATAAAATTGGAGAAAATCGGACCTTTTTTGACGGTAAATTCATTCGTATGAATATTGTACATCGTGGTTCCTAAAATATCAGCAGGGAGAATATCAGGTGTAAATTGAATACGGGAAAAATCCGTCGCAATGGATTGTGCTAAGGTTTTTACCGTTAGCGTTTTGGCAAGTCCAGGCATACCTTCTAAGAGAATATGACCATTGCATAACAAACCGATCATCAGTCGCTCTAACAATACTTCTTGTCCGATTATGGTTTGCTTCATCAAGCCGATCAACTGGTCTAATATGAGGCATTCTTTGACAATCTCCGCTTCAAAATTGGTCCATTCGGCTATATTGATTTCTGGTTTCATCATAATTAGGTGGTAAGATATAAATTAGCGCTGCTGCCTGTTAATTCGCAAGATGCAATTTCTTAAGCTCATTATATTTTAGTTTATGGGCCTTAATTTGCAGGTATTTATCAAGATATGTTTCTTCTTCCGATTTGATAACATCTTTGCTCAGCACACCGGTTTCGAATGCTTTTTGAAACGATTCGCTGGCTTTTTCAAATTGATTGCTTACTGCATAATGACAACCCATACCATATAATGCTATGGCATTTTTAGGTGTGATCGCTAAAGCGACATTCCACTTTTCAACAGCCAATATGCCTTGGTTTAATGCTAGTAAGTTCATGCCGTAATAAGCGTAAAATAAAGAATTTGTAGTACTACTCGATTCCTGACCATAGATCTCAAAATCCTTTAATGCTTGGCTATATTGCTTGTTCTTATAGCTTGCCAAGCCACGAAGAAAATGGGTGTCTTTACACACTTTCAACGAATCTAGCCGAATGGCCTCTGAGAACTGTTGTATGGAAGGCAGGTAGTTTTTGGATGCAAACTGCGAGTTCCCGTTGGCATAAAAGTACTGGTACTGCGGCTTTATACTAATAGCCTCGTTAAACAATTTTGTAGCCTTAGAGAAATCCCCTAGTTTTAGATACGATAAACCTTTGTAATAAAACGCTTCATTATTGGTTTCCAGCAGATCTAACGCTTTATCTGATGATTTAATGGCTCCAGTATTATCGAGTGAGAAGTACTGGGCTTTTCCTTGCAACTGATAAGCGCGGGACAACTCATCGTTTAATGACTTTAAGCGCATCTTATCACTGCTTTTCTTGGCTTTTTCTACATTGGCCTGCAGCAAAGCAATGGCTACAACATAGTCATCAATGGCAAGTCCAAACTTATCAATTGCCTGATTCGTATTGCCTCGTTCTATAAAAGCATTATAGTTTTCTTTATCACTTTTGATGGCATTTGAAAAACACCCCAGTGCCAATTCATACTCTTTTATCTGATAATGCGCCAGGCCCTCTTTGTAGTAGGCATCAGAAAATGCGGGGTCACAGGCAACTGCCTGGCGGTTTAAATCAATACAGTTCTTATAATTAATAGCTCCTGCATCATTGTCTTTAGCGCGAAGTTCGTTTCCGGTAATCAACCAGATTTCTGCTTTGCCATGTAGTGCTTTCGCATTGCATTTTCTAATCTCAAGTGCTTTGTTAAATAATAAATCTGCATTGACAAAGTTGCGTTTGTCGGCTAGTTCTTGTCCTTTAATAAAATAATCATCACTAATCGATTCGATGGTTTTGCGTTGTGGTTCCCGAATTCCTAATTTTTCTGCAATGAGAAAGTCACTTCCCGCTTTATAATTTGAATCGATGCTGACAAAATTTAATCCGCGATAATAGTAAGCCATTGCATATTCTGGGTTCAACCTAATGGCGGTATCGAAATGCTTTTCAGCTTCGGTCGGAAATTTCATTCTGTAGAGCAATTCTCCCTTATCGCAATAAAACACGGGGTTTTTGGGACTCAAACTAATGGCTTTGTCATAATCGACGATAGCACCTGTTGCATTTGAAATTTGATCTTTCAATTTCGCTTTGATCGCAAAAAAAACCGCCTTGTCAGGAGAATCATCCAATTCGTTGGTCGCTAAAACATCATAATCGGTCAGTGCATTAATGATGTCTTTCTTTTGGTTGACGTAAAAACTAGCCCGTGCCATACGCGCTTCCTTATAATTTGTAAAATATTGAATCGCAGTATTGAAATTCTCTAGGGCTTTTTCAAAATTATTGCTGCTACTCTTTTTATTGATTTCGCCCAATTGTACATAAGCCGATCCGATGATAAAATACAATTCAGGAAAATCACTTTTCTCTTTTTTGTGGGCTTTAAGACTTTTCTCGCAGTCGTCGATGGCTCCTTCATAATCCTTCGACTGCAACTTGTTATAGGGTAACGAAATCTCCGCAAGCTTGAGGCTCAAAGCATCTATTTCGGGCTGCAACAAACCGCTGATATTGGGTTTGAGCACAATGGCTTGCTTGTAATATTGAATGGCATCGTTAAATTTACGGTCACCTTTGGCTTTATCCCCTTTGATTTTATAATTCTCATAAGTATTTTCGGCGGCTAACTTTTTAGTATCTAGAATTCGTTTGTCTAGCGAAGGAACTAAAGGTTTGATATCTTTTGCTTTTTCAAAAAAAACGAGCGCCTCTTTATATTGCTTATTGTTGATATAGGTTGCAGCTACCGCTAGATACCCATCAAAAGCAGCTTGTTCCTTTTTCTCCTCATTTTGACGTTGTCTGATAAAGGCTTCCTTCTCTTTATCGAAATCTTCTTGGGTTACGACACTTGCCGCCGATGAAGTATCTGTAGCAATCAGCATGTTGTTTTCGATTCCCTCAATCGGCAGTGCTGGATTGTAATAGGCAATACTCATGATGGTGGTTTCCCACTTCGAATTGCCGATCTTTTCTGCACGTACTAAAGCCTCTCGCTGCTTGGTGCTGTAACCATTGCCGCTGGGTTTGTATTTGCTGCCAAACTTCGAATCGAATTTTACTTTGACGTAGATGTAGTCTTTCATTTTCACGCTCGACAGTACGACATTGGAAAACTTAATCGACTCATCCTCGGTTTTCTCATATTGAAGATCCATCTCATTCAAATAATTGATAGCGAACATATCTTTGGTCTTGCCCATTTCGGAAAGAGAGTTGATATCGTCTTCAACGATTACTTCCTTACTATAAAAAACGCGATTGCGTGAAGGTTTGAAACTATCATCGATGACCCCCAACAATTCACTAGCAGTATTGTCGAAAAAGGTAATGTAATTTAAAAGACCTTGTAATGTCACAACGGTCGACTGTGCTTGATAACTGATTTCCTTTGCATCTTTCAAGCTAATTGTATTCTGAGAATCTGCGGCTACCGGCACATCTTGGGCGTGTAATAAGGATATCGAAAACAAAAAGCTTACAACGGAAATGCGTTTATAAAGTAGCGGCATTATGGCAACAGGCGACGTACACTTCATATTAAGACAAATTAAGAGGGCATTTTTATTAATTTATGAATTAACCAACCTGAATTTTTTGTCGGGCGATTGAATTGCTGGATTTCAATTTTCCAGCCATCGATTTGAAAAAAAACATAAGTGATCGCGGTGGTATGCAGAATTTTCAAATTTTTATTTAAAATTTGATTGATAAATGCACTCATCGTATCACTATAATGTGGCGACGGTTCAATATAATTGGCTAAATTTTTAGCATTCTCCGATACCATATCAATATTCAAAAAATCATTAGTGTGACTCATCGGATTCAATGATCCGTATTTGTTATTGGGTAAAGGAAGTAGAGGCTGCGCTACTGCTAACGGTTTTCCGCTTGGATCTTTAGGAAGTAAAAATTTGGCAGACACATCGGAAAGCACCCATTTACAGCTCCCATCAGCAAAATTCATTATTTTAAGTCGACACTGTATTGTTTTGGGTTTACCTTTCCAAAGCACAGCACAGCTAACATTTGCATACCAATCTTCGCCATTAAAATCAAGCAATAAAGGTGGATCATGGGTCACCACTTGCTCGATGAAATTAGTTACCTCTGCAAAATTCCAATCTGTTTTTGCAGCGTTGAAAAGACTTTTTAAAAGTTTTTCACGGGATAGCGCCACTTTGGGTTGGTGCTCCTTATTGTATTCCTTGATCAAAGTGCCATCAGCGTCGTTGAAACGTTCAATAAATTCATCAATCTGTTTCACTTCCCAGGCAAAAAGCGTTACATACTCTTTCTCATAGCTTTGCGCGAAAAGAAATGTCGGAAACACAACAAAAAATAAAACGAAGATTGATTTCAAAATAAGCATTTTAAAACCATTATAATTTTTTTGTTTCTACTACGCCTACGTCATCTAAAAACACATCCCAGCCCGACACATTTTGACCTTCAACAGCCTTCTCATAACGCTTGAGAATTACCGTAACACTGCGCTTAGTTTGGTCACCATACACTAAATTGCCATCAATAAAACCTTGAAATTTTTGAACGAAAGTAACCGATCCGTAATAATTTCCGTCTGCTCCTTTTTTAAATTTAGATGCATAATTGATATTCGCATATTCCACTTGCACTTTATCATATTGCCCACTTTTGATCAACAATCGGTTCAAATAGTCTCTGATTTTATATTTGTTTTTGGTACCTTTAACAGCGTTCGACACTTCAACACGGGCATTTTCGTCGATAAATAATTCGCAAGCCATATCGACACTTTTGTAGGCAGCATCTTTATTGGTATTGACCGAAGTGATGGTTTGAATATAACGCGTAAATTCCTGCGTTTTTTCTAATGCTTTGGTTCCGAATTGCGCCAAATCTGGCATGATTACCTCATTTTCGTCATGAGGTAGTTTGTTTGTATCCTCTGCTGTTACATCCGATTTGGTAGGTTCCACAGAGGCAGTTTCTTTCGCCGCCTCGGTTTTAGGTGTGGGTTTTACCCCAGTTTTTGTTTTTTTTCCTTTTACCGCCGCTGCTGTCTTTACCGGTGCTGGTTCTGAGTTTTTTGAAGTATCTTCAGAAACAGCTTTAGTTGGATTTTCCGACGAAGCCACGCTATCAGCAACTGGTGTTTCTTCATTAGGTGTCTCAGTTTTTACGACTTCCTTTTTACTGACCGCTTTAGCACTAGACCTAATGTTTTGGACTTTAGATTTTTCTGCGGAAAGCAGTGGTCCAGCCGCATCGGCGTCAGAAAACAACTGATGGCTACCACTCTTGCGGATTACAAAAGCTAAATCTGACTTCGCCAATTTGATGTTGCTACCATTTTCATTGGCTGCGATAGTCGTTTCGTTCTCATCAGTGATCATCACTGGCGATACCTTACCTTCTTTGTTGACAACCACATCCACTGCATGCGATTCGGCGGTTCCATTTAGAAAATTTGCTTTATCCCTTTCTGATGGGTTATCAGAAAAAACAAGGTAATCGCCCGATTCATTGAATGCCAACTTCACACTACTAATTGGTTTTTCGTAAGTCGGACTATTAGGATTGGCTAAATTTTTATAGGCTATTTTCTCGGAAGTGATATCGGTAATTTTACCGGCAATTTTAGAACCTCCTGATAAATACATCATATTCTGTGCGGAAATGTTAAACTGAAAACTCAAAAAAACGAAGAGTATTATTTTTTTCATACGGTATATAACTTCTTTAATTCGACAAATATTAACTTAAATGAATTGATAAAATGTATTTTAATACATGATTTTAACAAATATAGTATAATATGAATATAAATTTAAAAAAAATAAAAATTATATTCAAATTCAAAAAAGGGTGATTTCGATAGCGTTTTTCGTAGGGAAATTCTGCTAGGATTTCAATGTAGTCAAAAAAAAAGTGCTAGTATTTCCCTGCAGATTTTATGATAATTGAATTTAAGAAGAATATACGAAATTGCTTTTATCTGCTTTGTGAAGATCCCAATTTATATTCAACACAAATTCAATCGCTTTTTTTAGTGCCGAGAGTGATGTTGGTTTCGTGATGAATAATGAGGCACCTAAAATCCTGCATTGGTCAATAATTTCAGCACTGCTAGAAGTAGAATATACGATTAAAGGCAAATTATTAAACTTGCCAGCGCGCTTGATTTCAGCTATTATTTCAAAACCAGTTTTAAGAGGCATGTTCAAATCCAAGAAAATCACCGACGGGCTCGGCGGCGGGTTTTTTAAAATTTTAAACATATCATCTGGGAAAAGAAACAATTTTACGTTTTCACCCAAAGCTTCAATGGCGTCATGGAAAAAATCCAAATCGTCTTGGTCATCATCAATATAGAATATAGATCCTGAAAATCGAAAGTCCGTTTCCATAATTGAAAGTTTTTGTTTTTTAAAGATAAAAATTAATTTCAATAAGCTTTTTGTATAATTTTCATGCAAATTAATAACATTTTATGATAAACATAAAGATTAACGTAAATATTGACCTTGCGAATATATAAACCAATAATTATCTTTATTTTTGTTTAATCTTTTTTAAATAAAAATGAACATAAAAAACTCCTTCAGCATTAAAGATCTTGAAAACATCTCCGGGATCAAGGCGCATACGATCCGGATTTGGGAAAAAAGATATAATGTTCTTCAGCCGACGCGAACCGATACCAACATTCGTTTGTACGATACTGCTAGTTTGCAAAAACTACTCAACATCACATTGTTGCATGAATACGGGTATAAAATCTCGAAGATCTCGAAGTATGCACCCGATACGATACCTATGTTGGTTCGTGAAATAATCTCTGAAAAAAGTGTAAAAAATCATGCCGTCAGTGCGTTTAAAATGGCAATGCTGAATTTTGATCATGCGCAATTCCATCGTACTTACGACGACCTCCTCTCGGAAAAAACATTTCGGGAAGTTTTTTATGATGTTTTCATTCCCCTAATGACGGAGATCGGAATGTTATGGCACTCTGATACGATTACACCAGCACACGAACATTTCATCAGTTTTCTGATACAGCAAAAAATTGTTAGTAATACCGAAAAGTTACAAATCCTTGAACCTAAGATAAAGGATCGCGTATTTGTACTTTACTTACCTGTAAATGAAATTCATGAGTTGGGTTTGCTGTATCTCAATTACGAACTTTTGGCGAACGGTTACCAAACAATTTATTTGGGGGAAAGTGTGCCACTAGACAACCTACCTATTTTAAATGATTATTTCGACAATGTAATTTTTCTTTCGTACTTTACCGTCGAGCCTAATAAGGAAGAGCTCAACGCATATATTAAAGATATAAAAGAAAAAGTATTGGTAGAAAACGCGGAATTTTGGGTTACCGGCAGGCTCGCAGAGAGTATTGTTACTACCGATTTAAATCCACAAATGAAAGTGTTTAAAAGCATTAAAGAAATAATCGACGTACTGTAATACCACATCGGATTCAAACTAAATGAAAAAAGACATTAAAATAATTGGATCGGGATTTTCTGCCTTGGCGGCCTCTTGTTATTTGGCTAAGGCCGGACATCAAGTGACGATCTTTGAAAAAAACGATACGATCGGCGGTCGCGCTCGACAACTCAAAAAAGACGGATTTACTTTTGATATTGGTCCAACCTGGTATTGGATGCCCGACGTATTCGAAAGATTCTTCGCCGATTTCGACAAAAAGCCATCCGACTATTATCAATTGAAAAAATTATCGCCGGCTTATCAGGTCTATTTCGGCATCAACGAATTTATCACGATAGCCGATAATCTCGATGAAATCATACAGACTTTCGAATCAGTAGAAAAAGGAAGCGGTCAGGTTTTAGCAGACTTTATGAGAGAAGCCCAAAGTAACTATGATATTGCTATTAAGGATTTGGTCTACAATCCCGGGGTTTCTCCGTTGGAATTAGTCACCGTGGAAACAATTAAAAAAGTCGGGCAATTCTTTAGCAACATTAGCAAAGATGTTCGCAAACGTTTCAAAAACAAAAAACTGATACAGATATTAGAATTTCCGGTATTGTTTCTTGGTGCCAAACCTTCCGATACACCTTCGTTTTACAGCTTTATGAATTATGCCGACTTCGGTCTCGGAACCTGGCATCCGAAAAACGGCATGTACAGCGTCGTGCTCGCCATCGAAAAATTAGCGTTAACGTTAGGGGTTACAATCCATACCAACAGCAACATTACCAAAATCAATGTCGATCAAAAAACCACAACGGGTTTAACGGTTAACGGCGAATTCATAAAAGCTGACATTGTCTTGAGCGGTGCCGATTATCACCATACTGAAACTTTACTCGATGTTAAAAACCGAATGTATTCAGAAGCCTATTGGAAAAACAAAATTTTTGCACCATCTTCGCTGTTGTTCTATGTAGGTTTTGACAAAAAGATTGAGAATGTCGAACATCATTCACTGTTCTTTGATGTCGATTTTGATGCGCATGCTGAAGCTATTTATGACGATCCCAAATGGCCTAAAAACCCATTGTTCTACGCCAGTTTTCCTTCGAAAACCGACCAGAATGCTGCGCCAGAAGGAAAGGAAGCCGGGATTTTCCTGATTCCAATCGCACCAGGAATCGAAGACACGAATTCGCTCAGAGATCATTATTTTGAAAAAATTATGACCCGATTCGAAGCATTAACACAGCAATCCGTTAAAAAAAGTATTATATTTAAGGAGTCGTATTGCGTTAATGATTTCGTCCAAGACTATAATTCTTATAAAGGAAATGCATATGGTATGGCGAACACTTTATTGCAAACCGCTTTTTTGAGACCAAAACTCAAAAGCAGTAAAATCCGTAATTTATATTTTACTGGACAGCTTACAGTGCCTGGTCCTGGAGTGCCGCCAGCCTTGATCTCAGGGAAGTTAGTAGCCGAATTAATACAAAAACACATTTAATTTATGAAATCTATCTTTGATACCGTTTCTTTTGAATGTAGTAGGAATGTTACCAAAACCTACAGTACATCGTTTTCAGCAGCGGTTCGCATGTTGGCACCCCGTATTCGTCAGGACATTTATAACATTTATGGTTTCGTGCGTCTTGCTGATGAAATCGTAGACAGTTTCCACGATTACGACAAGGCTGTGTTATTCGATATGTTTGAAGCAGATTTAGACCGTGCCTTAAAAAATAAAATCAGTCTGAATCCAGTTTTGAATGCGTTTCAGCATACGGTGGAAAAATTTGAGATTCCGAATGAACTTATTGCCGCTTTTATGAAAAGCATGCGTTTGGATCTCACCAAAACGGAATACAAAACCAAGGATGAATTCAACGAATATATATTCGGATCCGCCGATGTGGTAGGGTTGATGTGTCTGAAAGTATTTGTAAATGGGAATGAAGAAAAATATGCTGCTTTGAAAAATCCAGCAATGCGATTGGGCGCCGGGTTCCAAAAGGTCAACTTTTTAAGAGATTTGAAAGCTGACTTTGAAGGTTTAAACCGAACATATTTCCCAGATACCGATTTAAATCAACTGGATGAAATTTCCAAATCAAAGATTATTGCAGAAATTGAATCGGATTTTAGAGCAGGCTTTGAAGGGATTTTGCACTTACCGATTGAAGCCAAATTGGGCGTTTATACGGCGTATGTATATTATAAAAAATTACTGTCAAAACTCAATAAAACACCTTCAACGCAAATTAAAAATACCCGAATCCGTGTGCCTGATTATCAAAAATACGGATTGTTCGCCAAGTGTTATTTCAGTTATAAATTAAAATTCATTTAAAATGCTTTTGCTTAATATTTTCGTTTTTATCTTGACTTTCTGTGTCATGGAATTCATGGCTTGGTTCAGCCATAAATACATCATGCATGGTTTTTTGTGGCACCTGCACGCTGATCACCACAGAAAAGACCACGATTCTTGGTTTGAAAGAAATGATGCCTTTTTTATTTTCTATGCGGTAGTCAGTATTGGATGCTTTTTGTTGTGGCAGTACGATATACTGCAAATCGGACTAGCCATCGGCTTGGGAATTTTTGCCTACGGCTGGACGTATTTCTTAGTACACGACATCTTCATTCACCAAAGATTCAAACTTTTCAGAAATGCCGACAACCGCTACGCCAAGGCTGTAAGACGTGCACATAAAATGCATCACAAACATATCGGCAAAGAAAAAGGCGAATGTTTCGGGATGCTGTTCGTTCCCCTCAAGTATTTTAAAAAATGATTTAACTAATACCGATGGCTCGATTCATCACGGATTAAACTGTCATAAACAAAAAAAGCCTTCTATTTGTAGAAGGCTTTTGTTTAAAAGTTTAAAAAGTGCGATCATTATTTTGTCATCAGTGCCTGCAAAGGTTTCAATTGTTCCATATCTAGTTTGGAATCTTTTAGGATAGAGATCATATTCATGATCGTCGTTGGACTCATATCTTTTCCTAAAACCCGCACAATCGCAAAACCCTTTCTTGCCTGATTCACATAGACGACAAACTCCGTGATGTGCTCATCTTCGCCAACAAAACTGACCGAAGCGCCATCTTTTCCGGAGCCAAATTTCATAAGTTGTTGGTACTTTTCGTCTTTGAGAATTGCACTTACTTTAGTGCGTTCCGCTTCAAATTGCAGTTGATTCTTCCCATTGCATTTAAAAGCTAATACATTCATTTTGTCAAAAGACGCCAAAGCTTTGGTCTGCTCTGCGGTCAATTTCATATGCTGTGTTTTCAAAACATTGGGAGCAATATCGACAGTAACAAAATCTTGGTTATCATACTGTTCTACAAAATATTTTTGCAGTGAAGGTTCATTTTGGCACGAAACCAAAAGCATCAAAGCCATTACGGTACAGGTAAAAATGTATTTCATCACAAATTATTTAGGACCTTTCGATCCTTTTGTTGCTTTTTTAAGATCATCGCCGCCTGGGAAACGCATTTTGTCTGTCAACACGGAAATCTCATTCAAATCAAAATCACCGATAAGCGACATTAAAACGGTATCCTCGCCTTTCGCACCTTCGATAAACATTAATAATTCACGCACTTGACTGTCCCGAGCACCTGATTTCACAAGGATTTTAATGTTTCTTCCGTCTTGATTCACCCGCATCAATTCTTCCAAACCTGAACTCTTGATGTATTTCTCTGAAGCAGCTTTCATTTCGTTTTCCACGCGCGTGCTTTTAGTGGTAAAGACTTTCAGATTATCTAATTTTTTGATCAAATTCAGATACTGTTGCGCTTCCTTGTCTGAAGCTTCCATTTTAACTTTGCTCATCAGGTCGAACATTTTTTTGTTGACAATGATGGAAGTCACGTCGTCTTGTCCATCGAACTTATCAAATGCACCTTGTGAAAACGATGGACTCGACATTAAAAAAACTACTAGTGTTACTAAAAAATTTCTCATTTTTCTGTTGTTTTTGATTTTTTCCGCTACGCACCAAACAGTTTGGCTACGCCTCGGGTGGTTAATAAATTTAAATTGATGATGATTGATTACTCCGTGATGAATATTTGGTCTTTTGTATTTTCGTAATGCTCAACATATTGAATACTTTCAATGCCAACATTGACATTATTCGAGAGCATCGCCAGCGCTTTTTGTGTTTCTCTGAAAGCTACTTCAGGATCATCATAAGTGCCTAAATCAGCGTTGGCTTTTTCGTTTGAACTATTGAAAGTATATATCCCAACACCCAAAAGAACAACGACCGATGCCGCAACGGAAATCAAAGCGATACGGCTCTTTTTGCGTGATTTTAATTCTAGTTTGGTTTCAAAATACTGATTTTTTTCGACAGCATAATAATCAAATAAAGATCGGTATTGCTGCAACTGTGGTGCGACGGCTGCGGAAGAAAAGTACGTTTTCAATTCGTTTTCTTCGGCAAGTGTGGTTTCACCTTCAAAATATTTCTGAAGCAATGCTTCTATTTTATACAATTCCATAGCTATGGGTTTTTATCATGAATTCGCGTATTGTTTTTCTACCTCTTGAAAGCGCCACGCGAATTGCAGTTTCATTCATTTCTAAAATTTTGGCAATCTCTGAAAATTCGTATTGCTCAATATCACGCATTTGAATAATGAGCTTTTGCTGCTCCGGTAATTCGTTGATGATTTTCGACACCCAACTCAAACTGTCAGTATCCTCGAGTTGCTGATGCAAACCCGGTTGTCTGCCGGTATAATTGTTATGAACGATCTGCAGATTTCCGGCTCTTTTCGATTTTAACTGATCAAGACAATAATTCTTCGTAATCGTCATGGCGAAAGCTTCGATACTAGCATACGAACCTAGGCTTTCATTCTTATTCCACAATTTGACCAAAACTTCCTGTGTGGCATCTTCAGCTTCTTCAGTACTCACGAGCAACCGCTTCGCAAGTCGAAAGATTTTATCCTTGAAAGGCGCTACTACATGCACAAACTCATTTTGGTTCATAAAACTATTTCATTGTGTAAAGGCAAGACGATGCGGATATATATTTGTTACAAAGAAGCGAAAATAATTTCGAAATACTTAAATTTACCTGAATTTGAACTCAGACCATTATGATAAAATATTGTGTGCCGTTTGTATTTTTATTGCTTGTTGGTGTTGCTTTTCAAAGTTGTGAAGTACAAAATGACAATGCGGTTCCAGAAGAAATCGCCGTGCAGAATTTTATCTGGAAAGGATTGAACTTGTATTATTTATGGCAAGCCGATGTTCCGAACCTAGCGGATTCAAGATTTAGTAACCAATCCGAATTAAATGATTTTCTAAATGACTATCCTGATCCTAACAACCTTTTCCAAAACTTATTGAACAAGCCAAGAAGCCTTTTTCCGAATCCGGGTGAAGCCATAGATCGTTTTAGCGTCATTTTCGCCGACTATAACGAACTTGAAGGCATATTGTCAGGAACCACTAAAAACAACGGCGCCGATTTCGCCTTGTATTATAGAGCCGGTTCACAAACGGAAATTTTTGGCGTGGTTCGATACATCCTTCCGAATTCTGACGCGGCTTCCAAAAGCATTTCTCGCGGCACCATTTTCTATGCGATTGACGGTGTTTCTTTAACCAAAAACAATTATAGCGCATTATTAAGTTCGGATACATATACTTTGAATTTTGCGGATTATGACAATGGCAACATCACGCCGAACGGACAATCAGTAAGTTTAACGAAGACCGTACTTTCCGAAAATCCTGTATTGGTTTCCAACATTATTGATTCGGGTTCGCATCGTATCGGCTATTTGATGTACAATGGGTTTTATCTGAACTACGAATCGCAACTCAATGCGGCATTCGCCAATTTGAAATCACAAAACATTACGGAGTTGGTGTTGGATTTGCGATACAACTCCGGCGGTTCGATTGCAACGGCTACACGACTGGCGAGCATGATCACGGGCCAGTTTCCGAACCAGATTTTCGGTAAAGAGCAATGGAACAACAAACTTGAAGACTATTATAGTGCGCAAAATCCAAGTGCATTGTATAATTTATTTACGACCAGACTTGGCAATAATGAAACGATTTCGAGTTTAAACCTAACGAAAGTCTACATCCTGACGACGAAAAGCACTGCATCGGCAAGCGAGCTGATCATCAATGGATTAAGACCTTATATCAATGTAATTCAAATCGGTGATGCCACTGTCGGGAAAAATGTAGGATCGATTACATTATACGATTCCCCGTCGTTCTCAAAAGATGGCATCAATTCCAAACACCGGTATGCGATGCAGCCGCTGGTTTTGAAAATCGTCAATAAAGTAGGTTTTGGCGATTATACAAATGGGCTCGAACCAAACATTATGCTGAAAGAGGATTTTGGAAATCTAGGGGTTCTTGGAAATGCAAATGAGCCCTTACTAGGTGAAGCCATCAATACGATTATTGGTAGCGGAAGAGTGGTTCCGAGCCATCGCGTGCGGTATTTCGACGCATTGAAGGATACTAGAACCATTACACGTTTGAAAAGCGAAATGTATTCGGATCATATAATGCCAGCAATAAATTAATTCCGACCATATCGAATCTAGTACTTCCTTTCATCTTTATGAAATAAGCGCCTTTCACCTGATTCGGGTAAATATTGCAACCGAAAATCGGCAGTATAAAATCTTAACTAACGTACGAACGGAATCCAAATAAAAACCCGACGACAGAAATGCCGCCGGGGTGAGAATTTTTGATGGGCTATAAAAATGAAGCGCTACTCGTTGAAATAAAACCCATTAGGTACCAATCCAACACTAATCTGATACGCTAAAGCTCCTGTGCTACCGTAAACCAATACTTGTCCATTCGAAATATAATCTTTTGCATCTGCAATATAAATGGCAGAGCCCTTCACCTTAAAGCCGTAAAGCGCCATAGCGTCCGAAGTAAATAGAGGTGTATCGTTGATTGCCGTTGCCGTTATCGGGTTACTATATACTTTGTTACCCACGGTAAAATAAAGTTGACTGTTATCAATGTCTAAATTTTGAGCATTGTCTAATGTGCTCGCTAAGGTAATCGTGCTCTCGACCATGTCGGTTGACAAATCTACTATCACCAATTGGCTGTCATCCGTGTAATTCGAACACAAAACATATAGCTTTCCATTATTAACTTCCATCGAGTTGGGTGCGCTGCCGAAAGTTAATGTCTTTACAATGGTATTCGTCGCAGGATCAATAATATTTAATGTATTGCCTTCGCCACCAAATCCGCCTGTAACATACAATTTCCCATTGATCAATTCAATCTTATCTGCCAGTGCGTTCATTGGTATCGTGCTTTCGACTTGTAATGTTGTAAGGTTAATGACCGAAATGTAATCATCCGTGTTTCCGGTAGCCGCATTACTGAATGAATACGTGTCAGAGTTCGTTATATAGGCTTTCCCATTCGTAACGACGCCATATCTCGGATTAGCAAACCCCGAATCTACAGTGCCGAGTACTTTAAAAGTATAGCGATCCACCACAGTAATTTTATTCGAACTACCTGCGATAATGTACGCTTTGCCTTCATTAAAAAAGATCGATTGCACATAACCTCCAATGCCGGTCGCTGATGGGTTTTCCGCAGCAAAAATGTTATTGGCTACTGACGAAAAATTTGATTTCACGTACGATATTGTGCTAACGGTTGAAGTCCCTTCATTGACGACTAAAAAACCATTACTGTAATTTCCGGTTGACGGAAAAGTCGGAAGTTCTTCTTTATCACAAGACATAAAAAAAACGGAGCCTGAGAGCGCCAATAAAAACAATTTAAATGATTTCATTTATCAAAATTTAAAGGTTAAATACATATTAAAATTTCTTCCGGGCAAAGGTCGATTTTCGACACTCTGATATTGTTCATTCCACAGATTCAAGACTTTTAAACCTAGAGTATACTTAGCAATATCTCCCAACGTATAGGCCAAACCGCAGTTTGAAACCACATACCAATCTACGATTTCAGTCGGATTATTATCGGTGTGCGTAAAAACTTTCCCGTTATATAGGTATTGATAATCCGCAGAAAAACGCTTGTATGAGTACGCCAATACGGCTGTCAGTTTGTGAAACGGCACATAAATCAATTGTTTGGTCGTGGCCAGATCTTCGGAGCGCGTGTAGGCATAGGTGGCATTCCATTCGAATTGGTGTTGATGAACATGGGTCGACCCATGCAAAGCCGATTCAAATCCAAAAACAGCAACTTCCGCGGTATTCTCGGGTCTGAAATTCCCGCTACTGCTTGGAATCCACCGAATCATATCGGATATTCTGCTGTGATAGAATGTGCCTGAAACGCTCCATTTTTTAAAAGTGAAAAGGTTGCCGATTTCACCCTGATACGAACTTTCAGCCTTCAGATCCGGATTGCCAAGTTGCTCCCAATATAAGTCATTGTAAGTCGGTATTCTGAAATTTCGGGAAACGTTAAGCTTCAGATTATAAAACGATACAGGCGAAAAATGGGTACCCAACGAAAACAAAACTGGGCTTTTGTAACTTGATGTTTGTTCTTTTCTGACGCTGGCTTCATACCCGAACACAGCGTTCACTTCATGAGCGAAAAGCAGACTTCCCGAGCCAATAGTTCGCTTTGCTCTTGGAATACTCGAACCACTTCCTTTATTCTCATTGAAATCGGCAATCGCATGCAGCGTCATAGTATTGCTCCAATGATAAGAAACGGCATACTTCGCGATCACAGTAGAAACCTTTCCGAAAGTGAAATAGTCGAAATTGATGTTGTCAAAGTATTTATATTCTTCAGAAAGGATAGCGATTTTGAGGTTGGAAGTAATCGCACTGTGCGTCGCATTCCATTCCACAAGGTTTCGCGTATTAAAGTCTTTGTATTTCGTTCGGGTTTCGCTTGATGAAAATATCGAAAAATGCCTGTCACCGTCGTATGTTTGACTGTAGAATTTGACGCTATTAAAACTATTGATTTTATAACCAAAACTAACATTCATCGCCGTATTTTCAAATTGTCCGTTTTCGTTTTTCTGCCCGTTCATTCCCAAATATTCGTAATCATTTGTAGAACTATTTCTTGAAAAACTAATCTGACCGGCCATTTTTTCATTCGCCACATGCACTTTATAATTGGCTCCGAAAGTATTAAAACTGCCATAGGATAAAAATAGTTCGTTTTCAAAACGATTTTTAAATGTCAGTTCATTATTTAGGTGAATGCTACCACCAATGGCACTGCTGCCATACAGCGCGCCTCCTCCACCCGCACGAACGGTAATATTGTCGAAATCTTTGGTCGTGATCGTATTGAAATCGGTCTGTCCGTTGAGTTGCGAATTGATATTGATGCCATTCCAAATCACAGCGGTTTGCTGCGCAGTTGTGCCCCGAAATGACGGCGATGACACCATACCGAGTCCGTTTTCTTTGAAATAAACGACCGAATTGAAATTCAATAATGAAGTCAAGGACGCCGGGTTTTTTTTGATGACTGAATCATTAAAAACCGAAACCGCTTGGGTTTTGGAAAAACTCTTTAGATACAAATCCGAGACGACCACTTCTTGGAGTTTGACAATCGTATCGTGCTGCGCACAAATACAATGGCACAAAATCAACATCAAGAATGAAAACAGCTTTTTCGCAGTCATAATTTCTGAATCTTTTTCCCGAAGATTCGATATTCGTTAGAAATTAAGGCAGGTCTCCTGGCTTGCGTCTTGTTGTTTACCTTCCCATCCCGAAAATCGCGACAGTGGTTTTGTAGTTAACAACAAGCTTAGTAGCTTACAGTTGCGGGAACAGCTTAGGTATTGAACCTAATTCCCTTTTAATGCGATTTGAAAATAC
The DNA here is from genome assembly GCA_031425295.1 of Flavobacterium sp. Taxonomy (GTDB): domain Bacteria; phylum Bacteroidota; class Bacteroidia; order Flavobacteriales; family Flavobacteriaceae; genus Flavobacterium. Next base: position 29,134 of record JANPJB010000114.1, on the reverse strand, counting down.
TCAAACCACAACCTTAATTCGAAAACAAAGATAGGTCTATGGTTTGGAATTAAAAATAAAATTTGAATTTTAAAATGGATTACCTATACCTTTGCAACGCTCGAATGAAATCTATGAAATCTGTTTTGAATAAAATCCCGCTTTTCTTTGTATGGCTATTCGTCTGCGGTTGTCAGCAAAAACCAGCCGCATTAGATACGGATATGCAAAATGGAATCAACCAGATTCAATATGCCAAAGGGTTTTCTATTTTCAAGTACGACGGCTTTTCAATTGTAAAAATCATGAATCCTTGGCCCAATGCAGCAAAAGATTACACCTACATCCTCCAACAAAAAAACGGCGTTATTCCCGACAGTCTCAAACAAAACCCGATCATTCAGATTCCAATCAAAAAAATTGTCGTGACCTCAACCACACATATTCCTTCGCTGGAAATGCTTGGCGTTGAAAATTCCTTAATCGGCTTCCCCAACCTCGATTATATTTCATCCGAAAAAGTACGCCAGCGGGTTGAAGCAGGAAAGATAAAAGAACTCGGAAGTAACCAAAATCTGAATACGGAAGTTTTAATCGACAGCGCGCCCGATGTGATCATCGGTTATGGCATTGACAACAATAATCCGGCGTTAGACAATTTACAGAAAAGTGGATTGAAAGTGGTACTCAACGGCGACTGGAACGAACAAACCCCACTCGGAAAAGCAGAATGGATCAGATTATTCGGCGCGTTATATGGCTTGGATTCAGAAGCCAACACAATTTTCAATACAATTGTAGACGACTATAAAAACACCAAAAAACTCGCGGCAAAAACCACGACAAAACCAACCGTTATGGCTGGTGCGATTTACGAAAGCCAATGGTATTTACCAGAAGGAAACAGTTGGGGTTGCTATTTTCTGAAAGAAGCCAATGCACAATATTTATGGGCGGACAGTCCGGGAACCGGCAGTTTGTCGCTATCGTTTGAAACCGTTTTAGAGAAAGCTCAACAGGCCGATATTTGGATTGGTCCGGGACAATTCATCTCGCTACAAGAGATGCGCGATGCCAATCCGCATTATGCACAATTCAAAGCTTTCAAGAATAAAAAAGTCTATTCATACAGCACCCGAAAAGGAAAAAAAGGCGGCATCATTTTTTATGAATTGGCACCAAACCGACCCGATTTGGTTTTGAAAGACATGCTGAAAATCATGCATCCGGAATTATTACCCGATTACAAATTGTATTTTTTTGACCAATTACAATAATGCAACGAAAGCAACAACATACAATCTTGTATATTTTACTGCTGCTCACGGCCGTATTTTTGTTATTTTTGGATATTAGTTTGGGCTCGGTTACAATTCCGTTTAAAGAAGTTTTCACCAGCCTCACTGGCGGAACAGCCTCAAAAGAAACTTGGGAATACATCATCATGAACTACCGTTTGCCAAAAGCGATTACCGCGGTTTTGGTTGGTATTGGTTTGTCGGTCAGCGGTTTGTTAATGCAGACTTTATTCCGAAATCCATTGGCCGGACCGTATGTTTTGGGGTTGAGTTCAGGATCGAGTTTGGGTGTGGCTTTGGTTCTTTTAGGAGCTGGATTTCTTCCCGTTTTCTGGCGTGACTTTCTTCTGTCGTCGTATGGCATTATTGTCGCTTCATGTCTCGGAAGTTCCTTAGTTCTACTATCCATTTTATTGATATCGCAGCGCTTGCGCGACACCACGGTGATCTTGATCGTCGGATTGATGTTCGGCAGTTTTACAAATGCGTTTGTGGGTGTCCTTTCGTATTTCAGCAGTGCAGAACAATTGCAGAAATTCACCTTTTGGTCTCTGGGGAATTTAGGAAATTTATCGTGGAATTCGATTATAATCCTAACCACCACAGTTTTAATCGGTCTGTTGTTAAGCTTGGCAAGCATCAAATCGCTCGATGCATTATTGCTTGGTGAAAATTATGCAAAAAGTCTGGGCATGAATTTCAAAAAATCGCGGTTCATCATCATCATGGCAACAAGTATTTTAGCCGGAAGCATTACCGCTTTTGCCGGGCCAATCGCTTTTATAGGACTAGCCGTTCCACACATGGCAAAACTGATTTTTCAAACGAGCAATCATGCGGTTTTGTTTTGGAGCACTTCACTTTTGGGCATCAGTATTATGTTATTGTGCGATATGATTTCACAGGTTCCGGGCGGCGATTTTACATTGCCCATCAACGCCATTACTTCCATAATCGGTGCGCCGGTAGTCGTTTGGCTGCTGGTGCGCAAAAGAAAAATGATGGGATGATGGACAAGCAAATCATTTTAAAAACAGACCATTTAAGCATTGGGTATGCTCATGCCACTGAAGCGCGTTGTGTTGCTTCAGGGATCAATGTCACTTTGGAAAAAGGCAAACTCATCGCATTGATTGGTGCCAATGGTATCGGAAAATCAACATTATTGCGCACCTTGACCAGCATTCAAAAACCACTTTCGGGTGAAGTCCGTTTGAACCAAAAACCACTGCATCAGTTCGAACCGCTCGAACTCGCGCAGCAAATGAGTTTAGTATTGACCGAGAAATTACCGCCTAGCAATTTGACGGTTTACGAATTGATCGCGCTCGGCAGACAACCCTACACGAACTGGATCGGGAAATTATCCCAACACGATCATGACAAAATAAACGAGGCGATCTTGTTGACACAAGTATCGGCTTTACTTTCAAAAAAGCACTATGAAATCAGTGACGGGCAATTGCAAATTGTACTCATTGCACGTGCCTTGGCGCAGGACACCGATTTGATTATCCTTGATGAACCTACAACGCACCTCGATTTGAAGCACAAAGTTTCCTTGTTCCGATTGCTGAAGCAACTCACGCATGAAACCCAGAAATGCATTTTGTTCTCGACACACGATATTGACATGGCAATTCAACTCAGCGATGAAATGATCGTGATGAATGAGCAGCAAACCATCCAAGACAAACCTTCCGAACTGGTTGCTACCGGGATTTTCGACACGCTTTTTTCAGACGAGCATCTTTTTTTCGATGCTGAAAAGGGTAAATTTATTTTCAGAAATATTTAGATAGCAGCTTCACTTGCTTATCTTTGTTCGACATTGTCATTTGCCCGCCGTAACGCTTAAAACCTGCTTCAGATGAAACATTCATTTACGATATCGCTGCTTTTTTTCATATCGATAATCTGGTCGCAACCCATTATGGAAATGACACCGCAAGGCTTTGAACCCATTTCGTTTACGACACCCAATAAGACTACTGAAAAATTGATTGAGTTTTCGCGCACTTGGGCAAACACTTACAATAAAGACGGTGTTGACATCAGCGACGTGACCCAAAATTCACTGGTGATTGCAGCGCTTAAACTATCGGCGGCTTATTATTATAACATCGGTGTACAATATGATTACAATATCCGCTATGAACTCAAAGTGGTTTTCAATCAGGATAAAACCTACACTTTGACATTCCATCCGAAGGAATTTTATGCCAACGAAGTATTGACAAAAACCACGATAGCAGATTTCTATACGTCTGAAGGAAAATTAAAAGATGATTTCAGAGATGTCAAACCTTCGCTAGAAGCCATGGCAGATCGGATCGTGAAATCTTACACGAATTTTATTTCGAATTAAATTTACTTCCCTTTCAATAAATTGATGCTTACCGTAGCGATCTCTGAGTCCGGGAATTTTCTAAAAACAGAAACGTCAGGAAACAGGCCGGCTTCAGCTGCAATTTTATTAAACACATCGATTTCTACAATATATTGATCCGAAAAACCATGTGTCGCATCATAGGCGGTAGCGGCTGTTTTTCCAATATTTTGTGCAGCCACTACTGGTGGAATCGTGTGCAGTTCAATCAGCAACAAGCCAAACTGACTCACGTAAGGAGACCATTTTCGCAAGTGTTCGAGCAAGTTGTCCTCGACTTGTTCTGTTTTAATCATTGCGCCGCGATGTGCAAAAGCGCCGGTAGAATTGCTCAAGCGATCTACTGTTGCATGCTGCGGGTTTTCCCAAATGCGGTTGTGGTCTAAGAATGTCCGCACGTTGAGCAGGTCTTTGAGATTGATCGCATAATTTTCCATCAAATCGTTTGCGAGCAGATCCGGTCGACCGATATCGCCCCAAATTACTTTAGCCCAAATATCGGCTTTGATCAAATTGGCGCGGGTTACTTTCAATGCAGCTTGATTATAATCGACACCTACTAAAAACAAAGGATACGCATCGAGCATTTTGCCACGCAAGGTTTGACGATCGATCACTTCAAAAATATGCTGGATAAAAGCGCCGTTACCGCAACCCATATCTAAAATTCCTTTAGGCTGCTGCTCTATCGGTTTGTTGAAAAGTTCAATCAAGATTTCGTCGACAATTTTGAAATAAGTTTCGTGTGCGCCGCCGCTTCCCCAGACGTTCATTTCACGATCGACGTGAATTTCATCACTGCCATCGGGCTGCATCCTAAGAATCGAAGGGTTGCCAAAAATCAACTCTTCAATTTTGGCAAAAGTCGGTAAATACGAAACCGTTACGCCATAGGCAGAAGCGCGTTTGGCGAAAAACAGACCGGTTTCGGTAAATTGATAATTGCCGTTCTTCTCGTTGAACCAGCCTAAAAAGGTAAGGAAATTTAGAATCTTGATGAACAATTCTGGTGACTTGTGGAACTCTTCGGGACGGAATGAAATTTCCATGAAGTATTTATGAAACATCCCAGTCATTCCCAATCGCACCAAAGTTGGACCGACCAGGTAGCCTTCAATATGCTTTAGAATTTGCTGTTGAATTTCTAAAATCAAGGCATCATCAGAAAAAGCGATTCCGTAGTTGTCTTTATATTTGTCAAAAATAAGATTGAGTTTATGAAAAGGCGCCTCTTCAAAAAGCCTCGGATGAAATTGCATCGAAAAATGCAGCAAATCAACGACATCTTCATATAAATAAAATAACGAAAATGCAGTTTCGCTTTTGGGCGACAACTTAAATTTTATTGTTTCCGAATCAGCATGGTATTCGAGAAAACCTTGTGAGCATAAAACCCGCAACCCAACATGAAGGTATCCTTTGTTGGCTTTAAATTCGACTGAAAGTTCATCGAGCGTCGCTTCTTTGTTGTCTAACAGATATTTCAAAACGCCTTTTTTATCAAGGGCTACGGCTACCGGTGCTGTTGCTAATCCGTCTAGATGTCTAAAAATGGTACTGCGCAGTTTGGAAGAATTTTTAATCATTCGAAAAAGGTTTTGTTGTCATGTCACACTTTTCAAATATATAAAAATTTGAATACGATTGTTAAGTCCTACACAATTACTCTAGCTCGACCTTGCTCTTTTTTCTAATTTTAATATGCATGAAGCTCCCGATTTCAGGTTGATTATCACCCAACAAAAATCCGAATGGCTTCAGCGGCGTAATCCGGTCGAATATTACTTTGGTAATTGCAGTGAGCGGAATCGCCAAAAACATTCCCGCAACGCCCCACAATGCGCCACCGATCAATACGACTACAATAGAGATTAGCGCGTTGATTTTTACTTTACTGGCGACAATTTTCGGTACAATAAAATTGTTATCCATAAACTGCACAAAGCAATAAATGATAAATACCCAAACGGCATCAATTGGGGCTTTCGTTGCTAAAGCCATTAGCATTGGAATGCTTATCGCTACAATACCACCGATATAGGGAACCAAATTTAGCAAAGCGCCGATCACGCCAATCAATATGGCGTAATCAATACCCAAAGCGAGCAAGCCCAATGCGTTCATTGCTGCAACAAGAGCAGCTTCGATGAGCAGTCCGATCAAGTACTTTTGAATCAATGTCTTGGTTTCTACCAGTACTTCTCCGACTACCTCTTGTTGGCTGGATCTGAATAATTCCGAGATGAACTCGAGCAACAGCGGTTTGTAGAATAACATCATGAAAATATAAACTGGCAGCAGGAAAAAAAGCACCAGCAAACCCATAAATGAAGTTAAAGCCGTTCCTATGTAGGTCGTACTATTGTCGAGGATTTCGGCGCGGGTTTTAGAAATCCATTCGTTGATTTGTGCGTGATCAATATTGAAATTCACCGCAGCCCAATTTATGCCGTCTTCAAGAAGTGTTGTAAATTTTACTTTGAGTTCGGGCATGGCCTCGCTTAAATTTGAAGCTTGGGAAAAGATAAAATACGCCAAAAGTATAATCAGCAGCATTGTTGCGGTAACCGACAGTAGTATGGCAACAACGCGATTGCATTTTTTCTTGATTAAAAAGTTGACAACCGGGTTCAGCAATATCGCGATGATCACCGAAAAAATCAACGGAACAATGATATCCGCGCCAATATATAAAACAAAGAAAAATGCCACTATGCCCATTGTAATCAAAGAAAGTTTGATATATAATGGATGATCTTGTATGGTATTTTTCATGAATTTACTTTTAAGATAGCGCTAATTTTTCTTGAAGATTGTAACGGCTAGAATTGCGGTTATAACAACCAATGCCAGAAAGGCGAAGAAAATAATTTTAGCAATCTGAGCAGCGCCTGATGCAATATCGGTAAATCCGAATAGGGCTGCTATTAATGCAATGACGAGAAAGAGGGCTGTCCATTTGATCATGATTTCTTGGTTTTAGGGTGCGTACTTTTTTTACGTTCGTGACTGATATCAGCTTCTTTTAGTGAATGTGATTCTTCGACAGATTCGTCGTTTTCGGCAAGTTTGGCTACGTGTTCATAGAACTTTTTAAGCGTCAACAGATCGGTTTCGTTGATATCCTCTATGGATACAACTCGGTTACTGGCCAATTTCTGCGCGACGATCAATTCGTTCAACTTAAGATGGATGGCAATTGAATCTTTGTTCTGGCTTCTTTGAATCAAAAACACCATCAAAAATGTAACAATGGTGGTTCCGGTGTTGATCACGAGTTGCCAAGTATCGGAAAAATGAAAAAACGGTCCGGAAATAATCCATACCACGATGATTAAAAATGAAATCAAAAATGCAGACGTGCTGCCTGCTGCTTTGGTGACGGCTGTCGATATTCTTTCAAAACCGGTTGTTTGTTTTCTGATGATCTTTCTCATTTGTAGCAATGCGCGTTATATTACTACAAATTTGAATTTCTTACTGTTAAAAACGTTACAGAAAATATTTAAATTCTTGCAAAATTTCCATATTTTAAATCCTAAGAAAAATTACTTCGACAGTTGTCTTTTGGCTTCCCCAATGACAAATGCACAAGCGTTTGCTAAATTATAACTGCGTACCAGTGGCGAGATGGGAATTTTCAGATGATTCGGAAATAGCTGCAACACTTCCTGACTCAGCCCGACACTTTCTTTGCCGAACACCAACCAGTCGCCATCTTTAAACTCGTTTTCGAGATACGATTTTTGGGCATGGGAACTCATTAAAAAAACACGCGAAAGATCGGGTATCTGCGCCATCCATTCGGTCACATTTTGGTATTCTTTCCAATCGAGATGCACCCAATAGTCTAGTCCGGAACGTTTTACATTGTTATCGGTAATCTGAAATCCGAATGGATGAATCAAATGCAAACGGCTTTCGGTTCCGACACAGAGTCGACCAATATTTCCGGTGTTGTTTGGGATTTCGGGTTCAACGAGTACGATGTTCAGCATGGTAAGAATTTAGATTGTAGATTTTAGATTTTGAACGAAGGGACTTCGATCACTTCTCCGGATTGGAGGTTGTTCAACTTTATATTTCCAATGCGAACTCGAACCAATCGCAATGTAGGAAACCCAACCGCTGCGGTCATTTTTCTGACTTGGCGAAACTTGCCTTCGTTGACGGTAATCGATGCCCAAGAAGTCGGACCATGTCGTTCGTCACGGATTTTTTTAGCGCGCGGTGCAAAATTGGGAACCACATTTAAAATAAAGGCTTCGCACGGTTTGGTCATGTACTTGACGCCTTCAAAACCGATTTCTACACCGTTTTTGAGTTTTGAAATTGCTTCATCATCGATGATGCCATCGACTTGCGCGTAATATTCTTTTTCTACTTTACGACTGCGGATAAAATCGCTTACTTTCCCATCGGTTGTCAGTAGTAATAAACCTTCGGAATCTTCGTCGAGCCTGCCGATCGCCATAGTGCCTTCAGGAAAATCAAAAAATTCTCCGAGCAATTTCTTGTTGCGTTTGAGTTCATATTTGAACTGGCTCAGATATCCGTAAGGTTTGTGAAGAATATAATGGTGGTATTTCATTTTTAAAAATAAAAAGACTGCCAAATTTGACAGTCTTTTTTGTTTGATAATTACTCAATTTACTGACGACTTTGAACATAATCGGAAAGAACGTCAACATTACTGCTGAAACTAAAAATTTCGTTCAACTTAAAATAGTTTTTAGGTTCCGTACAGAATTCGTAAGCATACTTTGCGTACTCTAATTTGTTGTCCTCGAAATTAAAAGTATTCGCAATTTGCATTATTTGATCTACGCTCAAACAATTCACGGCGGTCACTTGTTTTGCCGTTTTTAATTGTGTCTCTTCAAAACTTTGTTTCTCGATTGTGCTTAGTGCTTCGCTAAAATTTCTTGGCGCCATGCACGAATTTCTGACACAACCGCGCGGACTCTCGGTAACTTGATCATATACAACAGTAGACGAACGCGTTGTGGTCGTAGTCGTGGTTTGAGAAACATTTCCACCCATTGTATCATTTATTGATATTCCGATGCTGGCACCTCCCACATTGACACCAACATTGACATCGTCAGTTTGTGTGGTAGTGGTTGTTGTATGCGTAACATTACCCGTTTGCTGAACAACTGGCGAATCTTGAGAACGCGCTAGTAATGTTACTAATGAGAATAATAAGCTTAGTGTGATTTTCATGTGCGAATTTTTTAAATTATACTTTTTTTGTTTGTTTTGCTTTTAAATAACAGTGCGAAATTATTAAAAAACATTTATTTTTTTGTAGGTCAGCACAATAATTTTAATCAACTTCAAACACAATTAAGTTTTAAACAATTAGATGGCGCCAAGAATTTGCGCTTGCTTTTATTTTATACATTTACTTCTTACAAAATAATCATGAAATGAACGCCACAATAATCACTATCCTTACTTTCAGCATTGCTTTAGCCATCGGAATGTATATAGGAAAACTACTTTTCACCGCGCAATCCAAATCGGAAAAAATTGGTCTTGAAGAAAAAATTATCGGATTGAATTCTCAATTTGAAAGTTTGCGGGAACAACTTCGAAAAACAGAGCAGGAAAAAGAAAATATCCGCAATGAAAAAGACAGCCTTGCAGTACAACTTACAAAAAAAGAAGCCGATTTCGAATACCTTCGCGAACGCAACCTCGAACAAAAACAGGAAGTGGAGAAACTGCAGGAAAAATTCACTAAAGAATTTGAGAACCTTGCCAATAAAATCCTCGACGAAAAAACCAACAAATTTACGGAGCAGAATAAAGAAAATATGAAAAATATCTTGTCACCCTTGCAGGATAAAATTCAACTGTTCGAGAAGAAAGTCGAAGACACGCACAAAGAAAGTATTGATTATCATGCGGCATTGCGACAGCAAATTTTAGGGCTTCGCGAAATGAATGAGCAGATGAGTAAAGAAACGGTCAACTTGACCAAAGCACTGAAAGGCGACAGCAAAATGCAGGGCAATTGGGGCGAACTCATTCTCGAGCGCGTACTCGAAAAATCGGGTTTGGAAAAAGATCGCGAGTATTTTGTGCAGCAAGTGCACACCGCTGACGACGGGCAGCGGGTGTTCCCGGATGTTGTGATCAATTTGCCTGATGGGAAGAAAATGATTGTTGATTCTAAGGTTTCTTTGACGGCGTATGAGAAATTCAGCAATGAAGAAGATGAAACGCTCAGAACGGTGTATTTGAAAGAGCATGTGAATTCAATCAAGCGCCATGTCGAGCAGCTGGGTGAAAAGAATTACCACGATCTGTATCAGATCGAGAGTCCGGATTTTGTGTTGCTTTTCATTCCGATTGAACCTGCATTTGCGATTGCTTTGAACGAGGAGACATCGTTATACAATAAGGCATTTGAACGTAATATTGTAATTGTGACGCCTTCAACACTGCTTGCGACTTTACGCACGATCGACAGCATGTGGACAAATCAAAAGCAGCAAGAAAACGCGTATGAAATCGCGCGTCAGGCAGGTTCATTGTATGATAAATTTGAAGGATTTGTAGTAGATTTAGTTAAAGTTGGCAATAAAATAAAAGACTCGAAAACGGAGTATGATGCTGCGATGAATAAGCTTGTAGAAGGCAAAGGAAACTTAATCACAAGTGTTGAAAAACTCAAGAAAATGGGCGCCAAAGCGAAAAAATCATTACCCGAAGCAGTTTTGAAAAGAGCGGAATCTGATGAATCAGAACTTATATCCTAATCTTCAAATCATTAGGAGGAAATTTCTTTAAAAAAAAGCGTGTTTTTGTTTTGAGTTTTTTAACTGAATTGACATTCGAAAGATACGGATGTGTTGCGTTTATTGGATTCGGAACAATATGCGAGATTGAGTAGTTATCAAATAGACAAGAAATCTATAATTTAACCAACAGTTATTCATTCTTTTTAGATTTTAATTCATTTTTTTATTATTTTTGATTCACTTTTTTAAATTTATGAAACATTTTTACTATTCAATTTTAAGTATTTTTCTGTTGACGTTGGTGGCTATTTCCTGCACCATGAACGAAGATGAAGCGTATATTGATGTTTTAGAAACTTCAAACAGACCCAACACTCCAATCGAAGGACCTATTCGTTTTGATCTGGCGCAGACTCCATTTCCAAAATTATCTGATTACCATTTTTTCACTGGCGCGCTTAAGAACCAGAAACCAGGTTACAAAGTGATTCCGTATGAACCTGCTAGCTCTTTGTTTACGGATTATGCGCACAAAAAACGGTTTGTGTGGATGCCGAAAGGTACCAAAGCTACCTACAATGGCGATACTAAAGTTTTGGAATTGCCTGTAGGGGCGGTTATAATCAAAACATTTTATTACGAAAATGTGTTGCCAACCAACACGACACGAATTATAGAAACGCGCCTGATGATCCGAAAAGCATCAGGTTGGATTTTCGCGGAATATGTATGGAACGACGAACAAACCGAAGCGTATTATGATATGAATGGAAGTTTCACACCGATTGCATGGACAGACCCAAACAATGTTGTGAAAAATACCAATTATAGAATTCCATCAGAAGCGCAATGCGTTATCTGCCATAAAAAGAAAGAACTAGTAAACGATGTTGAAGTCACCACGTACTTGCCCATCGGAATAAAACCGCAAAATTTAAATTTCAATTACAATTACGGTACTACGAGTAGAAACCAACTAAGCATGTGGATACAACAAGGTTATTTAATGAATAATTTTAGTCTCCCTTCCGAGGCAAACTCAACCGTTAATTATAGTGATGCTTCGAAACCTATTGAATTGAGAGCCCGTTCTTACGTCGATATCAATTGTGCGCACTGTCATCAAAATGACCGGCATTGTGATTATCGACCGATGCGATTTGCCTTTGCAGAAACCGGTCTCAGCAATGGCGTCGGAAGAACCAATATGGGTGTATGCGTCAGCACCGAAGACATGCAAGGCTTTCCCGAGGATTTGAATACGATTGTCAATCCCGGAAGCGTAGAACGATCAATGCTGTATTACCGCTTGAATACGACCAATGAAACTTTCAGAATGCCATTGCACGGAAGAACAATGGTGCATGAAGAAGGCATAGCATTGATCACACAATGGATCAACTCTTTACAAGACTGTCCTTAAAATCAAATTGAAAACAAACGATTAACTATAACCAATAATTATTAATTACTATGAAAAGAATTATTCTAATCCTGATGTTACTGGTTTTTGTGCAGTTCACAAAAGCTCAAGACACCTGCGCAACAGCAGTCGCGATCACACCGGGCTTTTATGTCGTTGGTGCAATCAATGGTACTGAAGTACCAGCACCGATTTGTACCGCGTATGGTGTAGTCCCAGCGACCCGACCTCCTGCAGGTGAATGGTATGTGTACACACCTACAGAAAACCATTCTGTAACGGTGACTACCGATTTAGCAGCCAATGCACCATTGATAGATACTCGATTTCATGTTTACAAAGGCAACTGCAGCAATTTAACTTGTTATGCTGGCGACGACGACGCGGGTACTGGAAACTCATCGACGAGTACTTTTGATGTCATCGCGGGCACTACTTATTACATAGCATTCGACAATCGTTGGACATCACTAGGGTTTACGTTTCAATTATCAGAAAATGTTTTTGTCCCGAATCCTTGTTCATCCGCAACCCCAATTACTGCAGGCACGACAACTGTAGCTGCAATTGATGAAGAAAACATTGCGTCAACCTGTTCTAACGCAACATTAGCCAAATGGTATTCGTATTCTCCTAGTCAGGATTATGTGGTTACAATCAGCTCTGATGTAGCAGCCAATATCTGTAAAGACACTAATTTTTCTGTGTATGGCGGCACTTGTATAGCATTAAACTGTCTTGTCAGCGATGATAATTCCGGTGAGATTGCTTGTAATGCTGGCAACACCGATTCGCTATTATCCAAAAAGAGCTTTAGTGTAACGGGCGGCATGACCTATTACATTGCTTGGGATAATAAAAACAGTGCGGCCGGTTTCGATTTTACGTTGACGGAAACACCAATTCTAATTCCTGTAAGTTATAATGCTCAAACCGTAGCAACCATCAACAGCAATTATAATATTTGTGTTGTAGATATGAACAACGATAGTGTTGACGACATTGTTGGGGTCAGCAATAACAATTTAAAAGTGCATTTCCAACAACCGGGCGGGACTTTCAGCATTTCTAGTTTCAACATTCCGGGAACAGGCTTTCAACCATCTTGGAGCATGGCTGCAGGAGATTACAATAGAGATGGTTATAATGATTTGCTTCTAGGTTCTGGTAGTGGACTCACATTCTGGGAATCAAACAGCACAGGAACAGCTTACCTAAACAAAACACCAGGACAGTATATTTTCTGTCAAAGAACGAACTTTATCGATATCAATAATGATGGGAATTTAGATGCCTTTTCATGCCATGATGTTGATCCTAATGTTTATTATTTGAATGACGGCGCAGGTAACTGGACGTATTATCAATCCGGCACGACGCCCGGGGCTTATATGTTGGGAATTACGGCCAGTGGTGGAAATTATGCGTCGCTTTGGACTGATTATGATAATGATGGCGACAGGGATATGTTTGTTTCAAAATGTTCTGGACCACCATGCGAATTGCATCGAAATGACGGTAATGGTGTTTTTACCGATATCTCGGCTCAGGCCGGAATCAATGTGCAGCCAATTCAATCTTGGTCTTCTGCCATAGCCGATTTCGACAATGATGGCGATATGGATATTATGATTGGAACAAACGGAAGCGTGGGAAATAGATTCTTCAAAAACAACCTTGATACTACAAATGAAGTTGAAGAAGCATTTACAGACATTACTGCCGGTTCCGGTTTGGATGGCAATATCGGAAGCAACAGAGACTATATCGCTTACGATTTTGACAACAATGGACTCGTTGATATATTAGGCGCTAGCGGAAAAATAATGTTCAACCAAGGCAATAATATTTTTGCTCCGACGGTTTATCCGGGAATTACTGTTGGTGCTGTTGGTGACTTGAATGAAGATGGATTTTTGGATATTTTAAACGGAAGTACAATCCGTTATGCTGTTCCAAATGGAAACAATTGGTTTACCGTAAGATTACAAGGAACACAAAGTAACACGAACGGAATCGGTGCCAGAGTCGAGATTTATGGTGATTTCGGAAAACAAATCAGAGACATCAGAAGTGGTGAAGGATTTGAATACATGAGTTCGTTAAACGCTCATTTTGGTTTAGGTCCCGATACTGTAAACAGAGGAGTAGCGGCAGTTCCAACTATTGAAAAACTTGTTGTAAGATGGCCTTCGGGTATTGTTGACACTATCTTCAACCCAACAATCAACGAAGCGTTTAGAGTAACAGAAGGTTCTACTTTAGGCGTAAATGCCAATGAATATTCTGCGTTCAGCATCTACCCTAACCCAACCAAAGAATTTTTGAACATTAGTGTAAAAACGAATGCTACGGAGACTTTCAAATCAGCTCAAATATTTGATTTATCGGGAAGAGTCGTTATGAATACAGTATTGGAATCAACTAAAATAAACATCGCAACGTTGCAAAGCGGAACCTATTTATTAGTATTGGAAAATCAAAACGGAAAATCTTTTACTCAAAAATTCGTCAAAGAATAGTTGACGTACTAAGTACATTTCCTTTTAATAAAGCATCGAGTTTGACATTCAAAAAAGCAATGTCAGATTCGATGTTTTATTTGTATAGATTCTTAATATTGTTAATGTTAATCAATAGTTTATTATAATATGTATGAATTATATAATTTTTATTACTTTTGGTTTGCATTTTAAAAATCTTATGAAAAAACTTTATTTATCGATTTTCTTTATAGCAGCAACTACTCTCATCTTATATTCTTGTTCTACAAGTGAAGATGACTATGTGGATGTTACAGAAGAAAATAGAATCGGCAAGCCCCTTTACGGTCCTGTAAATTTTGACTTTACGCAGGTTCCATTTTTAAAATTGTCGGAATACCACTTTTTTATTGGTCCGATGAAGAATATGACACCCGGGTACAAAGTCATTCCGTACGCACCAGCAAGTTCGTTATTTACGGACTATGCTTTAAAAAAGAGATTCATCTGGATGCCTGAAGGTGCAAAAGCAACCTATGTCGCCGATAATAAAAGCCTCGAATTCCCTGTGGGAACCGTGTTGATTAAATCGTTTTACTACAACACGATTCAACCCGGAAACACAACAAAAATCATTGAAACCCGATTGATGATCCGCAAAGCAGACGGTTGGAAATTCTATGAGTATTTGTGGAATGAAGATCAAACGGATGCTGATTTGGTCGTTGGTGAAGATTTCGCAAACGGCAGCACCAAAACCATCACATTTAAAAAGCCGAACAACGAAATCATCACCACGGATTATAGAATCCCGTCGGATGCGGAATGTTTTGCGTGTCATAAAAAAGACGAACAACCTACTCCGATTGGTGTAAAACCACAGAACTTGAATGTGAATTACGCTTATCCAAGAGGGAACAGAAACCAGTTGCAGTATCTCTTGCAACAAGGTTATTTACAAAGCTACCCATCGTCAATTGTGAGCACTGTAGATTATCATGACACGACCAAAACCTTAGATTTAAGGCTTCGTTCGTATGTCGACATCAATTGCGCCCACTGTCATCAGGAGAATGCCCGTTGTGATTATCGCGCGTTACGATTTGGTTTTAGCGAAACATCCAATCCTACCAACATTGGAATCTGTGTAACAGCGGATGAAGTATTAAGCCCATCGTTGGAAAAACTGATCAATCCTGGAAATTTTGATAAATCGGTTGTTCATTTCAGACTAAGCTCTAATGATGAAAGCGAAAGAATGCCACTGTTGGGAAGAAGCATCGTGCACGATGAAGGTGTAACCCTTTTAGAACAATGGATTTCCTCTTTAACACAAAACTGCGATTAAATAAAAACAGCCTTACAAATACAACTTAACTCAAAATCTAATGAAAAAAACATTACCCTTATTGCTAGCTCTTTTTAGCGTCACGTTTGCAATGGCTCAAGAACATTGTGATAGCGCCATCAATATTTTGCTGGGCGCTACGACGACTGCTCCAGCGTTTACAGGGGAATCAGGAGAAGCACCAACACAGCTTTGTGGCCTTACAAATCCACAGAACACGCCCGCAACAAAAGGTAAATGGTATAAATTCACCGCTACGGAAGACAATACTGTAACGATCAGTACGCTTTTGCCACAAAACGGAAATTCCGATACTCGTGTTATTGTTTATTCAGGCGATTGTTCGAGCTTGGTTTGTATCGGATCAAATGATGACTATAATGGTTCTAATTCTTCCTATTTTACTTTTCAGGCTACCAATGGCGTTACTTATACGATCGCTTTTGACAACAGATTCAGTAACGCTGGTTTCGACTTTACGTTGTCAGTTGCACCGCCACCTGCTGCAGACAGATTATCATTTACGTCAACTCCTGTTGCGGGTATTGCAGGAACTTACAACAATTGTATTGCCGATATGAATGGCGATTACAAAGACGATATCGTATCGGCTGTCAGCACGACACAAATGGTAATAGCTTACCAACAAGTAGGAGGAACATTTACTGCGACCACATTCCCGCTTACGAATACCGTGGTTTCACCTTCTTGGAGCATCACTGCCGGAGATTATGATAATAACGGATTCAACGATTTGATTTACGGGTCAGGAAACGGTGTCTGTTTTTTGAAAGCCAATGCAACCGGAACAGCCTACACAACCGATAGAAAGACACAATCATATTTAGTGCAACGCACCAATTTTATTGACCTCAACAATGATGGGAAATTAGACGCTTTTGCCTGTGACGACAATGCACCAAACAGACGTTACATCAATGACGGAACCAATTTGAATCACATTCAAGGTGGCATTGGTGATTTTGCGAGCGGTGGAAATTACGCTTCTTTATGGAGTGATTTCAACAATGATGGCAAAATTGATATGCATTTATCTAAATGCGGACAAGGTGGTGCGGGTGTTGGTGGAAACATCAACCAATTGTTCCAAAATAATGGTGACGGAACTTACACCAACATAGCACCTGCAGCAAATATGGCAGATCCGGAGCAAACTTGGTCTTCAGCGGTTGGTGATTTTAACAATGACGGATGGATGGATGTGATCGTGGGGGTGAATTCATTCTCTAACGGAGGAACCAATGTCAAAAGAAATAACGGAGACGGAACATTTACAAGTGTAACCACAGGTTCAGGATTTGATACGATAGCTACTACTGGTAGAGAATACGTTGCGCATGATTTTGATAATGATGGTTTTCTTGATGTATTGAGTTCCGGAAATCAAATCATGTTCGGCGATGGAAATTTCCATTTCACACCAAACCCAAATATTTATCCTTTATCAACTGTTGACAGACCTGTAGGCGATTTGAATGACGACGGATTCCTTGACATTCAAAACGGGAACAACATCTTATTCAACAACGGAAATAGCAACCACTGGATTACTTTTAACCTTCTGGGTGTTCAGAGCAACAGAAATGGTATTGGCTCCAGAATAGAAGTTTACACAGCAGCAGGAAAACAAATCAGAGACGTTCAAAGCGGAACAGGTTTTCAAAACATGAGCACAATTAATGCGCATTTTGGTTTAGGTCCCGATACTGTAAACAGAGGAGTAGCAGCAGTTCCAACTATTGACAAAGTGATTGTAAGATGGCCTTCTGGTATTGTTGACACGATTTTGAACCCAGCTGCTGAGCAGGATTTATTGGTGGTAGAAGGCTCAACATTATTGGCGGTAAGTCAAGCTAAAAATGGCACATTCAGCATCTTCCCAAATCCTGCAAATGATATCATAAACGTCAAGCTGAACAATCCTGCAACAGTAATCAACCATGCAGGAATTTACGATATGAACGGCAGATTTGTAATGAATTCTAACTTAGTAAATCAAACAATCGATGTCAAAACGCTGACTTCGGGTTCTTACTTATTGATTTTGAAAGATGCACAAGGCAACGACTACTCTCAAAAATTCATCAAGAAATAATCAACATTCCGATTATAAAAAAAGCCTGTCGAAATCGACAGGCTTTTTTTTTACTTCTCATTTTCTTTAGAAAACCCTTAAAAGATTGAATCCAAAGAAAATATCTCCTTTGCCCCAGTCTCCGGTAGTTTGTCCTAAGAACCCAGCTTCATGAATGCCTTGAGAGCTGCTAAAATGCATTTGAAATACGTGACCGCCAGTTTCAAGGTCGACGCCAATCGAAAGCGGATCTGTGTATATTGAACTACTATCTCGGTTTAAGTGTGCGGCGTAATCCACATTCAAAGACAATCTTTTTGTCATTTTATAACGACCACCGACACCAACAGCGTATTGTGAATTATCTTGCAAATCATTGTCTACAAAATTCTCATGGAAGAACGTAGGTGCTACTTCTAAAGAAAGCTTGTCGGAACATTTTCTGGAAATCAAAACTTGTGAAACAAAAATCATACGGTCATTAAAATTCATTTTAGGATAATTGGCTTCTTTTAAAGTGTTATTAAAACCGATACTGTTGAATCCAACAATGGCAACAGGAAACCCATCCTTGATTTGTTCTTGTAATCGATACTTCATCGAAAAATCATATGCCGGTTCGCTCCGCGCAGCACTCAATGTCAACCATTTTGTAACACCATATAAAAATTTAAGCTGTGTCACCGCATTGTCTAATCCGTACGCTCCTTCAAAACCTTCTTTTACCGAACCAAACCTATGCGCCACAACAAAATAGAAATCGCCTTTAGAAGCAAGCTTCGTAGATTCAATATTGACAATTTTGAGTGCTTTAAAGGCGGACTCAACTGGTTGGTTTTTAGGAATACTATCCATTCCGGCAAGCAAATCTTCTTGTGCCATTGACAACATCGGCGACAGTAATACTAAGAGTAATATTTTTTTCATAATGCAATTATTTTTAAATTTTTACAAAAACAACAACCTACAACCAATACACATACGAGGTAAATTAAAATCAGGATGAAGCCAATAGCTTATTCACTGACGCTGACCTGATCCATTTTGAATTCTCCTAATAAATCATCATACCCAATAAATCGACCTTTCATTTTAACCTGTTTACCCACTGTTAATTTTTGATCAATAACATTCTGGCAAGTACCAAACATTTTTTCATCGAGCACAATAGCATTACTGACCACATCTAAACTCGATATTTTGCCGTATATCTCAATAGTTTGATCTAAATACTTTTTATTGGCAAGACTGTCATTTTGGACAAACTCAGATTCCAGCTTTGCAACAGTAAGCGAATAACTAGCGTCTTCATCAGCAATAATACGATGTCCCTTATACATGTAAAAATACAATCCCGCTCCAAGAGCGAATAGAAATACAATAATGATTAAAATAATTTTTTTCATTTGAATTTTATTTAGATACAAACATAATTATATATAACTTTAATTATATATTTTTGAAAGAAAAACAGCTATGAAATTGAAATTAATGCTATTATTAACATTTACAGGTATACTGACGATTAGTTGCGAAAGCAACAGTCCGGACGACCTAACAGAAGTCGACATCCCGGTTAATGTTACTTACACAGAAGATGTTAGACCAATCATTCAGAGTAACTGTATAGCCTGTCATCAGGAACCACCACGAAATGGCGCACCGATGCCATTGATAGACTTGGAAAAGGTCAGACAAGCTATAACCGATAGAGGGTTGCTTGATCGCATTTCAAGACCGCAGGGTGCTGAAGGTATGATGCCGAATGGAGGAACAAGATTGCCACAAAATAAAATCGATATCATCATTAAATGGAGGGACCAAGGTTTCCAAAACTAAATCTACCGCTATGAAAAAATTATTCGTATTCGCCATATTATGGATGGCTACAGCAACTTTCGGGCAAGACAAAATGCTCACTAAAACCGGGAAAATCACCTTTGAGGCTTCCGTTCCGGCTTTCGAGGAAGTAAAAGGTAAAAACGACGGCGTCACTTGTGTGCTGAATACAAAAACCGGCGATATCGCCAGTTTGGCTTTGGTCAAAGGTTTTAAATTCAAACTTGCTTTGATGGAAGAGCACTTCAATGAAAATTACATGAATAGTGATGCCTATCCAAAATCAACCTTCAAAGGAAAAATTCAGAATTTCGATATCACCGCCCTTACAGCAACAGCGAAGGAATATACGATCAAAGGAAAGTTGGAATTGCATGGAAAAACAAACGACTTAACGATAACTGCTAAAATTAAAAAAACAGACGCTGGTGTAGAAATCATTTCTAATTTCAATGTAAACGCGAGCGACTATGATATTGAGATTCCATCGGTCGTAAAGAGTAAAGTCTCTAATAAAGTCAATGTGAAAACAGAATTTCTGCTCAAATAAACACCTCGAAATTCCGAATAAAAAATTCCAAATCCCAAGCTTTACGTCTGGAATTTGGAATTTTTCATTTATAGTAATTTACAAATCGACGGCGTAAAAAGAATCGAGTTTATCCAAATGCAATATTGTCCTGCTGTCATCATCGCTGTCAGAATACATCATTTCGAATTTCGCACCGTATACAAATTCGGCAAACGTGTACGATGTATTTGCAGCAACAGTCGTACTAAACATATCGTCGAAAGTTTTTACGAAGACTAGAATTTCCCCCTCGATCGATTTGAAATCCTGTTCGGTAAATTGAAACAACGGGCTATCTTCGGTAATAGGATGCACCAACGTCCAACTTAAAGAAAGCGAGTTGATCTTCGACATTTCTAAAGCTAACGTGTAAAACTTATTCACCATACTGCCATTTTCTTCGACGATCATTCCCAATGTAATCTTAGCTTCAGCATCCGTGAAATTCGTATTTTTATAAGGTGTCATGCGCAACATCAATGCTTTGCCACCATTTCTGTATGGTGAAATCAATGCATGGTGTGAGAATTTTAAAAATGCTGTTGGCTTGCTAAAACGTCCGAAAAATAATCCCGTTGCAATCGCAAAACTCAATAATCCAATTAATGCTTCGGTCGCAGCGACTGCACTGGTTAGAAATCCGTTCGGACTAATATGACCATATCCAACGGTCGTGAAAGTCTGAGCGCTGAAAAAATAAGCCTTACCAAACTTAACCCATTCCGATCCAGTCTTGTCAATACCATCTAAATATTGAATGCCGATTCCGTAATAAATGCAAGCGAAAATAAAATTGACACCGATGTAAAATCCAAACAAAACCGCTAGGAATTTCCAGCGCGGCATCGTCAGCATCGTATGATACCAACTGATGCGATCGAGTAAAGACAACCCACGTTTCTGCACGTTTGCTGTTCCATCTTTATTGACAAATCGCCCGCCATAACTACCAGCGTTCGTCCCGAAACCGGTATTCAAATCGGCTTTGGCCTTTGAATTTATCTTTTTTAATAAGCCCATGACGGAATTACTTTTTATTTTTTTATTCGAACTCGTTGACGTATCGCTTTAATGCTACAATATAAATTCTATTGCAAGCGCATTGCAATCTTGAGGCATAGTGAATGGGAACAATCTTCATTATGCTATTTTTCAAATGTAAGTATTCCTCGAGTATAAAAAAAGCAAATAGAATTTTGATACGGCTCTGAAAAAATTGCACCTTGTGATTTCACAAACCCAATTGTAAAATTTATTATATTTGGATAAACGATTTTAATATTGCAATTGATGCTTCGAAAACATTCCTACCTTTTATTGGTATTCTTCTTTTGCTACTGCGGCGCGTCAAAAATACAAACTGATGAAAATAAAACGCTTGTACAACCACCAGCGGATGAAATCGTTTTTGTAGTTTTTAAAGTTACGAAAAATGCCGCCCGAAATGTGATAGCAATTATTTCGACCGCTAAAAGTTATGGAAAAATGAAAGCTGAAATCGAAAAACCGATCAGTTCAGAAAATTATCTGACGATTGAGATTTTTCAAAACGAACGGCTTGTCCAAACCAAACGCGTCGAGCATCCGTTGCTTAAGTACGTAGAATATCCGAATGAGAACAACCAATATGTTTCAAAACAACTTGATTTGGACGAAGCGGAATTTTTTATTCGATTGCAGAAAAAACAAGGGTCGACAAAAATCAGAATTTCGGAAACCTTAAAAAATAAGTCCATAAACGAATTGCAAACTTTTACATTATAGTTATGATCTACAAATACACACTATTGCTTTTTTTATTACTCGGAATGCAAAGCATCAGCGCTCAAGTATTTGACGTGGCTACGATTCAAAACAGCGGCGATCCAAACAAATGTCTTAACCTTGTCATCATGGGCGATGGTTATACTGTTGACGAGCAAGACGACTTTCTCGATACGGCTAGTAACATAGCGAGTTATCTGTTCTCTATTTCGCCTTGGTCGGAATACAAAAATTATTTTAATGTATACGCGATTAAAGTCATTTCGCCACAATCCGGCATCAAACATGCAAATACAGCTTCCGATTGTGACGATTATTTTACAGCAGTCTCGTCTCCAACGAATTATTTTGGAACGCGTTTCGACGGTTTTGGAATTCATCGTTTAACCATTGCGCCGTTAACCACCAAAATTACGAATACTTTAGCGGCTAATTTTCCCAATTATGACCTGGTTTTTATTGTCGGAAACTCACCGCAATATGGCGGAAGCGGCGGTGCTTTTGCCGTATTTACAGCCAATGCAGCATCAAATGAAATTGCAGCCCACGAAATCGGACATACTTTCGGAAGTTTGGCGGATGAATATTATGCCGGAGACCAATATTTCGCGGAAAAAATCAATATGACACAACAGTCTGATCCTTTGCTAAACAAATGGAAAAATTGGGTCGGAACCGGGAATGTCGGCATAAACAATTATTGCTGTGGCGGAAATTCTAGTTTGTGGTACAAGCCTACTGCAAATAGCTGCAAAATGGAGCAGTTAAATTTCCCTTACTGTAGCGTTTGTAAAGAAGGCATCGTTGAAAAAATCCATGCGATGACCAATCCGATTGTAGCCTATACGCCCGACAATACCACTACTATCGATGCGACGACGAGTTTGATAGATTTCCAATTGACCGAAGTGATGCGACCAATCCCAAATACTTTACACATCAAATGGATATTGGATGCAACGATTTTCGACACCAATGCAGAAGCCTTTCAGCTCAATCCAAACACCTTAATTGAAGGCGTGCATCTGCTCACCGCCAGCGTCATCGATGAGACACCATTGCTTCGCGTCGATAACCATTCTTCCGTTCATGCGAGCATGGTTACTTGGACAATCAATAAGTCGAGTTTGGGCGTCCAGACTAGCGCCGTCACTACCAAAATAGCCTACACGCTTTTCCCAAATCCGACAAGTGATTTGCTGCATTTCGCCTTCGATCTTGATCAGCCAGCGACATTATCTATTGACATCATTACCCTGGAAGGAAAAACCGTGAAGCAGCTTTCCCAGAAAAAAACAGCGTCAGGTCAATTTGAAGAAAATCTTGCGATTGAAGACTTAGCTGTCGGAAGTTATATCGCAGTCGTTAAAATTAATGGCGTGGCTTACAACCAAACATTCATTAAAAATTAAAATGAGTATGAGTTTTACAAAATACACAGTTGTTTTTTTATGTTTGCTGTCAATAGGCATCCAAGCGCAAAATCCGGTACTTATAGGATACTGGCAAAACTGGAATGACAGCAACGCACCCTACATCCCATTAAATCAAATCGATTCGCGGTACAATGTCATTTGTGTGTCATTTGCTATTCCGACTTCTCCATCGGATATGAATATGATGTTTGCACCGGACGGCGTTTCCCTGGATGCGCTGATTTCACAGATACAATCATTACAAGTGCAAGGCAAAAAAGTATTGCTAAGTATTGGCGGCGCAACTACGAGTATTTCATTGAATACGATTAAAAACCGTGATGCTTTTGTCAGTTCGATGATGGGTATTTTGAGTACGTACCAATTTGACGGCATCGACATCGACATCGAGCACGGGAATTCTATTTTGGCAACGGGAACAATTTCGAATCCAACTTCAGCGGACAGCATGAATCTCATTGATGCCATCAATCAGATAAAGAACCAATATTTCACAACTTTCAATACGCGCATGATGTTGACTTTAGCGCCCGAAACGGCTTATGTGCAAGGTGGCATGTCAGCATACGGCGGAATTTGGGGCGGCTATCTTCCGATACTTGATGCGTTGCGCAATGATATTGATTACATTCATGTGCAACTTTACAACAGCGGCAGTATTTATGGGATTGATGGTGGCATTTACAACCAAGGAACCGCCGATTTTATCATCGCGTTGACCGAAGCATTATTACAGGGTTTTCAAACTGCGGGCGGTTACTTTGAAGGATTTCCTGCGAGTAAAGTCGTGATAGGATTACCCGCTTGTCCGAATGCTGCCGGTGGTGGATTTACGTCGCCAACCGTTGTTGCGTCAGCGATAGCTTATTTACGTGGAACCGGGCCACAACCCGGATTATATACTTTGTCGGAAACGAGTGGTTATCCGAATTTAGGCGGAATGATGACTTGGTCGATCAATTGGGATAAAGTCACGACCTGCAATATAACTTCGTATGAATATGCGGACAATTTTGAGACTGTTTTTGGAGCGGCATTGGCATCGGCTTCGTTTTCATTTGATAAAAAACGACTGATTGTAGCGCCAAATCCAGCAGTAAATGAATTATTCGTAAGCGGAAATACAGCCGATTTCTATAAGATTTTGAATATTCAAGGACAATTGATTCAAAATGGGAAAATAAATTCGGATGGTTCAATCGACAGTACTGACTTAAAACCCGGCCTATATTTTATGGCAATCGATAGCAAAGTTGTAAAATTTATAAGGCAATAACAGCATGTAAATTATAACCCGAATGATGTAATGAAGCGCTAGTTGACTTTCCATAATTTTGAGAAACATTCAAAATCAATATCATGGACAAGTTTAGTTTATCAGAAGACATCAAAGTGATGTGCATCACCGCAACCCGCTTCCCTGAAGGCATTTCAGCAGCGCAGCAACAACTACATGAAAAATTTCCACTTCAAGACAACCGACGCTTTTTCGGAATTTCAAAACCTAATGAAAATGGTGAAATCATCTACAAAGCCGCAGCCGAAGAACTTCACCATGGCGAAACCGAAGCGTTTGGACTAGAAGTTTGCGAAATAAAAAAAGGGCATTACAATTGTTTTTACCTTAAAGATCAAAGCCAGAATACAGACACAATTCGTGAAGCATTTACGGTGCTGTTGGGACAAGACGAAATCGATCCGAAGGGTGAATGCATTGAATGGTATATTGGCGCCAATGATGTGAAATGCATGGTTCCGATTGATGAGGATGAACTTCATTTCACCGGCGTGAACAACGAAAAAATATAGCCCCGTTTCAATTTCAATCATAAATCCTTGCTGGGCAACTCATGCAACTGACATTAGTTGAGCACTTTTAATTCAAAGAGATCATATTATTTCTTAGCATAAATTACGCGGATTACAGTAAATTTTTTACAAAAAACAGCGCAATTCTTTTTGAATAATTATCTTTAAGAAAATTAAGAGCCTTAATTTATGAAAGATAAACTACTCATACTGCTGTTCATTTTTTTTTCTCTTCCTTTTTACGCACAATGGTGGGAGCCGCAAAATTCTGGTGTAACTGCCAATTTAAATGACGTATATTGTATTAACGAAGATATTGTAATCATTGTTGGTACAGGAGGAACGGTGTTGAAAACGACCGATGGCGGAATGCACTGGAATTCAAAAACTTCTGGTACAACCTCAGATTTAGAAAAAGTACAGTTCATAAACGCTACTATGGGTTATGCTGTTGGCAATAGCGGAACACTAATAAAAACTACTGATGCTGGAGAAAGCTGGAACTCGGTTTCGATGGGCACAACTACTGACCTGACTGGCTTATCGGTTTTAAATGAAAATACCGTTTACATATCTGGAAACAATGGATTGGTCAAAAGAACCATTGATGGCGGAACAACTTTTATTGATCAAAGTTATGACACTGAATATCCTGTCAAAACAATTCAGTTTCTCAACGAATCAGTGGGCTATGCATCTGCTTATGATCAATACGGATACTCAGATAATAATAGTTTTGTCAAAACAGTTGATGGTGGAGTGACATGGACAATCCTTTCAAGTCAACAAACAAGCTCCTTTTACTTTCTGAATGAAAATATCGGATTTATTAGAGATGGCTTTGGACTTTCCAAAACTACCGATGGAGCATTGAATTTGACACTGATAGGAGAAACTGGTTTTATAACTGCCGATATCTTTTCGTTGAATGAAAATGTAGTTTGGAATGTTGAGGATAATTTTATGCTTTGTGGTTGCTCTTCTTTTTGTGTAAAAAAGATCGACCTTAACCTTGCACCAGAACTTCAACAAGCTGCAAATTGTTATTCAGACACTAACGGAGATTCTCCATTTAAAGCTATTCATTTTGCTAGTGAAACCAAAGGTTATGCGGTTGGTGACTGGGGCAAGATTCTTAAAAATTCGACAGGTGTCATGGAAAATTTAGCAACTACAGCATTTAATAAAACAGATTTCATGACGCTATACCCAAACCCCGCAACAAACCAAATAAACATCTCGTTCCTAGAAAAGCAAACGGAAACTTTTTCCATAGAAATAACGAACCTTTTAGGCAAAAAAATATTTTCTAAATCGTACGAAAATCAAAATGATACGACTATTAATATCGAATCATTATCCAAGGGAATCTATTTTGTGAAGCTACAATCAAACAAAGGAACTAGCATTCAAAAATTAATTAAAGAATAACTATTTGCTCAAATACATTTTTCTTCTTGAATACAACTCATAAAACTGATCGTCTTTTAGATCATCAATAAACAAAATGCTTTCCCCTGTCGATTTCATTTCAGGACCAAGTGCTTTATTGACATTCTGAAATTTACTGAACGAAAACACCGGCTGCTTGATCGCATAGCCTTTGAGTTGCGGATTGAATTTAAAATCGGTCACTTTATTGACACCCAACATTACTTTCGTCGCATAATTCACATACGGCTCCCCATAAGCTTTCGCAATGAAAGGCACTGTTCGCGATGCACGCGGATTGGCTTCAATAATGTAAACGGTGTCGTCTTTAATCGCGAATTGAATATTGATCAACCCAACGGTTCTGAGTGCTAACGCGATTTTCTTCGTGTGGTCTTTAATCTGTTGCATCACAAATTCTCCTAAATTGAATGGTGGCAACGTTGCATTGGAATCGCCGGAATGAATCCCGCAAGGTTCGATATGCTCCATAATCCCAATAATGCAAACATTTTCACCATCGCAGATTGCGTCAGCTTCAGCTTCTATTGCGCCATCAAGATAATGATCGAGCAGCAATTTGTTTCCGGGAATATTTTTTAATAAATCGATGACGTGCTCTTCAAGTTCTTGTTTGTTGATGACGATCTTCATGCCTTGCCCGCCAAGCACATACGAAGGACGCACGAGCAACGGAAAATCTAAAACATCCGCCAAAACTGAAGCCTGGTCAGCGTTTTCCGCAACACCGAATTGTGGGAATGGAATTTTGAGTTCGGTCAGCAATTCTGAAAATCGACCACGATCTTCCGCCAAATCCAAAGCATCGAAACTGGTTCCCAATATTTTAATTCCGTAACGATCTAGTTTTTCTGCAAGCTTGAGCGCCGTTTGCCCGCCGAGCTGCACAATGACGCCTTCGGGTTTTTCGTGTTGGATGATATCATAAATATGTTCCCAGAAAACAGGTTCGAAATATAATTTGTCCGCCGTATCAAAATCAGTGGAAACAGTTTCGGGATTGCAATTGATCATGATGGTTTCGTAGCCACATTCTTTTGCAGCAAGTACTCCGTGTACGCACGAATAATCGAATTCTATTCCTTGCCCGATGCGGTTTGGACCTGAACCCAAAACCACGACTTTCTTTTTATTGGTGACGACACTTTCGTTTTCTACGTAACGTTTACCGTCGGCGGTTTCAATTTCAGCCTCAAAAGTTGAATAGTAATAAGGTGTTTTTGCGGTGAATTCTGCAGCGCAAGTATCGACTAATTTATAAACCCGTTTGACGTTTTGCTCTTCACGCAGTTTGTAAACTTGGCTTTCCAAACAACCTAACATGTGTGCGATTTGGCGGTCGCCGTAGCCTTTTTGCTTGGCTTCAAGTAATAATTCTTTGGGTAAAGAATCAATTTTATATTTTGATATTTCTTTTTCAATCAGGTATAATTCCTCGTATTGTCTCAAAAACCACATATCGATTTTAGTGATGTCGTGGATGCGCGATAATGGAATTCCCATTTGGATCGCGTCGTAGATTACGAATACACGATCCCAACTGGCGAACGTGAGTTTCTCAATAATCTGCTCGTAATTCTTATAGCTTTTTCCGTCTGCACCCAAACCGTTGCGTTTGATTTCAAGCGATTGTGTCGCTTTGTGCAATGCTTCCTGAAACGAACGCCCGATGCCCATGACCTCGCCTACCGATTTCATCTGCAAACCTAAAGTTCTGTCGGAACCTTCGAATTTGTCGAAATTCCAGCGTGGGATTTTTACGATGACGTAATCTAAAGTGGGTTCGAATAACGCGGAAGTTGATTTGGTGATTTGGTTTTGGAGTTCATCTAAATGATAACCCAAAGCCAATTTTGAAGCGATTTTCGCAATTGGATAACCCGTAGCTTTTGAAGCCAAAGCAGACGAGCGTGAAACTCTTGGATTGATTTCTATCGCTACGATATCTTCTTTGTCGTCTGGCGAAACCGCGAATTGTACGTTACAACCGCCGGCGAAATTCCCAATCGAGCGCATCATTAGAATCGCCATGTCACGCATTTTCTGGAATGTCGTATCGGATAAAGTCATTGCCGGAGCCACCGTTATTGAATCTCCGGTGTGGATTCCCATGGGATCCATGTTTTCTATGGAGCAAATGATCACTACGTTATCATTTTTATCGCGCAGCAATTCTAATTCATATTCTTTCCATCCGATCAGAGCCTTATCGATTAAGACTTCGTGAATGGGCGACATTTCTAATCCGTAGGTAAGTTTATCGTCGAAATCTTCTTTGGTATGCACAAATGCGGCACCCGTTCCGCCGAGTGTGAATGAAGGACGGATGACCAACGGAAAACCAAATTCTTGTGCGATTTCTTTTCCTTTTAAAAAGGACGTTGCGATTTTGGCCGGTGCTGCACCAACTCCGATCCTGGCAAGTAATTGCTTGAATTGTTCTCGGTCTTCGGTGATGTTGATTGCATTGACATCGACACCGATGAGTCTGACATT
>JANPJB010000113.1:0-20375 GCA_031425295.1 Flavobacterium sp. | reverse complement strand
ACCCAAGGTTGGATTCTTAGGTTGAGGTAACCTTCCATGACGATTTGTCCTGCTAAAGTTCCTGTGATCGTTGAGCTTTGTCCGGCGGCAATCAAAGCTACAGCAAACAATATCGGTGCCCATTTATTGCCCAGCATCGGTTCTAAAAAGCGATGCGCATCCTGAATCTCAGCGACTTCGAACATGCCGTTTTTGTAAAAAGTGGCGGCTGCTAAAATCAATATCGCGGCATTGACAAAGAATGCCAAATTGAGCGCAATGGTGCTGTCGATGAAATTGTATTTTAAAGCCTGTTTGATTCCAGCCTTGCTGCGGTCGAATTTTCGGGTTTGCACCAAAGAAGAATGCAAGTACAGATTGTGCGGCATTACTGTCGCGCCGATAATTCCGATGGCAATGTATAAAGCGGCGCTATTCGGCAACGTTGGAATCAGCCCTTGTATTATTTTTGGGAGTTCAGGCTGCGCAAAAATCATTTCAAAAATAAAGGAAAGTCCGATAATGGTTACCAGTGTAATGATGAAAGCTTCCATTTTCCGAATGCCTTTATTGATTAGAAACAAGAGCAGGAACGTATCTAAAACGGTAATCATGACGCCTTGAATCAGCGGAATGTCGAATAATAAATTGATACCGATCGCCATACCAAGCACTTCTGCAAGATCGCAAGCGGCAATGGCGATTTCCGCAAGAAAATATAAAATGTAATTGATGAAAGGCGAATAGGTTTCGCGTGAAGCTTGTGCCAAATCGCGCTGGGTAACGATGCCAAGTCGTGCGCTCAAACTTTGCAATAGCAGCGCCATGATGTTGCTCATCAATAAAACCCAAATCAGGGCATAGCCAAACTGACTGCCACCAGCGATATCGGTTGCCCAATTTCCAGGATCCATATAACCGACGCTAATCAGATAAGCTGGACCAAAAAAAGCAAGGATTTTTCTGAAGACCGACTTTTTGTTTTGGGTAGAAACAGATTGGTTTACTTCTTCTAGGGATTTGCTCATCCTTTTATTATTTAAGCAACAAATATATACAACGTATTTTGTTTAATAAAATTTATTTTTTAGTTTTGTCTAAATTAATATTTTAACTACTCTAAATGAAATTGTTGCTGTTTATCATTTATTTCCTGGTGAGCCCTTTTTGTTTTTCACAGACAATCCTCAAAGGTATTGTCAGCGACGGAGAAAAAGGGCTAAACAATGCCGTTGTCGAGATAATAGAATTACAAAAAGTTGGCAAAAGCAGTACAGATGGTTCGTTCAGGTTTGAAAATATTCCACTAGGGAATTATAGTGTGAAAGCACATCGAAACGGTTATAATCAAGAAATAATCAGTATTTCGATTTCGGAAGATAGGGAAACGAATATTAATTTTTTATTGATTAAAAATGAAAACAACCTCGACGAGATTGTAATTTCGGGGACGCTTAAACCAGTATCACGTCTAGAAACTCCTGTCCCGGTTGAAGTTTATACGAGCACTTTTCTAAAAAAAAACCCGACATCAAATATCTTCGAAGCCCTGCAAAATGTAAACGGAGTGCGACCCCAGCTGAATTGCAACATTTGCAATACAGGCGATATCCACATCAACGGATTAGAGGGCCCGTATACCATGGTTACTATTGACGGAATGCCCATTGTCAGTGCTTTATCAACCGTTTACGGGTTGTCTGGAATTCCGAATTCGCTTATTGATAGAATAGAAATCATTAAAGGCCCTGCTTCAAGCTTGTATGGGAGTGAGGCGGTTGGCGGTCTGATCAACATCATTACCAAAAAAACCAAAAATGCCCCTTTGATGACTGCTGACGTATTTTCGACTTCATGGCTGGAACATAATATTGATCTCGGTTTCAAATCGAATATCGGCAATACTTCAGCGGCGCTCATTGGATTAAACTATTACAAATACAGTAATGCGATTGACAACAATCAAGATAATTTTACTGATGTGACGCTTCAGGACAGGGTCTCGATTTTTAACAAATGGAATTTCAAGCGAAAAAGCGAAAAGGAATTGACCGTGGCCGGACGTTTTTTTTATGAGGACCGCTGGGGAGGTGAAATGCAATGGAATAAAAGTCACCGCGGCGGAAATGAAGTATACGGCGAAAGCATCTACACCACAAGGTTTGAATTTCTGGGCAAATACGAATTGGCTGTAAAGGAAGACATGTCGTTATCGCTATCTGTAACTTCGCATGACCAGAACTCGGTTTACGGTACCACTGTATATCTGGCACAGCAAAAAATTGCTTTCGGGCAATATCTTTGGGGTAAAAAGCTCGATACGCATAATTTGTTGTTTGGCGCAGCGATTCGACATCAATACTATAACGACAATACCACCGCGACCGTTGCTGCGGAAAGAACCTATATCTATAGTGCCTTTTTACAAGATGAAATAAAGCTGAGCGGAAAACACCTGCTTTTGCTCGGTTCACGATATGACTACAACAATAATCACGGCAGCATCTTCACCCCAAGGTTGGCTTATAAATGGAATCCGACTAAAAATGATGTCTTCAGAATCAATGCCGGAACCGGATTTCGGATTGTCAATCTGTTTACCGAAGAGCATGCCGCACTGACCGGATCAAGGGAAGTCGTCGTTACTCAAGACCTGAAACCCGAGAAATCGTACAATGTCAATTTGAATTATCTCAAAAAAATCAGGTTTGATGACGCTACATTTTTAGGTTTGGAAGGCTCTTCATGGTACACCTATTTCACGAATCAGATTATTCCGGATTACGATACGAATCCCAATCAGATTATTTATCAAAACCTCAATGGCTATTCCGAAACGGTGGGGTTAAGTGGCAATATAGACCTTGTGACGCCTTATCATATCAAAGCCCTGGTAGGCTTTACTTTTATGGATTCGAAAAATGTTAAGGATGGTACAGCGACACGGCCGGTTTTAACAGAAAAGTTCAGTATGAACTGGGCCGTAACTTATGACATTCCGAAATGGTATTTGTCGATTGATTATACCGGCAACCTGTATGGTCCAATGCGATTGCCTCTTTTGGGACCGCTGGATCCGAGGGACGAATATTCGAAGCCATGGAGCTTGCAGAACATTCAGTTTACTTATAAAAAATTGCGTAATTTTGAACTTTACGGCGGCATCAAGAACATTTTAAACTGGACACCCAACAAAGGAAATCCGTTTATCATTGCCCGCGCAAATGATCCTTTTGATGAAAATGTAACCTATGATGCCAACGGAAATGTTTTGGCAACGCCATCAAACCCGTATGCGCTTACCTTTGACCCCGGATATATTTACGCACCCAATCAGGGAATCAGGGTATTCATGGGATTGAGATATACATTATATAAATGAAACACTATCACTATATTTTTACCGGCTGCGGTTTATCCGCAATGATGACGGTGTATGACATGGTACAGTCAGGAAAGTTCAAAGACAAATCGATGCTGTTGATTGATCAAAATGCAAAGCAGACCAACGACAGAACTTGGTGTTTTTGGGATCAAGAAAATACGTTCAACAGTATTATTTCGAAATCATGGAATACGGCACTTTTCGCCGATGCTGAAGCCGAAACGATCTTGGATTTGAGTCCGTATCAATACAAAATGATCAAAGGCTTAGATTTCTACAATCTGGTTTTAGAAACGATTCGAAACGAAAACAACATTCATTTTTTGCAACAAAAAGTGCTAGATTTCGAAGCGCTCGGAAATCATTGTGTCGTCAAAACGGAAGCCCAGCAGTTTACATGCAATCAAGTTTTCAATTCGATTTTTAATTCGGAGATCATCAAACGCCAATCGAAATATCCTCTGCTGCAACAGCATTTTGTAGGTTGGTTTGTTAGAAGTGAGAAGGCTGTTTTCAACCCAGAACAAGCGACTTTCATGGATTTTTCCGTCGCGCAAAAAGGCAACACGCGCTTTATGTATGTGCTGCCCTTTTCAGCAAACGAAGCCTTGATTGAATATACTTTGTTTTCCCAAAATCTGCTCGAAACTTCCGAATACGAAAACGCGATTCTGGATTACATGCAAAAGCTCGGCATCTCCGACTACAAAATCATCGAAAAAGAACATGGCAATATCCCGATGACATCGTATCCGTTTTGGAAACACAACGCAAAAAACATTCTGCACATCGGCTCTGCGGGCGGTTGGACTAAAGCCAGTACAGGCTATACTTTTAAAAACACCATTAAAAAATCGAAAGCACTCGTTCAATTCCTATTGACCGAAAACGATTTTGCAAAATTCCATAAAAAAGACAAATTCTGGTTTTACGATCTGTTATTTCTCGATGTCTTACATCGAAGGAATGACTTGGGAAGTACCGTTTTTTCTGCGTTGTTTCAAAAAGGTAATCCAACGTTGATTTTCAAATTCCTCGATGAAGAAACTACATTCGCAGAAGATTTACAAGTGATTTGGAAATGTCCGAAACGACTTTTCATCAATGCATTATTAAAGCGAATATTCTAACAAATCTTTAAGATACCGATTTGTATTTCTGCTTATATTTGCAGCAGATTTCTATATCGAAATCCAATCTTAAATAAAATTTTATGTATCCAGAAGAAATGGTAAAACCAATGAGAGCCGAGCTTTCAGACGCAGGTTTTCAGGAACTATATAGCGCAGAAGCCGTAGAAAACGCTTTAAAATCAGACGGAACTACTCTGGTCGTAGTTAATTCTGTTTGCGGATGTGCAGCGAGAAACGCCCGTCCCGGAGCCAAAATGAGTTTAAACGGCGCAAAAAAACCCGATCATTTAATCACGGTTTTTGCCGGTGTCGATAAAGATGCCGTCGATGCTGCAAGACAACACATGTTTCCGTTCCCGCCGTCATCGCCGAGCATGGCTTTGTTCAAAAACGGGGAATTGGTGCACATGTTAGAGCGCCATCACATCGAAGGCCGTCCAGCAGAATTGATCGCAGAGAATTTAAAAGACGCATATGAGGAATTCTGTTAAGAAACCCAATCAATTATAAAAGAGCCAGACGTTTTTGTTTGGCTTTTTTATTTTAGTTCGTACAATTCGCTTCGGTCGGGTAGAGCTATTTCCCGCTATCCGTTACAAGTCCTCGCTGTGCTGCGGGCTTTTCACTGCTATCGGGGCTAGGGCTTCTCGTAGATTCTGATGTTTTATTTTCACATTTGCAGCATTCCAAATTTTCAAATTAATACTATCTTTGCTCGCGAATTCTTCCAATTAGAGTTCACACACATTGCTCACTTAAACGTTTATAGCATGCAACTGTACAACACTTTAAGCGCAGAAGAAAGAGCCGAACTGATCGATCAGGCCGGCAAACAAAGACTCACTTTGTCTTTCTATGCGTACGCCAAAATCGAAAACCCACGACAATTTCGAAACGACCTTTTCATCGCCTGGAATGCGCTCGATGCACTCGGCAGAACTTACGTAGCCAAAGAAGGCATCAATGCCCAAATGAGCATTCCTGCCGAAAATATCGAAGCGTTCCGAGAAACTTTGGAACCCTACGATTTCATGAAAAACATCCGACTCAATGTCGCTGTCGAGCAGGACGATCATTCGTTTTTAAAACTGACGATCAAAGTCCGCGACAAGATTGTCGCCGACGGTCTCAATGACGAAACTTTCGATGTAACAAACATCGGCGTGCACTTGAAAGCCAAGGAATTCAATGCCATTTTAGAAGATCCGGACACGATTGTAGTCGATTTTAGAAACCATTACGAAAGTGAAATCGGTCATTTCAAAGGCGCGATCACGCCCGATGTGGAGACTTTCCGCGAAAGTTTACCAATCATCAACGAACAGCTCAAAGACCACAAAGACGACAAAAAACTCGTGATGTATTGCACGGGTGGCATCCGCTGCGAGAAAGCTTCGGCTTATTTCAAACACCAGGGATTTAAGAATGTGTACCAACTCGAAGGCGGCATCATCAATTACGCGAACCAAATCAAAGAAGAAGGTCTCGAAAGCAAATTCATCGGAAAAAATTTTGTCTTCGATCACCGTTTGGGCGAACGCATCACCGACGATATTGTTTCCCAATGCCACCAATGCGGAAGACCGTGCGACAACCATACGAATTGTGAGAATGAAGGCTGTCATTTGCTGTTCATCCAATGCGATGACTGCAAAGCCGTGATGGAAAATTGCTGTTCCGCAACTTGTCAAGAAATCATTCATTTGCCTTTAGACCAACAAGTGAAATTACGACGCGGCACGACCAACGGCAATATGATTTTCAGAAAAGGAAAGTCGGATCAACTAAAGTTCAAACATTCCGGAGCACTAAGCGATACTGCTTTAGCAACTGCCCAAAAGCCGAAAGCCATTCGACAAAAAATAAAGATTAAAAAGATGCTGCTCGGCAAAGCACAACATTACTTTACTAAAGCCGGTGTCGCACAGTTCTTAATCGAACATAACGAACTCAAGAACGGCGATACCATGCTGATTTCAGGTCCAAGCACTGGCGAAGAGCAATTGATACTGAAAAACTTATTCATTAATGGTAAAGAAGGAAATGAAGCGAAAATTGGCGATAAAGTGACTTTTCAAGTACCGTTTCGCGTTAGGTTGTCGGATCAACTTTACAAAATCATTACCTATTAAATTCCATAAAAGTCTATTTAAAAATCGAGGAACTTAGTATCCTAAGAAAGGTAGCAACTTTCGCAAAAAATACTATCTTTACGCTCTAAACGTTTTGTCTAGTAGTCCCGTTCAAAACACGCGACGATCAATATATATTTAAGTTTTATGGCATGTACAAGTTGTTCAACCTCAGATGGCGGTGCGCCAAAGGGGTGTAAAAATAATGGGACTTGCGGCACCGATAGCTGCAACAAATTAACCGTTTTCGATTGGCTTTCCAACATGAGTTTACCAAGTGGTGAAGCGCCTTTCGACTGTGTGGAAGTCCGTTTCAAAAACGGCAGAAAAGAATTCTACCGCAACACCGAAAAACTCACTTTAAGCATCGGAGATATCGTCGCAACGGAATCTTCGCCGGGTCACGACATCGGAATTGTTACTTTGACCGGAGAATTGGTGCGCATCCAAATGAAGAAAAAAGGAACGAATCATACAAGTCCGGAAATCGGTAAAATCTACAGAAAAGCATCTCAAAAAGACATTGATATTTGGTCGAATGCACGCGATAAGGAAGAACCGATGAAAGTGCGTGCGCGTGAACTCGCGATTTCTCATAATCTGGAAATGAAGATTTCGGACATCGAATTTCAAGGCGACGGTGCGAAAGCAACATTCTATTACACGGCAAACGATCGTATAGATTTCCGACTGTTAATTAAAGATTTTGCTAAAGAATTCAGTACGAGAATCGAAATGAAACAGGTCGGTTTCCGTCAGGAAGCTGCGCGTTTGGGCGGTATCGGATCTTGTGGAAGAGAATTGTGCTGTTCGACTTGGTTGACCGATTTCAGAAGCGTCAATACTTCGGCGGCGCGCTATCAGCAGCTGTCTTTGAATCCGCAGAAATTGGCCGGACAGTGCGGGAAATTGAAGTGTTGCCTTAATTATGAACTCGACACTTACATGGATGCGTTGCAGGATTTCCCTGATTTTGACACCAAATTGGTGACTGAAAAAGGCGATGCTATTTGCCAGAAACAAGATATCTTCAAAGGCTTGATGTGGTTTGCGTACACGAATAATTTCGCACAATGGCACATTTTGAAGATCGATCAGGTGCGTGAAATCGTTGCCGAAAACAAACTCAAAAACAAAGTATCGTCGCTGGAAGACTTTGCTTTGGAAGTCACTTCGGAACCTGAAAAAGATTTCAACAACGCGATGGGACAAGAAAGTCTAACGCGTTTTGACCAACCCAACAGAAAGAAAAAATCGAACAAGAAAAGAAAACCGCAAGGCGAAAAGCAACCGGGCGAAAGACCTGCTGGTGGCGGTGGACAAAATCAACAAAACAAAGGCGGGAACAACAATCCAAGACCGGCCATTAATAAAATAATTCCTGTAAACAGAAATGAGCCTAAGAAATAATTTTGTCTTTTTTCTGGGAATATTTTCCCTTTTTTGCTTCACAGGTTCGCTTGTTTCGTGTGATAAAAAAAGGGTTTTCGATGAATATAAATCCGTTGGTGAAAGTTGGGATAAAGACAGCATCGTCAGTTTCGATTTACCGCAGTTAGACCCAAAAAAGCAATACAATCTTTTCCTCAATATCCGTGACAACAATGATTATCCATACAACAACCTCTTCTTGATTGTCGCGATGGAGCAACCGAACAAAATGACAATCGTTGACACGCTCGAATATCAGATGGCGAATGAAGACGGATCGTTACTCGGAGAAGGTTTCACTGATGTCAAAGAAAGCAAACTGGTTTACAAAGAGCGCATGAAATTTAAACCGGGCGTTTACAAAGTTCATATCCGCCACGCCGTAAGACAAACCGGAAAAGTTGTAGGGGTAAAAAAATTAGATGGAATCACGGAAGTAGGTTTCAGAATAGAAAATTAGCAAGCATGGCAGTTCCAAAAAACAACAATCAGACCAAGGATATCAATCACTATAAAAGCAAGTTTTGGAAAATATATTGCTACAGTTTGGGAGGTATTTTCCTGTTTTTCATTTTGGCTTCGTGGGGGCTTCTGGGCTCAATGCCTTCATTTGAAGATCTTGAAAATCCCGATTCTAATTTAGCTACCGAAATTATTTCAGCCGATGGCGTTACGATTGGTAAATTCTATAATGAAAACCGCACACCGATCAAATATGCCGACCTTCCAAAACACCTTGTCGACGCTTTAGTTGCCACTGAAGACGAGCGGTTCTACGAGCACTCCGGCATCGATGGACGACGCACACTTGGAGCCGCAATAAAATTAGGATCTGACGGCGGAGCGAGTACATTAACACAACAGTTAGCGAAATTGCTTTTCCACGGTGAAGGCTCAAGATTCTTGCCTTTAAGGATCATACAAAAAGCCAAGGAATGGATCATCGCGATCAAACTTGAAAGACAATACACCAAAAATGAGATCATCGCGATGTATTTCAACAAAGCCGATTTCGTCAATACTGCTGTCGGAATCCGTTCCGCAGCCAAAGTGTATTTCGGAAAAGAACCCCGCGATTTAACCATTGATGAAAGTGCGATGCTTGTAGGAATGCTAACCAATCCGTCACTATACAATCCGGTACGCCGCGCAGAGAAAGTACAAAAAAGAAGAAACATCGTGCTCGGTCAAATGGTGCGCAACGGGTTCCTCGAAGAAGCGGCCAAAAACCAACTCGAACAAAAGCCAATCGTTTTACATTTTCAACCCGAAAGCCACACCGATGGAATCGGAACTTATTTCCGCGAATACCTACGGGACTTCATGAAGAACTGGGTCAAGGAAAACAAAAAAGCCGACGGTTCGGAATACGACATCTACAAAGACGGTCTCAAAATCCACACGACGATTGATTCCCGAATGCAACTTTACGCAGAAGATGCGATGAAAAAGCACTTGACGAATCTGCAAATCGAATTGTCAAGCCAGCAAAAAGACAACAAAAATGCACCATTCGTCAATATTTCTGAAATAGAAACAGAGAAACTGATGAAGAAAGCCATGAAGAATTCCAGCCGGTGGAAAGGCATGGCAGAACAAGGCAAATCAGAAGATGAAATCATCAAATCGTTCGCGGTTAAAACCAAAATGAAAGTCTTCACTTGGAATGGCGAAAAAGACACCCTGATGACACCAACCGATTCGATCCGTTATTACAAGAGCTTTTTGCAAGCCGGCATGATGTCGATGGAACCGCAAACCGGACACATTAAAGTATGGGTAGGCGGCATCAATTACAAATACTTCCAATACGATCACGTCGGACAAGGCGCGCGCCAAGTAGGTTCGACCTTCAAACCGTTTGTCTACGCGACTGCCATTGAACAACTTAATATGTCACCCTGCGATTCGATCATCGACAGCCCGTTTATGATCCACAAAGGAAAACACCACGTGACCGAAGATTGGGAGCCTAAAAATTCTGACAACCAATACCGCGGCATGGTGACCCTCAAAAAAGCACTCGCGAATTCGATCAACACCGTGTCGGCAAAACTCATCGATAAAGTCGGTCCTGAAGCCGTAGTCGAACTCACGCACAAACTCGGTGTCAAATCAGAAATTCCGGCACAACCATCCATTGCCCTCGGCGCGGTAGAAATCACTGTTGAAGATATGGTCGCAGCGTACAGCACTTTCGCCAATGAAGGTGTTTACATCAAACCGCAATTCATCACGCGCATCGAAGATAAAAATGGTGTGGTGATTTACGAGCCAAGCCCAGATTCGCATGATGTACTCAACAAAGACATCGCGTTTGCCGTAATCAAATTGCTCGAGGGTGTTACCGAAGGCGGTTCTGGAGCGCGTCTGCGTACACAAGGCGGCGGCAATGGCTACAACCGGGTGACGGGTTATCCGTATATGTTCACGAACCCGATTGCAGGAAAAACCGGTACGACACAGAATCAATCCGATGGTTGGTTCGTCGGCATGGTACCGAATCTGGCGACAGGTGTTTGGGTAGGCTGCGAAGACCGATCGGCACGTTTCAAAGGCATTACATACGGACAAGGTGCGACAGCCGCGCTTCCGATTTGGGCGATGTATATGAAGCAATGTTACGGCGATGAAACGCTGAACATCTCTAAGAAAGATTTTGAACGACCGGCCAACCTTTCAATTAAAGTCGATTGTTGGGCGCCCGTCAAAGACACAACCGATTTCGAACAGAATACCGATGAATTTGAGTTGTAGTTTTTAGGAGCTAATCCCGCTATCCGTTGCAAGTCCTCGCTGCGCTGCGGGCTTTACACTGCTATCGGGGCTAGGGTTCTGGGGATCGACACCTATAATATTAAACTTTGCGCTTCAGCATCTTTGCGAGCATAAAATAACAGCCAATCATTGTGAGCTTTGCGAAAAACCTTTGCGAACCTTGCGGTAAAAGCAAAACCATGATCAACAAAAAAGTAAACTCAGTACAAGAAGCCTTACAAGGCATCGAAAACGGCATGACGTTAATGCTCGGCGGTTTCGGACTTTGCGGCATTCCCGAGAATTCCATCGCGGAACTTGTCAAAAAAGAAACCAACAATCTCACCTGCATTTCAAATAATGCTGGCGTCGATGATTTCGGACTCGGACTGCTGCTGCAGAAACGTCAAATCAAAAAAATGATTTCGTCGTATGTTGGGGAAAATGCCGAATTCGAACGTCAGATGCTTTCAGGTGAACTCGATGTTGAACTGATTCCACAAGGCACATTAGCCGAACGTTGCCGTGCCGCACAAGCCGGAATTCCAGCATTCTTCACACCGGCAGGTTACGGAACCGAAGTCGCTGAAGGCAAAGAATCGCGCGAATTCAACGGGAAAATGCACGTCATGGAACACGCTTTCAAAGCCGATTTCGCCATTGTAAAAGCATGGAAAGGCGACGAAGCCGGAAATTTAATCTTCAAAGGAACCGCCAGAAACTTCAATCCGTGCATGTGCGGTGCTGCGAAAATCACAGTTGCCGAAGTAGAAGAATTGGTTCCGGTCGGCACGCTCGATCCGAACCAAGTGCATATTCCGGGCATATTGATCCAACGCATTTTTCAAGGAACGAAATTCGAGAAGCGCATCGAGCAACGAACGGTCAGAAAAAAACAGTCTTAATCCATGATAAAAATTATTTTACAATTTACATTCTTACTGTTCATTACTGCGAGTTGCAGTGATAGCAATGTCGGCAACAGTGCGGCCCGATGCGGTAGTGTTTCCGATTTAACTATCACCGAAAGTAACGAAATTGTCACTGTAAATCTCGTAAGTGTAGTTGCATCTCCTGCTTATGAAATCATGGTAGCAAGTTCCTCCTTTCAACAAATAGGGAGTTTGCATACGATGAATCAAGTTACCAAGGATTTCACGCTAGCAGAATTGGATATGGAAACAGGAAATACGTATGTTTTATATGCTAGGAGCACTTGTGACAATAATTCCTACGGCGATTGGAGCCATGCAAAAACCCTAGTCTTAGATTAATCAATACCAGCACTCAATTTAGAAAGCATGTTAGGAAAAGAAGAAATAGCAAAAAGAATCGCACAGGAAGTAAAAGACCGGTATTATGTCAATTTAGGCATCGGAATCCCAACGCTTGTTGCCAATTATGTACGCACCGATATCTCCGTCGAATTCCAAAGTGAAAATGGGGTTTTGGGCATGGGTCCGTTTCCGTTTGAAGGCGAAGAAGATGCAGATCTAATCAATGCCGGAAAACAAACGATCACGACTTTGCCAGGCGCTAGTTTCTTCGATTCAGGATTTAGCTTCGGAATGATTCGCGGCCAACACGTCGACTTAACAATTCTGGGCGCTATGGAAGTCGCAGAAAACGGTGATATCGCAAACTGGAAAATTCCTGGCAAGATGGTCAAAGGCATGGGCGGCGCCATGGATTTGGTCGCTTCTGCAGAAAACATCATTGTTGCGATGATGCATGTCAATAAAGCTGGTGAGTCGAAGATTTTAAAACGATGCACTTTGCCTTTAACGGGCGTAGGCTGCGTCAAGAAAGTCGTAACGGAATTGGCGGTATTAGAAGTGACGCCTCAAGGTTTTAAATTGCTGGAAAGAGCGCCTGGCGTTTCTGTTGAACACATTATCGCATCAACGGAAGCCGATTTGATTATTGATGGTGAAATTCCAGAAATGGTGATCAATTAAAATATTTTACAAAGAATAGAACCGGAATGAGTCTAATTTAGTTTGTCGCCTTTACCACAACTATTTATTGAGTATTATAGCGGAATCTTTTCTTCATAAGAACCGCCGATTCCAATATAGGTGACGCGTTTATTGCCTACTAAAGTGGCTTCATAAAAGCGAACTCCGGCTGCTGCAATTTCATTCATAAAACCTGTAAAATCTGTTTTGCCTTGCTGATTATTTCTAACCGCTTGAATGGTTTTTTGTTCGCCAAAATTTTCATTAACTGTTCTTGGACTGATATTGCCCGGTTGCAAGACATTTTTGCCGGCATCAAATCGATAAAGAATGGAGCCGCTTGCCGTATCAACCGTGTAAGATGCAACTCCAATTTGGTTCAATCGTTTGGCCAGATCAGGATAATTTGAAGCCGCTTTGTAACAGCCCGCGATTTTTTCATGAAGTTCCATATTGTTCATTTTTAATGTTTATAATCCGAATTGCACCAAATGGTGATCGAGATGAATGTAATGCAAAATGCCCCATTCCTCATCTGTCATCACACCAAAAAAAGGATGCTTCTTATTGGTAATGATATCGGGACCGATTCTCCCGAAAGCTTCTACTATCGACATTAGTGTTTCTTTTTCAGCATCAAAATACGGTGCTCCCGAGATTTTAAACTGCGCCGCCGTCGGGGAATTTTTGCTGAAACTTCTATTTTTAATGAAACTGTTTTTTGCCATTTTCCCAAAAAGCAGTCCGAGCAATCCGCCACTTAAAACGAGTTTCCCAACGGCTACATCAAGTGGTTTCTGACAGTGTACAACCATTTGCGAAACCGTCATTTTCCCCCACGCGGGTTGCGTATCTGCTGTTAATTTCACTAGCCTTTCAAGCAATTGCGCATTGGCTTCTTTGTTGAATATGTTTGCCATAATTGTAGTTGCGTTTATTTGACTCAAAATAAATAAATAATCTTTAAATGCCGGTTTTTCAATTGTAAAATTTGTCAAAAAAAGCACTTTGTCGTTTTTCCACGCTAGTTATGGGAAAAAGGCATGATAATATTCAGAACGTCAGTAACATTGTATTGAAATTATAGGCGTAAGTCTGTTTAAACGATACCTCGAAATCATGAAAGCCAAACTCATTATAACCACCATCATTTTATGTTCCTTTTTACAAAATGGTTTTTCGCAGGAGTAAATTCCGATGCTCAACAATTCGAGTTGGATTCTTATCCGGGTATCTAACTGGACGCCAAGTTACCGTATGATGCACGAAGGGATACCGGTAGTCATCGGCAACGAGACTTACCTTCAATTTGAAGATCCGTTCCCGATCCATGTGAATTCCATTCCTGTTCCCACCATGTATGTAAGGGAAGATGTGGTCGCGCGAAAAGTTTATCGTATACACAATGGCGTTGAAAACGTAATTTATGACTTCAACCTTCAAACCGGTGACGTGATCTCGCAATACGGCTATGATTTCACGGCAACGGTAGACCACCTCGATGTCAATGGAAGTATCAGAAAACGCATCACATTAAAAACAGATCATGTTTACCTAGGTCATTATGTATTAACACAAGTCTGGATTGAAGGTGTCGGCAGCGAGGCGGATTCTTTGTTTCCGGAACGCAATATGTTTAATGTAGCTTCTGTAAGTGGCGGTGTAAAAATCAAAACGTATTGCAGTTTTCAGAACGGGAATCATATATTTGGCACTGCAGATTGCCCTCAAATGATGTTGGGTACTGCGGATGAAATCTATGAAAATCAAAAAATTACATTTACGCCAAACCCAATGGTAACCGAATTGACAATCAATTCAAAAGCAATATTACAAATTGCAACACTGAAAATTTACAATGTTCAAGGTCAATTGATAAAACAAATCAACACTCTCAACGGTGAAAAAAATATCATCATCCGAGACAACCCATCAAGCGGATTGTATTTTGCACAATTATTCGAAGACAACAAACTACTCGCTACAACAAAACTGATCGTCGATTAAAAAAACCATCCCGCCACGAAAATGGCAGTAATC
Organism: Flavobacterium sp.; assembly: GCA_031425295.1. Lineage (GTDB taxonomy): Bacteria > Bacteroidota > Bacteroidia > Flavobacteriales > Flavobacteriaceae > Flavobacterium. The sequence goes on along the minus strand of JANPJB010000113.1, from coordinate 5,560 downwards.
ACACAAATCACATCCACCAAAAGCATGGTGCCTAAAGCGTAACGGGTATTTTTTATATTCACGGAACCAAAGTAAACGGCGATGACATAAAATGTACTCTCCGCGCTACACTGAAAAATGCTGCTTAATCTTCCGGTCATCGAATCTGCCCCAAAGGTATTCATAGAATCAATCAAAAATCCTCTCGATCCCGCAGAACTAAATGGTCTCAGCAGCGCTACTGGCAGCGCATCTGTAATTTCTTTACTAACACCCATATTCGAAAAACCAAACGCGATCCAATTGCTGATAATTTCAAATAAACCGCTGTTTCTAAACAACGAAATGGCGACCAACATTCCCAAAACATAGGGAAAAATAGTGACCCCCGTTTTAACGCCGTTGTTGGCTCCGGATACAAAAGCTTCAAAAACAGTCGTTTTCGCCTCGACAAATTTTTGCTCCTTGATAAAAGAAAAGATCAAAGTAAAAGCAATAATCCCTACTAATATCAAAGCGGAAAGATTCGAGGTAAAATAGTTTTTTCCAATCAAATCCAAATGGTTTACATACATCAACAAGCCTACAATGGCGGCTATTAATCCCATCAAAACCAAGATCAAAGAAGCGCTTTTAAAATTAATTTTCTGCTTGATACCTACAATAAGAAAAGCGGCGATCGTGCCGATAAAAGAGGTGATAATACAAGGCAACATCACATCGGCAGGATTCGTTGCATTGGCAGCGGCGCGATAACCGATGATCGAAGTGGCAATTAATGTAAGTCCAGATGCATGCAAACACATAAACATAATTTGGGCGTCACTCGCCTTGTCTTTTTCAGGATTTATTTCTTGTAAACTTTCCATCGCTTTCAACCCAAATGGTGTAGCGGCAGAATCCAATCCAAGGAAATTGGCAGCAAAGTTTAAGGTCATGTACGAAATCGAAGGGTGGTCTTTTGGAATACTCGGGAATACTTTTACGAAAACCGGACTCAATACCTTAGCCAATTTCCCGGACGCTCCAGAAATGATTAAGAGTTCCATTAATCCGCAGAAAAAGGCGAGATAGGCAATTAACGGCAGTATCAAATCAAGTAAAGTGCTTTTACAAGTAGGCAACATTCCGTCCGATTTCTGTACGCCACTGTAGATTTTCACGGTTTTGTTTTTGAAGACATACGTGGTGTCGGCATTCAAAGTGTCACGGTTGATAACCATCGTTTGCTCTGGCGCTTTTTCAATGCTGTCCTTGATAAATACCGGAAGTTGTTCCCTATATTTTTCAGAAACCAAAATCAGATCGTCTTTTTTCCCGTTCAGAATATAATCGATCGTATAGCTGTTGCCGGTAAATAAACTGAAGACCACAAATACAATCGAAGCAATAAAGATCGCAAGCCAAAATCTACTTAATACCATAATGTACTTTTTCGTAAATGTAGTTTTTTACCACAAAGTACGCAAAGGTTTTAAGCGAGGTTCGCTAAGAAAAACAACATAAACTTTGCAGACTTTGGGTAAAATCTTCGCGCGGTTGGCGGTCAAACTTTTTCAGACATGTAAAATCTCGTCATCAACAAGCAAGTCTTCACGGCGCAAACGCAAGAAAATCTGTGCTACGGCAATGACGTCTTTTTCGCAATAGGTGATGATGCGGTCAATGTCTTTATCTACATAGAAAACGTGCGCGACTTGGCTGCCATCGATATCACCTTTTGAGGATGGAATGCCTAGCACTTTAGTGAGTAATTTCAAGGAAGTGAAATGTTTGTAATCGCCGAATTTCCATAGTTCTAATGTATCGAGATGCGGCACTTCCCAAGGTTTTTTTCCAAACAAATTCAGTTTTGATGGAATAGCGATCTGATTGATAATCATGCGTCTGGCAATAAACGGTATGTCGAATTCCTTCGCGTTGTGCCCACACAAAAGATGCTGCGGTTTGTTAAAATGGCTTTCCATTAAATTCGAGAAATCTTTTAGGATTTTGGTTTCGGCTCCAAAAAAGGAAGTAACCCTAAAATGCCGAATATCACTTTTTAGCGTAAAATACCCAACGGATATGCAAATAATCTTTCCAAATTCCGCCCAGATTCCGGCACGTTCGTAAAAATCTTCAGGGGTGAATTCGTCTTTTCGTTGGTATAGTGTTTTGGCTTCCCAAAGCGATTGCATTTCGGGATCGAGTGTAGTAAAATCTTCCTGTTCAGGGACCGTTTCGATGTCGAGGAACAAGATGTTTTCGAGGTTCATTTTTTCAATCATGGCGTATATATTTAGTTAAACAATTTGTGGTTTTAATGCGCTCTTTGCGCCAGCATTTTATAAGTTTCGTCAATGTAAACGAAAAAATTATCGCTGTGTGGACTGCCTTTGGTGCTCCGCTGATCATGGTTTCCGAGTCGAACGATAATCAAATCATCCTGTGGAATCACGATTACGTATTGCCCTAAATGACCACGCATGTAAAAGATCTTTTTGTTTTTGTAGTCACTGAGCCACCAGCCGTAGCCGTATTCGGGGGAATTCACAAATCGCGGTGCAGTTGATTTGGCGATGAAAGTGCTGTCGAGTAATTGCTGACCGTTCCATTTTCCGTTTTGTTTGTATAATTTTCCGAAGCGTGCAAAATCCCGTGCGTTGCTCGCAAAACAGCAATACGCTTTGACAATCCCGCCTTTGTGATCGGTTTGCCAGAGCGCTTCATTTTCGGCGCCCATCGGATTCCAAAAGTTTTCGGCAACATAAGCTGCGAGACTTTTTCCCGTCGCTTTTTCGATGCACATGGCGAGCAGTTGGGTGTTGCCGCTTAAGTATTTGTAACTTTTCCCGGGTTCGTCAACACCTTTGAGTCCGAGAATAACTTTGTTTAAATCTTCATCGAAATAGGCGCGGGTCGTAATCGAAAACGGACTGTAATACGACTCATCCCAATCCAATCCTGAAGCCATTGAAGATAAATCTCCGACGGTCATGTTGGCAGAAGTTCCCTTGCCGAATTCCGGAAAGAAATCAGCAACCTTTTGATCTAGGCTTTTAATTTGGCCTTGCATGATGGCTTTTCCAAGGGAAGCGGAAACAATACTTTTCGCCATCGAGAACGAATTCGATTTAGAATTCTGATCGTAATCGTCATAATAACTTTCATTCCAAACGCTGTCGTTTTTGATGATCAAAAAAGCGACGGTTCCGAATTTTTTATGCCATTTTTGAAGTTCAACAGTCGGTTTTACGACATTGTAATCTTTAGAAGTCGCCCAAGGTTGCGGCGTGTGACTTTTGGGAATGGTGCGGTTGTCGAATTCTGCGTAATCTTTAAGGAAAGCGGTGGTGTGTCCGTTAAAATAAATTGTACGCACAGCTTTGATCAGATAATCAACCCGGAAAATATAAAGTAAGGCGATAATCGTGGCGAAGACAATGACAAACCAAAGCAGTATTTTTTGTAAAAATTTCATGTGCGTGTAATTTATGGAAACGAATTTACATAAATTCTAAATTGCTTTTTCAATTTGCGCAATAATTTGAATTGAACGGTACACGGATAACACGCATTTCACTAATTTTCGCGAATGTTTCTGGTAATATTGGCTTAAAACAAACTTTGCTGCGAAGTGGGATTTTCATGTTCTAGCAGCCATTTCTTTCGCCACAATCCGCCGGCATAACCTGTCAGAGAACCGTCGGTACCGATCACGCGATGGCAGGGAACGACAATCCACAATGGGTTTTTTCCGTTGGCTGATGCTACGGCGCGGATGGCTTTGACATCGCCTATTTTTTTGGTGATATCCATATAGGAAACCGTTTTTCCGAATGGAATTTCTAGTAAGGATTTCCACACTTTTTGTTGGAATTCGGTGCCTTGTGGATTGAGTTTGAAATCGAAATCAGAGCGTTTTCCTTTGAAATAATCTTGGAGTTGGTTGACCGCTTCTTTTAAAACGGGAGGAGTTTTTTTAGTGATTTGTCCTTCTTCCAGGATTGAAATGGAAGCAACGCCGTGCTCATCGCCGGTGATTTTGGCTGTTCCTAGTGGGGTTTTGATGTAGGCGGTTTCCATATTGTAAATATAGCTTTTTACCGTAAGGTTCAGAAGATTTGTCGTGAAGTTCGCGGTGGAATTTATCGACAAGCTCTAGCCCAGATAGAAACGGTATCCTTTTGTTCTGTTGTTCAGAACAAAAGATTTAGTGCATAGCTGGAAATAGCTCCTACTTCAAATGCGAATACATATAAGTCTCAATCGCCTGCAATTCTTCTTCACTCATGGTTTTGGTAATCGCAAAATTTGTTTTCATGACTTCATACTGAGAAGGATCAACAATCGGGTCGGCTTTGCCTTTTAGAAAAGTGACGATGCTGGCGTTTTTAGCTTTGTAAATCTTGGCAATATCGATAATGCTTGGCCCAATAATCTTTTGATTCGGCTGGTGGCACGCGATGCAATTGCCTTTGTCTTCAAACAATTCCTTGCCTAATTGCTCAGGTGTTTTCGCGACTTCGGGATCTATAGATTCTTTTTCATCGTCTTTCTTGCAGGAAACGACAAGGAACATCAGAATAATCACAACTATTTTTTTCATGTTTTATGAAATTAATTTCACGACGTCTTTCGCAAAATAACTTGCGATGATATCCGCACCAGCGCGTTTGATGGCGGTCACTTGTTCCATCATTACGGCATCGTGGTCGAGCCAGCCGCGTTGTGAAGCCGCTTTGATCATTGCATATTCACCGGAAACTTGGTAAACGGCAACGGGAACTTCGACGGCATTTTTCACTTCACGCACAATATCCAAATAAGAAATCCCGGGTTTTACCATGACGATGTCGGCGCCTTCCTCAATATCCATCAGGGTTTCGCGGATCGCTTCGATGCGGTTGTGGTAATCCATTTGGTAGGTTTTTTTGTCTTTGGGAATGTCTTGTGCATCGACGGGTGCGCTATCGAGGGCATCGCGGAACGGACCGTAATGTGCCGAGGCGTATTTGGCGCTGTAAGCTAGAATTCCGGTATTGATATAGCCTGCGTCTTCTAGTGCGTCGCGGATTTCGAGGATGCGTCCGTCCATCATGTCGCTTGGGGCTACGAAATCGGCTCCGGCTTCGGCATGCGAAACACTCATTTCTGCGAGGATTGCTGAGGTGATGTCGTTGGCTATTTGTCCGTTTTCTACAATACCGTCATGACCGAAAGAGGAGAACGGATCGAGTGCAACGTCAGTCATAACCAGCATTCCGGGTGTTGCGTTCTTGATGGTTTTAATCGCGCGCTGCATCAAGCCGTTTGGGTTTAATGCTTCGGTGCCTTTGTTGTCTTTGAGGTTGTCGGACACTTTTACAAATAGCAAAACCGATTTGAGTCCGAGGCTCCAGAGTTCTTTGACTTCCTTTTCAATATTGTCAAGGCTCATGCGAAAATAATTCGGCATCGAAGGAATTTCTTCTTTGACACCTTTGCCTTCCACTACAAAAAGCGGTACGAGGAAATCGTTCGGCGAAATGATGGTTTCACGAACGAGCAAACGGATGGCTTCGTTGGTTCTTAATCTTCTATTTCTGTTTAATGGAAA
>JANPJB010000112.1:0-40556 GCA_031425295.1 Flavobacterium sp. | reverse complement strand
TGCGTTTATAATTTATATATTTGGTTTCGCATCTTTGCTATAGATTAGGACCAAAAAGTAACTCCGCTCGGTTTATGAAGAATTTCAAAAATTCCATTTTTTACATTATTGTTACAGGCTGTTTTTCTGCTTTGATTTACTGGATTTTATGCCAAGGAAAACTGCTCGAATTGGGAAGGAATATTGTCTCCGTAAACTCTCAAAAAACCCAATGGTCTGAATTTTTAGCTTCGCTTCTGCACAATGTGCAGCATCCATTGGCAATTCTTTTGGCGCAAATCATCACCATTATAATTGTCGCTCGTTTTTTTGGCTGGGTTTTTCGAAAGATTGGGCAGCCTAGTGTTATTGGTGAAATTATAGCGGGAATCGTACTCGGGCCATCGTTGGTCGGCATGTATTTTCCGGAGTTTTCAAGTGCTTTATTTCCTGTAGCGTCTTTAGGGAATCTGCAGTTTTTGAGTCAGATCGGTTTGATCTTGTTTATGTTCGTCATCGGCATGGAACTCGATTTAAAAGTACTAAAAAACAAAGCAAACGAGGCCTTAGTCATTAGTCACGCGAGTATCATTATTCCATTTGCACTCGGAATCGGACTGGCTTATTTTGTCTACCATCGTTTTGCGCCAGTCGGCGTCGAATTTTTATCATTTAGTCTTTTCATGGGAATCGCGATGAGCATCACGGCATTTCCAGTTTTGGCGAGAATAGTTCAAGAACGCGGCATTCACAAAACCCGAATCGGAACGATTGTCATCACTTGCGCCGCAACAGATGATATCACAGCCTGGTGTATTTTGGCGGCAGTTATTGCGATTGTCAAAGCAGGCTCGTTCGTGAGTTCATTATACATTATCGGACTTGCCTTAGCGTACGTTTTGATGATGATATTCGTCGTAAAACCATTCTTGAAACGCATTGGCGATTTATACAGTACCAAAAACAAACTCAACAAACCTGTCGTTGCTATTTTCTTTCTGACATTGATTTTATCATCATACATTACTGAAATCATCGGCATCCACGCGTTGTTCGGGGCTTTCATGACCGGAGCAATTATGCCAGACATTGCAAAGTTTCGCGCTATTTTTATCAATAAGGTCGAAGATGTTTCAGTAATTCTATTGCTGCCATTGTTTTTTGTCTTCACCGGATTGCGTACACAAATCGGACTCATTAATGACCCGTACCTATGGAAAATCACCGGGTTCATCATTCTTGTCGCCGTCATTGGAAAGTTTGTCGGAAGCGCCATCGCAGCGAAATTTGTCGGACAAAGCTGGAAGGACAGTTTAACCATCGGTGCTTTGATGAACACGCGCGGTTTGATGGAGCTTGTTGTGCTTAACATTGGTTTCGATTTAGGTGTTTTGACTTCAGAAATTTTCACGATGATGGTGATTATGGCGCTTGTTACCACATTTATGACGGGCCCGGCTTTAGACTTAATCAACTATTTTTGGAAATCGAAAGATGTGTTTATACCCGAAGATTTGGCTGACAGCGAGCACAAATACAAAATACTGATCTCTTTTGGAAACAACGAAAAAGGGAAATCACTACTGCGTCTTGCCCATAGTTTGGTCAGAAAACAGAAAGAATCCTCGAGTGTAACCGCGATGCATTTGTCGTTGAGTGATGAAATGCATTCGTACAACCTCGAAGAGCAGGAGCGGAAACGATTTACACCGATTTTAGAAGAGTCGAAATTACTGCAGCAGGAAATCACCACGATATTCAAAGCAACAGTAGACATCGAAACCGACATTGCTGATATCGCGAACCAGGGCGATTACGATTTATTGCTTGTTGGTTTGGGGAAATCTATTTTTGAAGGGACATTGCTTGGAAAAGTACTCGGATTCACAACGAGAATCATCAATCCGGATCGTCTGATCGATAAGTTTACCGGAAAAGAAGGCTTGTTCGAGAATTCTCCATTTGATGAAAGAACACGTCAAATCATCTCTAAAAGTAAGATGCCGCTCGGGATATTGATCGACAAAGATTTGCAGGAAGTTAAAAACGTCTTCATTCCGCTATTTTTCTCCGAAGACACTTTTCTGATGGATTATTGCCAGAAACTGATCTACAACAATAATTCGAATATCTCCGTTTTGGATAGCAACAGTATGGTCAAGAGTAATTTCGTGCTCGAAAGCGCTTTGCATTCGTTAGAGGAAAAATATCCCGACAATATGACGCTACTGCATGACCGAATCATGAAAAAAGAGTTTCTGTCGAAACAGGATTTGATGATCATTAGTCTAGAGAGTTGGAAAAAATTAGTCGATTCTCAAAGTGTTTGGCTTACCAATGTGCCGTCGGTACTAATCTTAAAACCATAATGAATTGGCTGCTGCTGATCATAGCCGGACTTTTTGAAGTAGGTTTTGCCACCTGTCTTGGAAAAGCCAAAGAAACTTCTGGCTCCGTGTCGAACTTATGGTTGTTCGGATTTTTTATCTCGCTTGCGATCAGCATGATGCTGTTGTATAAGGCCTCGCAAACCCTACCGATCGGAACTGCTTACGCTGTTTGGACAGGCATTGGCGCAGTGGGAACGGTGATTGTAGGGGTATTGGTTTTTAAAGAACCGGCGACTTTTTGGAGGATTTTCTTTTTGAGCACTTTGATTGCATCGATTATCGGACTTAAGTACGTTTCAAGCCATTGAAAACCTTAAAACCCCAAATCCCAAACAAACGATAATTTGAGTGCGATGTTATCTTCAAACCGCGCTAACTGATACGGTCCATAACGGTAAAACCCAACAATCCCAAATCCGCTGTAAATCTGATTAATTTCAAGCCCTGATTCGAAATAGCCCTGCTCCATGGTTTTATATTCAAAACCGACATGCTGCTCTTTTTTCTGCATATCGCCAAATGCCATTCGGGTTACAAGAACAAACAGCGGTTTTATCTTTCTCGAAATGCTGACTTTCCGAAACGCATGTTTTCCTTGGAGTGTAACATATTCACTAGAGAAAAACTCATTGAAATACATCGTTTCAAAACTATTTTTCCCCGCTATCGTGACCCGTTGCAAAATTTTGTCGTTCGTCAAACTGTTTGGCGAAGTACTGTACAAATGCGTCAACGGAACGTCGCCAAACGCATAGCCGGCTTCGAGCAGCACAGAAGTTTTTTGACCGTTGAGATACTTTTTTTCGTATTCTGTACGGAAATCGATTTTGCCGAATGTAAAATCATTGTTGAACCATTTCGGAACGGTTTGCGTGAATTGAAAGGTGAATTTCGGAAAGCGTTTTTCCACTTCCAGCCGTCCGTCTTCAGTTTGCATATAATCGCTGAACGGATTCCATTGCAACGAGAATTGCGCTGTGGTCATGTTGAAAACCCGATATGTTTTGCCGTCGAGATTGTACAAATAATTAAATTTAGGCTCAATCCGCGCGTAGCTCAACTGTCCGATACTCTCGGTTTTGGGAATGTATTTCGTTTCAAAATAAGCCCGCCAACTTTGATAGCCGTAAAAAGTGCTGACGTTGATTGGTCGCGGATTATACAATTTAAAAACCCTTTTATCGACCGCAAAAGAAGTGCTACCAATCTCCCGAATATCATCGGTATAAGAACCGCCAATCCAAGTACTCGAATGGTTTCCGATGCGGATAGCAGCACCGAGATTGTATTTGTAACGCCCATCTTTGGTGCCATAAGCGGTATAGCCATCGATACGGAAAATCTTCGAAAACTGTTCGCTTGTTTTGCCGCCCAAACCAAAGCGAAAACCTTCATAATTGTTGTAGCTGATCAGATACCGCAGGTCGAGATCGAAAAAGCCGAACGGCACATAACCATTGAGTACTTTTCTGCCGACAAACAATCTTTTTTCAATTCTTTTTTTGGCAACAAGGCTGTCGAGTGCTACATAAGTGCGCTGGCTGCGCAAGTCTAAGGTATCTTTGCGGTAGCGGTTCCAGAAATCCTCGTTTTGTTTGGACGCGTCTTTTTTAACTTCCATAAATAAAAACGGATTCCGGATATCGACAGGAATGTTGTGATGCATATCGAACATACTACTTTCCGACAGCAAATACGTAAAATCGGAGGCTACTTTTTTACGGTTGTCATCGCTCGGGTTGTCGTCGGCGTCGAACGGTAGCGTTTCGCCCAAAATCTTGATGTCGTAGTTGTTTTTTCCTTTTACGGTTTTGAAAACCTTATGCACCGGAAACCAGATTTTTTGATCAGAAATGTATTCAAATTCGTGCGTACCGCTAACATCTAAAAGTCCTTTGATGCGCATGATGGCTTTGGCGATCGCAAAATTTTCGGCATCAATATACAATACACCTTCGAGTCCGGCAGCTTTGTTTTTCTTCTTATTTTTGAAATAAATCATGTAGGTTTTTCGGTCCTGAATCATCGTGCTGTCGAGGATTTTAAAGCGGTACTGCCGGAAAGCATAATCCGATATCGGGCTGTTGTACTGGGTTTCAAAGAGTTCGTATTGGTTGTCATAGATCGAAAATGACTGCAGGTTGAACGCCAGAATTTCATAAATCGGACTTTTAAAGCCCGACATTTTCGTGCCGAGAATCGTTTCCTTAAAGCCTTTGCCGTTGTATTGAAACTGCGACACCTTTTCGGTCTGAAACAAATGCTGCCTTGCGATTATTTTTTTGAATTTATAATCTGACGAATCAATTTTGACGGCTCTTTTCTTAAACAACTTTTTAATGAAAACCGTATCGATTCTGCCATCAATGGAATCGGGATTTGCAGTAATCAGTAGTTTGTTATAGGCTTTAAACTCGAAGCTTTTGAGTTTTTGAAGTGGATTGTTCTGGGTTTTGTTGGCGATGACTTTTCGGATGATTTCGAGCGCGGGATTGTTATTGGAAACCGCCACTTCATTTAGATCATTCGATGCAGGAATTAATAAGATGGTATAGAATTTCTTGTCGTCATCCATGGTGACTTCAGCGCTAGCGTAACCTACATAAGAGAATTTTAAATCCCAAATCTTTGTTGCAGCAGTAATCGAAAACTTTCCATCAACATCGCTGATGCTGTAATTTCCGTTTTGCACAATCGAAGCAAATGGCAATGGCTTTTTGGTGTCACTGTCTTTGATGATGCCATTGACATGAAATTGCGCTTGGCTTACAAGCGAAAACAACAACAATAGCCAACAGTGTTTTTTCATGGTTTGGTTTCAAAAGCGGATCATTAATAAAAATAGCTAAAAGAAAAAATCCGTCTGGTTAAGTAACGCGACGGATTTTTTGATATTGTATGCATTTAGACTTTCATGATTTCGGCTTCCTTGAGCACGAGATGTTCGTCGATTTTTTTGATAAACGCATTGGTCAGGTTTTGAACCTCGTCTTCGGCGGTTTTACAGATATCTTCCGATGTGCCTTCTTTCTCTAATTTTTTGATTTCTGTATTCGCATCTTTCCGCGCATTTCTAATTCCGATTTTGGCGTCTTCCGCTTCCACTTTGGCTTGTTTGCTCAAATCGCGTCTGCGCTCTTCGGTAAGTGGCGGAACAGAAATGATAATGATATCGCCATTATTCATCGGATTGAAACCAATATTGGCCACCATAATCGCTTTTTCAATGGGCTGCAACATGTTTTTTTCATAAGGCTGGATTGTAATCGTTCTCGCATCGGGAACGTTAAGATTCGAGATTTGAGCCAATGGCGTTTGTGAACCGTAATAATCTACAAATACGCTTCCCAACATCGCTGGTGAGGCTTTTCCGGCGCGGATGTTTAAAAAGGATTTTTCCAAATGCGCGATCGAACCATTCATAGATTCTTTGGTACTGTCGATGATAAATTCAATTTCTTCAGTCATATCTTTTAAGTTGATTGTTGATGGTTGTCGGTCAATGCTATGAATCAACAACTACAAACTAAATGCTAAACATTTACTACGGTTCCTATATTTTCACCGTTACAGATTTTCAATAAATTGCCTCTTTTGTTCATATCGAAAATAACAATCGGCAGCGCGTTTTCCTGACTCAATGTAAAAGCGGTCGTATCCATCACGTTTAGCCCTTTTTTCAGCACGTCTTCGAATGATATCGAATCGAATTTCGTCGCTGTAGGATCTTTTTCGGGATCGGAAGTATATACACCATCAACACGCGTACCTTTCAAAATCACATCGGCATGTATTTCAACACCGCGCAGCACCGCAGCAGTATCCGTAGTAAAGTATGGGTTCCCGGTGCCGGCGCCAAAAATAACAATGCGTCCTTTTTCGAGGTGGCGCACCGCTCTTCTTTTAATGTAAGGTTCTGCGATCGCCTCAATTTTCAAAGCGGTCTGCAAACGGGTCAGCATGCCTTTGTCTTCAAGTGCGCCTTGTAGCGCCATGCCGTTGATGACTGTCGCAAGCATTCCCATGTAATCACCTTGAACGCGATCCATCCCGTTGCTGGCTCCTGCAATTCCTCTAAAAATATTCCCGCCTCCAATGACAATGGCAATCTGAACGCCTTGCGCATGGATTTGTTTGATTTCATCCGCATATTCGGCCAAACGGGCTGGGTCGATTCCGTACTGTCGGTCGCCCATCAATGCTTCACCGCTTAATTTTAGAAGAATTCTTTTGTACTTCATTACTTTGTTTATTGAGTTGTGCAAATATAGTTATATTCTTTTTTCGTGAAATATTCTTTTAAAAAAAGATATCAGAACTTTTGGCGCACTTTAACGCTTTTGAAGTAACATAAATCAACGAATGCTACTGTTATTATCGGTAACTTTACCGTACTAAAATCGAACATCATGAAAGTTGTCGTTGCCCAAGCTTTATTGAACAGTCATTCCTACGCCAAGTACCGCTCCATTGTTACTGAAACATTAGCTCTTGGAGAGGTTACAGGAAAAGTACAAACGGAAGATTTATTGCAATACACCGAGCTCAACGAAGCCAGAATGAACCGCCTCGACAAGAAAATTGTAATTACGGAAGACAATATTCAAAAATTGTTGCACCTCAAGAAGCATTACATTTGGCTGGTTTTGGCCGAAGGTTGGTGTGGCGATGCTGCGCAATTGCTGCCGATTATGAATAAGATGGTTACTTTTTCGAAACACATTGACTTCAAGATTGTTTTTCGTGATGAAAATGAAGCGCTAATGAATCAATTCTTGACCAACGAAAGTCAAGCGATTCCAAAACTAATTGTGCTTGAGACGAGCGCTGAAAAAGTACTCGGGAGTTGGGGGCCGAGACCAAAAGGAGCGACCCAACTGATCAAAAGCTACAAACAACAATATGGTGTGATTGACGAAACCGCTAAAAAGGAATTGCAGTTATGGTATCTGCATGACAAAGGCATCAGTACGCAAAATGAGATCGTTGAACTTATGTTGCAGTGCGAACAATTGAATCTTCAAACAAGGTAACATCCATCGCGTTTTTCACATCGTAATCTCCAATTTTTGTGCGGCGTAAAACGGTTAGGTGTGCGCCCGAATTTAAAGCTTTGCCAAAATCATAAGCCAGCGAACGGATGTAAGTTCCTTTGCTGCAAACCACCCGAAAGTCAATTTCCGGAAGCGCGATGCTAGTAATCTCAAACTCATGGATTGTCGTTTTTCTTGAAGCGATTTCTACCGTTTCTCCGGCGCGCGCGTGTTCATACAAACGAACGCCTTCTTTTTTGATTGCAGAAAATATTGGTGGTTTTTGGTCGATTTCGCCTATGAATTGTTTGACGGTTTCACGAATCAATTCGTCAGTAATGTGTAAAGTCGGAAAAGTATGGTCGATTTGAGTTTCGAGATCGTACGAAGGCGTTGTTGCTCCGACATGAAATGTGCCTGTATATTCTTTCGCCTGACCTTGAAGTTCTGTAATTCTTTTGGTAAATTTTCCGGTACACACGAGCAACAATCCCGTCGCTAAAGGATCGAGTGTTCCGGCATGTCCGATTTTGATTTTCTTCAGGTTGAGTTTGCTTTTGAGCACCCATTTCATTTTATTGACCGCTTGAAAGGATGTCCAATGCAAGGGCTTGTCGATGAGTAAAATTTGTCCGTTTTGAAAATCTTCGCCCGTCATTAGATTACGCTCAAAGGATGAATGAAAAAGTGAATCAGCAGCAAAGCCAATCCAACGATAATGCGGTAGTAACCAAAAATCTGAAATCCGTTTTTGCTCAAGTAGCCGATAAAGCTTTTAATCGCTAGTAGCGCTACTATAAACGCGACAACGTTTCCAATAATGAGTAAATTGATTTGGTCGTTCGTCAATACAAACCCTTCTTTATAATAATCGTAACATTTTTTGACTGTTGCACCCAGCATGGTCGGAACCGCCAAAAAGAATGAGAATTCCGCCGCAGCCGTACGCGAGAGGTTTTGCGACATACCACCAACGATACTCGCGCCGCTTCTAGAAACCCCTGGAATCATTGCCACACATTGGAACAAACCGATCTTAAAACCTTTAGCATAAGTGATTTCCGTATTTTCGGAATTGCCGAACCAATCATCGACTTTCAATAATAGGATTCCGCCGAGCAATAATGAAACGGCAACTGTGACAGGATTTTCAAGTAAAGCATCGATCTTTTTGCTGAACAATAATCCAAATACAACGGCCGGAATGAAAGCAATAAACAGTTTAAAATAAAATTCCAAAGTCTGAAAAAACCGTTTGAAATACAAAACCACGACCGACAAAATTGCACCGAGTTGAATGACAATCGTAAATAATTTGGTGAATTCATCGTGCTCGATTCCAAAGAATGAACTCGCGATAATCATATGACCGGTAGAAGAAACGGGTAGAAATTCTGTGATGCCTTCGATGATGGCGAGAATCAGTGCTTGTAGGGTATTCATTTGGAGATTTTAGAATTTAATTTGGATATGTAGATTTAATCCCGAAAGATGTGGGCCGTTAATTAGCTTTCTTCGGGTTTTTTAAAATCGAATAAATCGTAATCCCAAATCCAATCAATACCGTTGTTGGTGCCAAACGGATTCTTCTAAAATCAAACACACTTTCGTTAAAGACATTTGGGTCGTCGCTTCCGCCACCCGACATCAGGATGAAGCCTAAAGCAATTACCGCGATCCCAATCAAAAGGATTTTATAATTGATCTTATCAAAAAGAAATTCTTGTTTTTGCTGCTCTTTTTCTTTCATAGTCTACTAAATTTCCATTATAAAATTCCAAAATCCAAACCCCAAAATCTAGTACAAATCGTCGGTTCTCAAATTCAAAAAACGCTGCGTCGCAAAGAAAGTACTGATCCATGACAGCAAAATCCCCAACGCCAGCACGCCGAAGAGCACCATGCCGATCAGTAATTGATCACCCATAATATCCAAGCCTGGAAAATTTGTATTGATGTAAAACAACGTGCCAATCAAAGCAATAACCGCCAAAACCGCTGCGATGAATCCCAATCGGATGCTCTGCCAGATAAATGGCTTACGGATAAACGATTTCGTTGCGCCGACCATCTGCATCGTCTTGATGATAAATCGGTTCGAGTATATGGAAAGTCGCATCGAACTGTTGATCAGCAACACTGCAACAAGGGCCAAAATACTGCTGATGATCAGAATCCACATGCTCACTTTATTGATGTTGTCGTTGACCAAATTCACAAGTTGTTTATCATATACCACGTCGGAAATCATTTCGTTGGCGCGAAATCGACTTTCAATCTTTCGAATATTTTCCGCATCGATATAGTCCGCTTTAAGGTGAATATCAAACGAGTTTTGCAACGGGTTCGCCCCCAAAAACGTCATAAAATCTTCACCAATCACATCCGTATGCTGTTTCGCCGCTTGTTCTTTTGTTACATAATCACTCGATTTTACGAACTGCGCCATTTTCAATTCGTTCGCAAAAGCGGTGGTGACACTATCGGTTGCTTCACTTTTAAAGAAAACGGTCATCACAATCTCTTCCTTGAAATCGTCCGACAATTTCTTAGAATTGATCACAAAAAAACCCAAAATACCCAAAAGAAAAAGTACGAGAAACATGCTCAGTACGACCGAAAAATAAGAAGAAATCAGCCGGCGCTTTTGAAACTTTTCGAAAGAATCACTCATAAATGTTGTAATTATGGCGTAAAAATAACAAACAATTTCTTTAATCACAGTTTCTAATGCCCAAAGTTTTGTCTTTCGTACAATAAACGTAAATTTGCTTCCGGTTTACTGCGTCAGTTCGCTGTCGCTCGGGTTTAGGAGCAGTATATTTGTTTTTCCCAAGAACCGCAGTCCCGCTTTCCGTTCCTATCTTTTGCGCCGAACCCCGGCACGAAAGGATAACCACTGCAATCGGGGCTAATTTTAGAGCGTATTTTGCTGCCAACAGCATCGTGCGACTCAACTAAAAACAACGATTAAATAAGCTTAGCGCCTCTGCGTCTCTGCAAGAAAAAAACTTAGTGACTTGGCGCCTTTGTGGCAACATCAACAATGACTCGAGCGCAGCGAACGGCATGAGTCCTTAAAAAAACAATATAGAAGTCGAATGAAATACAATCCAAACGCAATCGAAGCCAAATGGCAAAAATACTGGGCAGAAAACCAAACTTTCGCTGCCAGTAATTCTTCAGCAAAGCCCAAATATTATGTTCTTGACATGTTTCCTTATCCATCCGGAGCAGGCTTGCACGTCGGACATCCGCTGGGCTACATCGCTTCTGATATTTATGCGCGATTCAAACGCCACCAAGGTTTCAACGTATTGCACCCGCAAGGTTACGACAGTTTCGGATTGCCAGCAGAACAATACGCCATCCAAACCGGGCAGCATCCCGATAAAACAACAAAAGAAAACATCGCACGGTATCGCGAACAGCTTGACAAAATCGGATTTTCGTTTGATTGGAGCCGTGAAGTAAGGACCTCCAATGCCGATTATTACAAACACACGCAATGGATTTTTATTGCGCTTTTCAACTCATGGTACAACAAAGAAACCGACCGCGCCGAAGACATTTCGACGTTGATTTCAATTTTTCAAAAAGCTGGGAATGCGACTGTTCATGCTGTTTGCGATGACAATGTCGACATCTTTTTCCCATCAGAATGGAATTCTTTTACAACAGAACAGCAGCAAAAAATCTTACTGCATTATCGTTTGACATATCTGGCTGAAACAGAGGTCAACTGGTGTCCGGCGCTTGGAACTGTACTCGCCAATGATGAAATCGTCAACGGTGTTTCAGAACGCGGTGGCCATCCGGTAATACGCAAAAAAATGACCCAATGGAGCATGCGCATTTCCGCTTACGCCGAACGTTTGCTGCAAGGTTTAGATACAATTGATTGGAGTGAGAGCATCAAAGAAAGTCAGCGCAACTGGATTGGGAAATCGGTGGGCGCTATGGTGAAATTCCAAGTTCCAAATTCCAAATCCCAAATAGAAGTGTTCACAACGAGACCGGATACGATTTTCGGAGTCACTTTTATGACGTTGGCACCAGAACACGAATTGGTAGCAGAGATTACAACACAAGAGCAAAAAGCGGCGGTTGAACAATATATCGAATCCACTTCAAAACGTTCTGAGCGCGAAAGAATGGCGGATGTCAAAACCATTTCAGGCGTTTTTACCGGTGCGTATGCAGAACATCCATTCACCAAAGAACTGATTCCGGTCTGGATTGGCGATTATGTACTTGCAGGTTACGGAACCGGTGCTGTAATGGCTGTTCCTTGTGGCGATGAACGCGATTATGCGTTTGCAAATTTCTTCAAAGGACAAAACGGCATGCCAGCAATCAAGAATATTTTTGCGAATGTTGATATTTCGCAGGAAGCGTATGGTTCTAAAGATCATGTGGAGATCGCGAATTCAGATTTCCTAAACGGACTCAACTACAAAGGAGCAACGAAAAAAGCCATTGAAGAACTCGAAAAAATACACCACGGCAAAGGCAAAACGAATTACCGTTTGCGCGATGCTGTGTTTTCAAGACAACGGTATTGGGGCGAACCGTTCCCGGTTTATTATGTAGATGGTTTGCCGCAAATGATCGATGAGAAATACCTACCAATCGTTTTACCCGAAGTTGAAAAATATCTACCAACCGAAGACGGACAACCGCCATTAGGTAATGCGACCAACTGGGCTTGGGACACAAATTTGAATCAAGTTGTTTCCAACGATTTGATCGATAATAAAACTGTTTTTCCTCTAGAACTTAATACGATGCCGGGCTGGGCGGGAAGCTCTTGGTATTGGATGCGTTACATGGACGCGCGCAATGAAAACAAATTCGCCAGCAAAGAAGCTTTGGATTATTGGCAGAATGTAGATTTATACATCGGTGGCAGTGAGCACGCGACCGGACATTTGTTGTACTCGCGGTTCTGGAACAAGTTTCTGAAAGACAAAGGTTTCGCTCCGACGGAAGAGCCGTTTAAGAAGTTGATTAATCAGGGGATGATTTTGGGGATGAGTGCTTTAGTATTTCGGTATGAATTTGATCTAAGCCCTAATTCAAAAAAGATATTTATTTCTAAAAATGTTTTTGAAAAGATTAAAAATGAAGAAAAATATTTAAGTGAAATAAATGATCAGGTAAAGAATGTACTTATTGAAGAGACGATAAGATTAAATTCAGCAGTTGTCGAAAGTCTAATTTCTTCAAATCCTTTTACGCCAATTCACGTCGATATTTCTCTTATTAATGAAATTACAAATGAATTAGATACTGAAGCCTTCAAGAATCATCCATTATATTCTGACTATAAAGATGCGGTTTTCATAACCGAAGAAAACGGCAAATATATCGTCGGTCGCGAAGTCGAAAAAATGTCCAAATCCAAATATAATGTTGTAACGCCCGATGATATTTGTGAAGAATACGGCGCCGACACCTTACGACTATACGAAATGTTCCTCGGCCCACTCGAGCAAGCCAAACCATGGAATACTGCAGGGATCACTGGCGTTTTCGGTTTCCTTAAAAAACTGTGGCGTTTGTATTTCGACGACAATGGCTTGATTGTAACGAACAACGAACCTTCCAAAGACAGTTTGAAGACGCTTCATAAAACAATCAAGAAAGTAGGCGAGGACATTACTAATTTCTCTTTCAATACTTCAGTGAGCCAGTTTATGATTTGTGTCAATGAATTGTCCGCACAAAATTGTCATGAGCGTCAAATACTCGAGCCATTGGCAGTTTTGATTTCACCTTACGCGCCGCATATCGCTGAAGAATTGTGGAATCAATTAGGAAATCAAGATACAATTTCAACCGTAACGTTTCCGATGTTCGATGCGAAACATTTGGTTGAGAGCAGCAAAGAATATCCGGTGTCGTTCAATGGGAAAATGCGCTTCACACTCGAATTGCCGCTCGATTTAACCACCGCCCAGATTGAGGAAATCGTCATGCAAGACGAGCGCACCATCAAACAATTGGAGGGTAGAACTCCAAATAAAGTTATAATTGTTCCTGGGAAGATTATTAATTTGGTAGGGTAACATAGTGGCATCTAAATTTTCGCTTTGCATGTTGCTCCCACTTCACTTAATTTAAAGACTAACTATGATATTTCTAGCGTATTAACGAATGATCAATTTTGAGTTGTATGTTTTCAAACATCAATTTCTTCTCTTTTAATTTTCAGATTATAAGACGAATTCGATTTATCTAAATAACATAGCGCTTACAACGCATTTTAACAGAATAATTAAACATTTCATCGAAAATTTTGAAATATTTAACAGAGTTCTGTTTCAATTCTTAAATTGTCGTTATAAACCAGCACTTTAACTATACGCTCATCCGCCCCCTGCATGCGTGTCTTATTGGCTCTTAAACCTTCAAATTATGAAAAAACCAATGCAGGCGGCACTATTGCTTTTTGCCGTCGTTAGTATGTATGGTCAGGATGCCGTCGCCACCTCTGGAGGCGATGCTTCGGGAAGTAGGGGTAGTACCTCATATTCCGTGGGTCAAGTACATTACAATGCCGATGAAGGCACAGAAGCATCAAGTTTTCACGGCGTTCAATATGCCTACGAAGTCAAATCAGTTTTCCAAAAGAAAGTTGACCTTTATTCAAATCTTAATTTTACTGCATTTCCTAATCCAACACAAGACTTAGTGACCGTACAAATTGATGGTAACGTCAAAGGTGTCTTTTCTTATGTACTTTATTCTGTATCAGGGAAACGGCTTTCCGAAGGTACAATGCACACTAAATCTATTGTAATTCCTATGCTGTATTATTCTCAAGGCGTGTATTTCGTGGAGATCAGTATTGATGGTGTACAAGTTAAAACATTTCAAATCATAAAAAATTAAACGATGAAAAAAATAATATCATTATTAGCAATATTTTTATGTGTTTCAGCAAGTTTTGCTCAGGCACCAAATAGGATGAGTTATCAATCAATTATCCGAGATGTTGATGGCGCGTTACTTACCGAAAAGAATGTGACCGTTCAGATTAGCATTCTTAAAGGAAGTAGAACTGGAGACGCAGTTTATGTAGAAAATCATGCTGCGGCAACCAACAAAAATGGTTTAATCAGTTTTGAAATTGGAGCAGGCGAAATCGTCTCGGGACAATTTTCAAAAATCGAATGGACTGATGGCGCTTACTATATAAAAACTGCTACAGATCCAAAAGGTGGTTCTGATTTCAGCATTGTTGGCATTAGCGAGTTTCTTAGTGTTCCATATGCATTAAGTGCTCGTACTGCAGAAAACGGATTTAGTGGAAATTATGATGATTTAAAAAATAAGCCTACTAGACTATCTCAATTTACAAACGATATTGGTATTGCTGCCTCAGATAGCGATAATCGTGGCGCAACAGCGGGAGTTCCGGCAAACGTTTGGTCACTTCAGGGAAATTCTGCTTCTAATCCGTTTGTTGACAAACTCGGGACAACGGATTACAAAGACTTGGTAATGGTTACCAACAATTTGGAACGGTTAAGAATTACGAAAGATGGCGACATCAACATCTCCAATAACTTGTCAAGCAATGACCTTTATGTTAAAAGAAATGTGTTTTTAAATACGGTAAGTGGAGCGACCATCAACAATGGAAATTTTACCGTCGCAAATAACAAGGCTACAAATCTTACAGGCTTATTAGATGTAGATAGAACATTAAATGTAGATGGGATTACTACTTTGCAAAGTGCATTGAACGTTAATAACATGGCGCCAACTTCGCTAACGGGTTCTTTATTAGTTAAAAAGAACGCCACTTTCGAAAAAAATGTCTTTGTAACCGATACACTATTTGCAAGAGAGATTGACCTAAAGCGATTGAATGTAAAGGACAATGTTCCTGACGGCAAATACGTTGCCGTTTTTGAAAATACCAATAATGGGACTGGTGATGGTATAAAAATTACTTTGGGAAAAAATGCAACTAAACGTGGTGGCGGATTCGACGCTATCGATTCTGGATTGCGCGTATTCGTAGGTCAGGGATTTGGTCCTGATAAATTTAGTTCTATCAAAGCCCTGTTTGATGGCAGCATCGGTACGGCAGATGGGCAGTTCTTAGCCGAAATGCTGGTGCCAGACACTGACGATGCGCTGGCCATTGCGGCATCGGCATGTCGACTTTCAGAACAATTGTCTCAATTGATTTTTCAACAATTGAATTCTGCACTAAGCCTTCCTGTAACAATTGGCCCTTTGTGTGTAGATATCGGAGTCGAAGATGTTTGTGTGCCAGGATTTGGCAGTGCTATTACCATTGTACCTGCACTACCAACCAACTTAAGTTTTGGTTGCGATGTCTTAGGCAGCGGTTTCCAGTTCCCAACATTCTCCTTTGCCGATCAGTCCAATATACTTGATAGCGAAAATAGTTTTGTCGAGTTTACGGATAAAACAGGATGGCGTATGGGCGCTGTGAAAGCACAATCAATTGACGAATGGGCAGCTCAGTATCTAGATCCAGTTTTTTTATACAATCTTTATGCAACTTTCAAAGGATTGGATAAGTCTCAGATCTTCCCAGAAATCAGAAAAACAGCAAAAGAAGCAGCAGAATCATACCTTCAAATTGGTGTGGAATACAGCTCAGGAAATGGGGATTATGCGGAGTGGTTAGAAAGAGTAGATCCGAATGAAGTAATCAGCGCCGGTGATGTTGTGGCTGTAAAAGGCGGAAAAATCACTAAAGACCTGACCAATGCAGAACAAGTCATGGGAATCTCTCACCGCCCTATTGTATTGGGAAATGTGCCTAAAGCTGGAATGAATGAAAAAGGAAATAATGTTGCCTTTATGGGGCAAATCCCCGTTAAAATTATGGGTGCAGTGCGAAGTGGTGATTACATTGTTGGGAAAAGTATTATTCCTGGATTTGGAATTGCTGTTCATCCAGAGCACATGACTGTAGAAGATTTCAAATTAGCTATCGGACGTTCATGGGATACTAATCTAGACGCTGGGGCTAAGATGACCAATACAGTGGTTGGTGTTCACAATGGTGATTACATTAACATCCTTAAGAAAATGGATGAAAAGATAAAATTTTCAGAATCTCGTTTGGAATCCGTTGAAGCTAAAATCGACGCGCTTTCAGCATCGCTCTCCGAAGTGAAAAGAAATAATTAATAAAAATACGATAACTGACTCCTTTGGTTGTCCAGAGGAATCAATTATTTATATCAAGCTATGAAAAAAGGACTCATGATTGCCTGTTGCTGTATTGTAGGTTTATGTTATTCGCAGGAAAGCAATACCGATAACGAACAGGTGAAAAAAGCACAGGCAACTGCTGAGGTATTAGACTGGTTCGCTGATCTTAGTGAGAAAGGCATGGAATATTCTGGGGATTCAATCAAAACTGGAAAGGAATTCAAGCATGTTTTAGAAGATGCCAAATATCGAGCGCTTATGTATCCAAAGCCTTACAATTGGGAAAATGCATTGTATTTGCTGCAGAACAACCACCTCAAACAAGCGTTTTGGTATTTCATCAATTTATATCCACAGCAGGAAGTCAAAAACAAGGAACTAATCGTAAAATCGATATTAGCCTATGAAAAGTATTTCAGAATGGATGAGGTTTTGATTAATACTTTTTATACTTACGCGATGGCGGATCCAGAAATCAGTAACCTTACGAACGGAAAGCCTGAAATTGTGCATCCAGACGTTCTCGAAAAGAAATTAAGCTATGTTAAAGAAATTGTTGGTTATATCAAAAGTTACCGAAAGCAAAATCCAGACGCTAAGGAAAAAGTTGGAGGCTAAATGATTAATTTTAATTGTGATTATGTACAATTCGGCGATATGATTTTTTGGATTTTCCATTTTCAACAATAATAAATCCAACCACTATCGGTTTATTCCATTAGTGGCAGTAAGCAAGAAAAAAAACCGTCTCAAAACTTGAGGCGGTTTTGTTTGTTTGTGCATTAGCGTTTGTAAACAATATTTAATTTTTATTTTTTACGCACTGCAACCAGAATCAAATTACACCTGCTACTTTATTTGTTTATGACTTTTTGGGATCTTGTTTTCGGAAAATCTATAAAACAGCTGAATTAAAGTGATTAAACTTTGCTAAAGATTTAAATAATGTAAACTGCAATGCAGATCATAGTCATGACAAAACGATACTGACAAAATTGCACGAATGTTAACACAAACCAAATTGGCTTGTAAATTGACAGCGAAGTTGTACTTTTAATTTTTAAAACAAACAAACTATGTATTTAATATTGGCAGGTCTATTGATGTTGGTCAGTTGGTTGGTCAGCAACAGACTCAAGAACAAGTTCGAATTGTATTCGAAACTACAATTGCAAAACGGCATGTCCGGAAAAGAAATCGCAGAGAAAATGCTGGCAGATCACGGTATTAGAGACGTGAAGGTCATTTCTGTTGAAGGACAATTGACCGATCATTACAATCCGGCTGATAAAACCGTCAATTTGAGTGAAGCGGTTTACAATCAAACAAATGCAGCCGCAGCAGCCGTTGCAGCGCACGAATGCGGTCACGCGGTGCAACATGCAACCGCTTATTCTTGGCTCGAGATGCGTTCGAAGTTGGTGCCTGTTGTTTCTGTAGCGTCGAATTATATCCAATGGGTTTTGATCGGTGGAATTTTGATGATGCGTACTTTTCCACAATTGTTATTGGTGGGAATCGTTCTTTTTGCGTTGACCACTTTATTTTCACTGATAACGCTTCCCGTAGAATATGACGCAAGTAATCGTGCTTTAGCGTGGCTCGAAAACAAACAGATGCTGAATCGTGAAGAACAAGCCGGAGCAAAAGATGCATTGAAATGGGCCGCAAGAACCTACGTTGTTGCAGCGATTGGTTCGGTGGCTACGTTACTATATTATGTAATGATTTATATGAACCGACGATAAGAAACAAAATTTTAATATTTAAATTCCAAATTCCAAGCGTAAACCCTTGGAATTTGGAATTTTTTTGTATTGGAAGTTTACAACTGAATTTGTCTGTTGATTTGCTGATCCAACGAAATAAAGGTTTCTGTTCTCGAAACACCTTCAATTGCTTGGATTTTCGTGTTCAGCAACTGCATCAGGTGTTCGTTGTCGCGGCAGATGATCTTAATTAGAATCGACCAGTTTCCAGTGGTGTAATGGCATTCGAGCACTTCGGGAACTTTCTTCAATTCCCGCACGGCTTCCGAATTCTTGGCGGCTTTGTCGAGATAAACACCTACGAAAGCCATGGTGCTGTAACCTAAAACTTTGTTGTTGACGATGAATTTTGATCCGGAAATCACACCAGCTTGTTCGAGTTTTCGTAAGCGTTGGTGAATTGCCGCACCGGAAATTCCGATTTTGTTGGCAATTTGAAGGATGGGTTTTCGAGCGTCTTCCATCAGGTCGCGCAGAATTTCTTTATCGATTCCATCTATCTCTATTTGCAACTGGTTTATCTTCATGATATCTCGTTGTTTAAAGAACTGTAAAACAAGCTAAAGCTTGTGTACCTCAAGCCCACTGGGCTTGCTCCTTTTAATTTGCTTCGCCAATTCGCTAAGGCTCGAGTCAAATCGTCGATTTCTATTTGGAGGGAATTAATTTTCATTCGACTTTGTTATTGTTTTTAAAGGACTCATGCAGTCGCTGCGCTCGCGTCATGGGTGTGAATTTAAAACCAAATATAAGATTTTGATTTTAGAATGAAAGGTAAAGTAGAAAATGAAACACAGATTTCACGGATTATCACAGATTGCCATGATTTATGAAAAGCCCTAGCCCCAATAGCAGCGGTATCCTTTTTCTGACTTCTTTAGGCAGGAAAAGATTACCTCACAAAGTAAAATATTTTATATTTGTGTTCGGTCAGTTCGTTTTGCTCTGGTTAGCGGATAGCGGGAATAAGCTCCTAAACCTACAACGCCAAATGATCAGGATTGTAACCCACGTAAGGCATTGCGGTTTCTTTGAAATGGATGCCGAAGGTTTCGAGTTCGTTCAGGATCGGCAGATACACTTCCTTGTTGATCGGCAGCTGCACGCCTGGTGTTTTGATGTTGCCATTGAGGATTTGCAACGCCGCTATCGCTACAGGTAATCCTACGGTTTTTGCCATCGCGGTATAGGTTTGGTCGTTGCCGATGCAGACCATTTTAGAATCGATTTGTTTTTCTACACCCATGAGTTCGTAGCCGAATTTGTGGTACATTACGATCATGTCTTTGTCGTTTTCTTCGAGGGTCCAGCTGTCGGTTAATATCTTCTCTAAAATTTGTGCCGGTGTCGCATGTTTTAGTCCTACGATTTTATTTTTGTTGAATAAGTCGAGTTCAACAAGCTTGTCCCACATGATATCATCTTGTTCGAGACCGAGCTGCAAACGCAACTTAATCTCAACAGAATCCGTCGGGTGGAATGGCAAAAACAAATTCACGAATTCGCGGTAGCTAATGTGTTCTGAATTGTCGATGATGTAGGTGTCGTCGGTCATGCCCAATTGCACGAACATATTCCACGCTTTTGAGAAACCGACACGGCGTATTGTGCCGCGGTATAAAGTCAGTGCGTTATCCAGTCCGTAAACGGAACGGTATTTCAACGAATCGCGGTTGGCGTAAGCTTCGAATCTTCCGTAGCCTTCGACTTCTAGAAACTCAGTACGTCTGAATAATTTGTGGTATGGAATGTATTTGTAAGTGCCTTCTTGGATGAATTTTGCTGCGCCGCCTTGTCCTGCCAATACGACATTTCTTGGTGCCCAAGTGAATTTGTAGTTCCACAAGTTGTTGTCAGATTCCGGTGCTACGAGTCCGCCACAGAATGATTCGAATAAAATCATTTTGCCGCCTTGCTCACGAATTTCATCAATGACTTTCATCGCACTCATGTGATCGATTCCGGGATCGAGCCCGATTTCGTTCATAAAAATCAGATTGTTGGCTTTGGCTTCCGCGTCGAGTTCCTGCATGGCGTCGCTTACATAAGAAGCGGTAACCATATGCTTTTTGAAGGTAATGCAATCTTTTGCCACTTCTATATGCATATGAGCGGGAAGCATCGAGATCACGATATCGGCTTTTTCTATTTCGATCTGGCGTTGCGTTTTGTTGAAAATATCGAACGCGATTGCGGTCGCATTTTTGTGGTTATCGATTTTGCGCTGTGCGAGTTCGAGGGATAGATCGCCTATCGTAAGATGCAGGCTTTCAGCTTCAGATTTATTTAAAAGGTATTGAATCAACGAAGAAGCGGAGCGTCCGGCACCAATAATCAGAATGTTTCTCATGGTTTTTGCAAATAGTTTCCAAAGGTATGAAATCGGTCAAATTTTTTAGCCACGAATACACAAATTAAAATTTAATCATTCGTGAATCCGTGGCTAAAACTATAAATCAAAAAAGAGATTATTCTATTCCTTCAAGTTCTTCAAGGTCTTTAATGTCTTCTTTTTGAGATTCCACTTTTTGCTGATCGAACTGAACGTCTTGGTCGACTTCATCCGGCATCATGCTTCTTGCGATCACGACAATCAATGTCAATCCGGCTACGATCAGCAACCATTTGGGAACGGCTTTATCATTTTCAGCGGATTTGTAATACGCCAAACCACCAAAAACTAAGGATAATCCTATAGGCAGAATGCCTAAGGTTCCCATCGGTAAAATCGCAAATACAATCCCTAGTAATGCAAATAAAAAGGCTAGAACAATGAATGCTTTTCTCATAATTATATTCCTGTTGCGTTAGTTAATGTTAGTTGTCCTGTTCCCACCGGGATGCTAAATTGGATCAAAGCAGGCACTTTGGCAGCATCTGCGGTAAGATAAATGATGTTTTTATCAGTGCCTTTAAGTTTATTGGTTTTGGCTCCGATCGAAATTTTATAGCATGCTTTTGTACCTAAATTTCCAGCTTTAACGGTTTCTTTACCCATGTATTTTGCAGTAACACTCATTTCTTTCTCGTCGAAAACGACTGTGAATGATTTTGTCTGTCCGGGTTTCATCTTGCTGAAATCGACGTTGCGCAACAAATAAATTGTTGAAACCACATCGTTGGCTGAGCTACTAACCTGAAAAGAATTTTTGGTTTCAGGCATATTTTTTCTTTTCACAGTGCTTTGTATCGTATTCCCTTTAAAAATATATTTCTCCTTTTTGGTATACGTACCTTCGAGAATTTCCCTTTTATACAAGCTTGGCTTTAGTGTAGCGGGGTTTACATACGATTCATAACTGTCACGAATCTTAAAAAAAGTATCCCATTTACTGAAAGTTTTGGCATCGCAAACCAAATGCAGCAAAGTGCTTTTTGATGTTTTAACGGTTTCGGTCTGCATCGTGACCTGTGCGAGCTGCGTCATCAATCCGCTCATATTATAGGATGCGGCATATACCAACTTCTCACCTGATTTCACAGCGTTGTTTTGGGAATGAATCATGCCGCTCCATAAAACTGCGGCGACAAAAAATAATTTTCTCATTTTTTTAGATTTTTAAAATACAAATGTACATTTTTTTTATTACGAGCTTCATCCCGCTTTTCTCTAACCCGAGCGAATGCGAACTGACCGAACACAAATATAAAATATTTCACCTTGTGAGGTAATCTTTTGCGCCGAACTACATCATAAAAGGTTCTCGCTGCAACTGCGCATCATTCACTGAACTCCGCTGACAAATATAAGTCAAGTGAAGTAATCGGGGCTAAAAAACCCAAAATTCCTTTGACGTTTCCTTATTAACAGATAATTTTACGGCTTAGTATCAACAGTAAAAAAATGGACAAAAAAATTATTGCGACTGCGGCTTTTTTAGGAATGACCGCCATTATTTTAGGTGCTTTTGGAGCGCATGCTTTGAAAGAAGTGCTCAGCATTGAACAGCTCAATACTTTCGAAACTGGCGTTAAATATCAAATGTATCATGCTTTGTTTTTACTATTTATTGCGCTCTCAAACAGCATTGCAGCGAAAACCAAAAAGATTATTTTCTATTTTGTCGTTACGGGGATAGTCTTTTTTTCTGGATCGATATACCTGCTTGCTACCGATAGTCTGAATGCCTTCAATTTTAGAACGATAGGATTCATTACGCCCATTGGAGGATTGCTATTAATCATCGGTTGGATTTGGCTGTTCATCGATTTTTCGCGGAAAAAATGATAATAATTCGAGAATATAAATCTACATAAAATATTATTTTTACTTTTGTCGTTTATTTTAAACGCTACATAAACTCATTTCTATGGATAATTACGCTCAAATTACGAAATCGATTTCGCTCGAAAAGTACGGAATCAAAAATGCAGCAGAAGTTATTTACAATCCTTCGTTTGACCTTTTATACCGCGAAGAATTAAAACCATCCTTGCAAGGTTTCGAAAGAGGACAATTAACAGAACTAGGAGCCGTCAACGTAATGACAGGAGACTTCACCGGACGTTCACCCAAAGATAAATACATTGTCAAAGACAGTATTACCGAGAACACCATTTGGTGGAATTCCGACAAAGCCGTCAATGATAACAAACCGATTTCGCAAAACACTTGGAACGCATTAAAAGATACAACCGTCGACCAGCTTTCAGGTAAAAGACTATTCGTAGTCGATGCTTTTTGCGGCGCAAATGAAAACACAAGACTTAAAGTACGCTTCATCATGGAAGTGGCGTGGCAGGCGCATTTCGTGAAAAACATGTTCATACGTCCATCCGAAGAAGAAATTGAAAGTTTCGGCGAACCGGATTTCATCGTGATGAATGCTTCGAAAACCGGATTCAAAGATTACGCTGCTCACGGATTGAACTCTGAAGTATATGTCGCTTTCAACCTGACCGAAAAAATCCAATTGATTGGTGGAACTTGGTATGGCGGCGAAATGAAAAAAGGTTTGTTCTCGATGATGAACTACTACTTGCCGCTGAAAGGAATCGCTTCGATGCACTGCTCGGCAAACAAAGGAAAAGATGGTGATGTTGCCGTTTTCTTCGGATTATCAGGCACGGGAAAAACCACTTTATCAACTGATCCTAAACGGGAATTGATCGGTGACGATGAACACGGCTGGGACAATGAAGGCGTTTTCAATTTTGAAGGTGGCTGTTATGCCAAAACGATCGATTTAAGTAAGGAGAACGAACCCGATATTTACGAAGCCATCAAAAGAGATGCCTTACTCGAAAACGTAACTGTTGATGCGAATGGCAAAATCGACTTTAAAGATGGTTCGGTGACACAGAATACGCGAGTTTCTTATCCGATCAATCACATTCACAATATCGTAAAACCGGTTTCAAAAGCAGGTCACGCGACCAAAGTAATCTTTCTAACAGCAGATGCTTTTGGCGTCATGCCCCCGGTTTCTAAACTGACACCGGAGCAAACCAAATATTATTTTCTTTCGGGATTCACCGCTAAATTAGCAGGAACTGAAAGAGGTGTAACAGAACCACAACCGACTTTTTCAGCTTGTTTTGGAAAAGCATTTTTATCATTGCACCCAACACAATACGGTCAGGAACTCGTTAAAAAAATGGAGCAGCACCGCGCCAAAGCTTATATGGTCAACACAGGCTGGAACGGAACCGGAAAAAGAATTTCAATTAAAGATACACGCGCTATCATCGACGCTATTTTAGACGGGTCGATCGAGAAAGCAGAAACGAAAATGATTCCCACCTTCAATTTTGAAGTACCAACGGTGCTCCACGATGTAGATTCCAATATCTTAGATCCGAGAAACACCTATGCTGACGCCGCTGAGTGGAATAGGAAAGCGGAAGATCTCGCGGCAAGATTTATTAAAAACTTCGCGCAATATACCGATAATGCCGAAGGACTGAATTTAGTCAAAGCCGGTCCTCAATTATAAAATATTCTGAATCCGACCTTTATTATCATCGATTTTTGCAGTTGAATACACATTTCACTCTGAAAATCGATGATTTTTTATATAAAAACTCTTCACAACGAAAACGTTTTCTGTTTCGGGATTCAGAATTCCGGACCATAAATGTTAAGAATACGATTTGTTTTTTGGATAGTTTCTGCCATATTCTCAAATCGTATTGAGGTTTATGGTTTCCTGCAATGAATTCGTTTACTTTGCCCCATAATTCTAAAAATGAAATAGTTATGTCAGTTAAAAAACAATTTACAAAAACAAAACCGGTTTGCAAAGTGACTTTTACAGTTGATGCAAAAGAAGCAAACGCGGCTGCAGTAGTTGGAGATTTTAACAACTGGAATCCAAAAGAAGGTGAATTAAGCAAACTTAAAAACGGTACCTTTAAAGGAGTTTTTGAAGTAAACAAAGATGCTTCTTACGAATTCAAATATGTGATCGATGGTGCTTTCGTTAACGAAGTAGAAGCCGATTCATACATCTGGAACGAATTCGCAGGTGCTGAAAACAGCGTATTGGAAGTATAATTTTACTTTACAATTTTAGTTAAGTCGCTCTCTTGGGGTGACTTTTTTTATTTACAGTCGTCCCAAAAAACTCAAATCGCTGCCACTTCCCAATTCTTCTGGCTGCTGATTTTGCCGGAACAAACGCGCGGATAAATTTCCTTTGAGTATTATTTTTTCTCCCTTTACATCGAGCCAACTTCCTTCGCGCAATCCTAAAACCGGAACCGTACTGAATGCATGGAACTCCTTGATTCGCGTTTCGCGCGTTTCACCCATATGCTTTGATTGCGGATCCGGATCAACATAATGCGGGTTCAGATTGAAAGGAACCAATCCCAAAGTATCAAAACTCGGCGGATAAATGATCGGCATGTCATTCGTCGTTTGCATCGTCAAACCGGTAATATTACATCCTGCGCTGCAGCCCAAATAAGGCGTTCCCTCTTTTAAAGCATCAGACAGTACGGTCATCAGCGTGTTTTTATACAATTGAAAAACCAATAAAAAAGTATTGCCGCCACCTGTAAAAATGCCCTCAGCGTTTTCGATGGCCTTCTTTGGATTCTCATATTCGTGAATGCCTTTCACAATAATATTGATCTTCGCAAAAGCTTCCGCTACCTTCGTCGTATACTGATCATATGAAATACCGCTCGGACGGGCATATGGAATAAACAATAAGGTTTTACAATCTTTAAAATGCAGTGTCAGATCCGGCAGTAGATATTCCAAATAAGCGCCGCCATGCAACGTTGAAGTGCTTGCTACAATAAGGTTTTTCATAGAAAAAATCTAATTTTGGGTTAAAGATAAAAACCTTCGACGAATTTTTGGGGTGATTTTCTTTTTTAAATTAACATACTGTTATCATTCTTGTTAGCAATGATACAGTATTTTTATTATTCAAAACAGACAAAGATGGAACACTTCAAAAGCCAAGGTATCGTACTGCTTTTCTTTCTGCTAAGCCAGGTAGGTTTTACGCAGTCGGCCAGAAAATTGCTACATGGGCAAGTCGTCAACGATTCGGTAAAAGTTGATAATGTGATTGTTTTTAATGCCAATGCAAGAACGGGAACTGTGGCCAAATTTGAAGGTGCTTTTGTGATCACAGCTCAGGAAAACGATACTTTAGTATTTTCTAGTTTAATGTTTAAATCGAAAAAGGTCATTGTCAGTAAAGCCGACCTTGAAAAAGATCTGATGATCGTTTCACTCCAAGTTTTCCCAAACCAACTGGCTGAAGTTTTGGTGGAAAAGAACAAGTTCAAAAACCCGGCCTCGAATTCTCAGAAAATTGTCGACAAAAAATATTTTGATGATGACAAATCTTCTCCCAAAAACAGTGTAATGCCCAATTATAATGTAGTCGAAAACGGGGTCAATTTTGTTCGACTCTACAAAGATGTTTTTAAGCTACTGCGCAAGAAAAATCCAAACAAAAGCAATTTTATGACGAGCGCGAATTTTACGGAATTTGTAATGGAAAAAATCAACTATTCCTTTTTCACCAACAGCCTTAAACTTCCCGACAATGAAATTAAACTTTTCTTGGTCTTTTGCGAAAACGATCCGAAAGCAGCAACCTTTAAGAAAACCACCACGGATTTTGAACTCATGGATTTTCTAGTGGAACAAAACGTTGCGTTTAAAAAAATTAAGGCGCTTGGGAAATAATTACCAAATGAAGACACCGCAAGTGCCAACAAAGAAATTACTTATTTTAGGGTTTTTGCTGCTGACCCAACTCGTTGCAGCACAAACGGCAAACGAAAAAATCCTGTTCGGGAAGGTCACTTCAGGCGAAGCTGCCATCGAGAAAGTGAATGTTCTTAATGCTACCACCAACCAAGCGACAACTTCAAATGAACTCGGCATATTCCGCATCCCTGCAAAAATTGGTGACGCACTGGTGTTCTCTGCGGTTAATCTTGAAACCAAACGCAAAGTAATACAAGAAGAAGATCTGTTGTTGGAGCAGTTGATCATTAAAATGAGTGAAAGCACGATTCCACTCGAAGAGGTGAAAGTCAATCAATATCCGAATATCACTGCCGAAAATCTAGGCATTATTCCATACGGACAGAAAAAATATTCCCCCGCTGAAAGGCGCGTGCATGAAGCTACAACCGGCGGCGGATTGGTTCCTTTAAACCCGATATTGAATGCTATTTCCGGCCGTACAGCGATGCTTAAAAAAGAAGTCAGTGCAGAAAAAAAAGAAAGATTATTACTGCAGCTCGATGGTTGGTTTGAACAAGAATATTACGTCAACACCTTAAAAATTTCAACCAATTACATTAAAGGATTTCATTACTATTTAATTGAAGATACTGATTTTGTGCGTGCACTGAAAGCCAAAAACAAAACGCTGACACAGTTTTTAGTTAAAGGTTTGGCTTTGCGATATAATGACACTTTGACTGCAGATAAATAGTTACTTTTGAATCATGAAAAAGACATTGATATTAGGACTGATTTTATTGGTGACGCTTACGGCATTTAGTGTGCATAAATTCTACATTTCGATTTATCAAATCAACTTTATGCCGGAAAAGAAAAGAATCGAAATAACCAGCCGGATTTTCATTGATGATCTCAATAAAGCGATTCAGGCGAAATATGCAAAGGCCACACACATCGGTGAATCTGAAGAAAAGCCTGAAGATGTTGCATTGATGAACCAATATCTTTCTGAAAACATTACAGTGAAGGTCAATGGCTCTAAAAAGCAATTTGTTTTTGTTAGCAAGGAACTCGAGAACAATGTCGTAATAGGCTATTATAAAATCAATGACATCGCTAAAATTACATCGCTCGAGATCAAAAACGCAAGTTTAATGGAAGTGTTTTCGGAGCAGCAAAATATCATTCAGACCACTTTCAATGGAAAGAAGCAAAGCCTTTTGTTGACCAATCAAAAAACGAGCGGCGTGTTAAAATAACGGTGTTGCCGTAACATTTTCCTTAAAACAACTACTTTTAACTTATAAACTACTGTTGATTAAAATCCATTTTATGAAAAGAAATACTGTCATTTGGTTATTATTGCTCGTAATGCTTCCAAAAATTACAGCCCAGGAAACTACGAAAATAAAAGAAAAAGGGCACGTTGACGAAAACAAATTCCGACAGATGTATGATTTGCTCGCAACGCCCAACAGTTACCGAACGGCTTCTGGCGCACCGGGTCCGGATTATTACCAACAGCAGGCGGATTATAAGATTGATATTGAACTCGACGATAAGAACACCAAAATCTACGGCACAGAAACCATAACGTATACGAACAATGCAAAAGAATCATTAGAGTATCTGTGGATCCAGCTCGACCAGAACATTCAGGCAAGAACTTCCAAAACACCATTGATTGACAATTCGAAAATAGATCCGTCGATCAGTGCAGCTGGGTTTTCAAGAAAATATCTAGAAGAAAAATTCGACGGCGGTTTCAAACTCGACCATGTCAAAGACAGCAAAGGAAATCCGATGCCGTATACGATCAATGAAACGATGATGCGCATTAACCTGGCGAAACCATTGGGGCATGGCGAAAAAATCGCGTTGCATATTAAGTGGAGTTACAACATTAACAATTATATGATTGATGGCGGACGTTCGGGCTACGAGCACTTTAAAGACGGCAATAACCTTTACGTCTTGGCGCAATTCTATCCGCGAATGGCTGTTTATAACGACGTCGAAGGCTGGCAGAACATGCAGTTTTGGGGAAGCGGAGAATTTGCATTGCCGTTTGGAAATTATGAGGTCAACATTACGGTGCCTGCCGATCACATTATGGAAGCTACAGGCGAGTTGCAAAACCGTGCTGAAGTATTTAGTCCGGAACAATTGAAACGCTACGCGCAGGCTGAGAATTCGTTCGATAATCCGGTCGTAATTGTGACACAAGCTGAAGCAATGAAAGCCGAAAAAGGGTTCTCAATGCAGAAAAAAACATGGCGATTCAAAGCTGAGAACGTTCGCGACTTCGGGATTTCAACGTCAAGAAAATTTATGCTCGATGCGATGGCGGTGCAATTCACCAACCGCAAATCAATGGCGATTTCGTTGTTCCCGAAAGAAGGCAATCCGTTGTGGGAAACCTATTCTACAAGAGCCGTAGCGCATACTTTGAAAAGCTATTCAAGTTATACTTTTGAATATCCTTATCCTAAGGCAGTTTCCGTCAATGCGCAAGATCAAGGCATGGAATATCCCATGATTTGCTGGAATTATGGTCGCCCTCAAGAAGACGGAACCTTTACCGATCGGGTAAAATACGGAATGCTTGGTGTCATCATTCATGAAGTTGGTCATAACTTTTTCCCAATGATTGTCAATTCAGATGAGCGCCAATGGACTTGGATGGATGAAGGATTGAATACATTTATGCAGTCGTTGACAGAAGCTACTTTCGACCCGAAATTCCCGGTCGAGCGCGGTACGGCAAAAAACATTGTGCCTTACATGAGCGGCGACCAATCGAAAATTGAACCGATTATGACGAATTCAGAAAGCATCAGTCAGTTTGGAAATAATGCCTACGGAAAGCCCGCAGCAGGATTGTCGATTTTGCGCGAAACGATCATGGGGCACGAATTGTTCGACTACGCTTTTAAAACCTATGCAAACCGTTGGAAATTTAAGCATCCGACACCCGAAGACTTCTTCAGAACCATGGAAGATGCCTCCGCGGTCGATTTGGATTGGTTCATTAGAGGCTGGTTTTACACCACTGATTATACTGATATCGGCATCAAAGAAGTCAACCAGTATTTTGTTAGCAATGACGCGCCGAAAGGATTTAAAGCGCCGGAAGTTACCAGGAGAAACCGATTGAAAGCTTCCGGACCATTGGTGTATATGATTGCGAGTGGCAGTGCAGATTTCAAGCCGGAACTCAATAAGCCATTGAATATAAAAGAGGTGTCGACCTTAGACGCATTCATCCAAACAAAATTCACCGCGGAAGAAAAAACGAAATTGGATAGCCCGAAGTATTTTTATCAAGTCACTTTCAACAAACCTGGTGGACTCGTAATGCCAATTATCGTTGAGATTACTTATGACGACAGCACCACAGAAATCCAAACGTTTCCGGCACAAATCTGGAGGATGAACGATTTGGAAGTCAGTCGTACCTTCGCAACCAAAAAGCCGATTGCGAAGATAACCGTAGATCCGAAACTTGAAACTGCTGATATCGACACGACCAACAATACTTGGCCAAAACAGGAAGTGAAATCGAAATTCGATTAAGATAAACCATCATTAATTTAGTATTAATTTAGGGAAGTTGCTACCGCTAAACTTTGTAACTTTACAGCAAAATAAAAAATTATGTTCGGAATTGGAGGAGGAGAATTGATTTTCATCTTATTTATTGCTCTAATGCTTTTCGGATCGGATAAAATTCCCGAAATCGCACGGTCATTAGCTAAAATGATGGCGCAGCTAAAAAATGCGACCAACGATATTAAAAGTGAAATTCAAAAAGGTGCCGAAGCCAACGGTCTAGATAAAACCTTTCAGGAGATGCATGGCAATTTCACCGGAATTACAGACAATATCAATAACGAAATCAGTAAAGCAAAAACCAAAATGCTTGCCGATACCACTGTAAAGACCGAAGTTGCCGAAGACATAGAGGAAATTGTCGGACCTATCAAAAGACAGAAATAAATGTTCGAAAGAATTATCGCTTCAGACAAACAATTGTTTGTTTTTCTAAACGGATTGGGGTCTGAAACCTATGATAATTTGTGGCTCGGCATTACTCATCAATTATACTGGATGCCGTTTTATCTCGTAGTTTTCTATTTGCTGCAAAAAAAAATCGGCTGGAAAGACACCTTAATTACACTGTTGTTCGTCGGCACGCTGATTACGGTTTGCGATCAAACTGCCAATTTCGTAAAAGATACGGTGCAGCGCCTGCGACCATGTAACGATCCGGATATCAAGGATATGATTCGAATCGTCAAATCGAGCGACACCTTCAGCTTCTTTTCTGGGCACGCCACAAGCTCGATGGCAACAACTGTTTTTGTGTTTGGGTTGTTTCGGAAACATTACCGCTTCGCGTTTTTGTTGTTCGTATTTCCACTGTTTTTCGCGTACAGCAGAATTTATTTAGGACTGCATTTTCCAATCGATATCCTTACTGGTTATGCAGTGGGCGCAGGTTATGCGTTTTTATTCCATAAGTTGCAACAATATTTACAACCTAAATATTTTCCATCTGTTTAATCAGAAGCTGATCCGGCTTTCCATTGTATCTTTCATGCCGAACACCGGCAAGAAAGGATGCCATTACAATCCGGGCTAAAGCACCCGACTCACGGTCAAACCATCTCGTATTGGAAGCAGCACCGTTTCCACGCGCGGATCGTTTTTGAGCAGCGCATTATATTCAATAAGTACTTTCGTGCTGATGTCATTTGCCTGTATAGGTTCAAGCACTTTTCCGCTCCACAAAACATTGTCCGAAAGTATAATGCCGCCGCGATTCATTTTCGGCAGAATCAATTCGTAATAGTTGAGGTAGTTCTCTTTGTCAGCATCGATAAAAACCAAATCGAATTTGACATTCAAAGTCGGAATCACAGCAACCCCTTCGCCTAAATGCTGTACAATCTGTTTTCCCCAAGGCGATTGGTCGAAATACTTGCGTTGAAAATCCACGAGTTCTTCTTTAATATCGATGGTGTGCAGTGCGCCTTTTTCTTGCATACCTTCACACAGACAAAGCGCAGCGTATCCGGTGTATGTTCCGATTTCCAAAATATTCAGCGGACGGATCAACTTCGACAGCATACTCAAAACGCGTCCCTGAAAATGACCGCTTAGCATTCTCGGCAGTAAAATCTTTTGGTAGGTTTCCTTGTTTAAAGCTGCCAATAATTCGGGCTCTTTTTCAGAATGTTGTTCGATATAATCCTCGAGTTCTTGTGATATGAAGTGCATTTGATCAAATTTCCTCAAAGTTATCAAAATATCAAATAAGCGAATAGCCAAATTACACTAAATTTGCGCCATGGAAATCGACAAAAAAGATATTCGGTCTTTATCAAAACAGCAACTTCGTGACTTCTTCGTTTCGCAGGGCGACCAATCATTCCGCGGCAACCAAGTATACGAATGGCTGTGGAGCAAAGGCGCGCATAGTTTTGAAGACATGACCAATATTTCCAAAACAACCCGAACAATGCTTGAGGAAAACTTTGTGATCAACCATATCAAAGTCGACCAAATGCAAAAAAGCGAAGACGGCACGGTCAAAAATGCAGTACGTTTGCATGACGGTTTGGTCGTAGAATCGGTTTTGATTCCAACGAATACTAGAACTACAGCTTGTGTATCAAGTCAGGTTGGTTGCAGCCTTGATTGTAATTTCTGCGCTACAGCACGACTCAAAAGAATGCGCAATCTCGAACCGGCGGAAATTTATGATCAGGTTATTGCGATTGATAAGGAAAGTCGACTTTACTACAACCATCCGCTGTCGAACATCGTTTTTATGGGCATGGGCGAGCCGCTGATGAATTACAACAATGTGATGAAAGCAATTGACATGATTACTTCCGAGGAAGGTTTGGGCATGTCGCCAAAACGAATTACAGTTTCTACTTCAGGGGTTCCAAAAATGATTAAGAAACTCGCTGATGATGAGGTCAAGTTCAAACTCGCGGTTTCATTGCATTCCGCTATTGATGAAATCCGATCGCGCATCATGCCTTTTAGTGCAAACTTTCCATTGGCAGATTTGAGAGAATCATTAGAATATTGGTACCTAAAAACCAAAAGCAAAATCACTTACGAATATGTCGTTTGGAAAGACATCAATGACAACAAAGCCTCCATTGATGCATTGGTCAAATTTTGTAAATATGTGCCGTGTAAAGTCAATTTGATTGAATACAATCCGATTGATGACGGTGAATTCCAGCAAGCTTCAGACGAATCCATTAATGCATACATCAACGCATTAGAATCAAACGGGATTGTGGCTAAAGTCAGAAGAAGTCGCGGAAAAGATATCGATGCGGCCTGCGGACAATTGGCGAACAAGGAAGCATAAAAAAACGCCTCAAATACTGAGACGTTTTTATTAAGTAAGACGGACGATTTTAATTACCGCCAAGAATAATATTGTAAGAATTTCCATTAACCGTGAATACTGCGAGGTTATCACATGCTCCATCGCCATAATCTAAAGTGGCTGTATTTCCGTTTCTTGTAAAGGTAATAACACCTTGAACTAATAATGGTTTGTTTTGATTAGCGCAACTCATTTTCACTAACAACGGTGCCGTGATGGTGCTTGTTTGTACGGTCGTATTTGGGAAAGTGGTGTTCCAGTTTCCGGTAACTTGGTATATATTGTCTGCAAAATAAGCAGGTGTGTTCATTCCGGCTATAATTTCTCTCGTTCTAGTTCCTACTCTTGTAAAAACTCTTCCATCGGGAAAGGTCGCTGTCATATCCATATTCATAACAACAATCGGATGACTTGGACTCGCCTCAGTAGCAATACTCATTGTACGCGTAAATGATTTGTTGCCTGTAAATCTAATCGCATTGTGATAGAAATCTACAAATTGATAATTGATGGTGTGTGTAGTGACGTTAGGATCATAAATAAAAGTAATAATGATTTTTCCTTTTAAAACATTTCCGTTGGCCATGGCACAACCTGTGGTTCCGAAATCAACGGTTTTAGTAACTTCAGTTCCTGGTGTTAAAGTTGTTCCAAAAGCTGGAATTCTTGAAACCGTTGCACAAGAAGGTAAATTAATCAGAACAGCACCTGCGGCAGGTCTTCCTGCTTCATTGCTTGCAGTGGCATCGTATTGACCTTCGGCGATATCAGAAACATCATCATTGGCGGCATCGATTTGTGCATTCACCTTCGCTTCATCAGATGAGAAATTAGCGTTGCCACTATTGTCATTGTCATCTTTATTACAGCTGATCGAAAGCGTCGCAAAAACCAGCCCTAGAAATAAAATTTTTGTTTTCATAATACGAATATTTTTTAAGTTTGCTTTAAGACTTTTTGCATTTGTGATGGTTTAATGTAAAACTGAAAAATTCCGAATTTATTACTTTGTAACTCTAAGAGTTAATAATTACCTTTGGAACAGTAATGAACGTAACTTCACAAATAAAACGCCCGATTCTTATTGAGATGGAACTTTTCGAGAAAAAGTTCTACGAATCGATGACTTCCAATGTCGCGTTGCTCAACAGGATTACCTATTATATTGTCAACAGAAAAGGGAAACAAATGCGCCCGATGTTTGTTTTCCTGACGGCTAAAATGCTGCACAACGGAACCGTGAATGAACGGACTTATCGCGGTGCTTCTGTCATTGAGTTGATTCATACTGCGACATTAGTGCATGATGACGTGGTTGATGATAGTAATAGAAGACGCGGTTTTTTCTCCATTAATGCGCTTTGGAAAAACAAAATCGCGGTTTTGGTCGGCGATTATTTACTGTCTAAAGGACTATTGCTTTCAATTGACAATGGCGATTTCGACTTGCTCAAAATCATTTCGGTTGCTGTGCGGGAAATGAGTGAAGGCGAGTTGTTGCAAATCGAAAAGGCGCGCCGGCTTGATATTGTTGAAGCGATTTATTACGAAATCATCCGCAAAAAAACGGCAACGCTAATTGCTTCCTGTTGTGCGCTCGGTGCAAAATCTGTCATTGATGATGAAGTTCAGGTTGAAAATATGCGCAAGTTCGGTGAGTTGATCGGTATGTCTTTCCAAATCAAAGATGATTTATTCGATTATACCGAAGATGCGATCGGAAAGCCAACGGGAATTGATATCAAGGAACAAAAGATGACTTTACCGTTGATTTATGTGCTGAACCATTGCACACCAAAAGAAAAATCCTGGCTGATCAATTCGATCAAAAACCATAATCGAGACCGAAAGCGTGTCAAAGAAGTCATTGCGTTTGTAAAGGAAAAGAACGGACTCCAGTATGCCGAGCAAAAAATGCTCGAATTCCAGCAAGAGGCACTTCAATTATTGCAGCATTATCCCGATTCCGAATATAAAGATGCCCTAATCTTGATGGTGAATTACGTAATCGAAAGAAAAATCTAATTTTTTTTCAATTATTTTTTATCGCGTGAAGCCTTATCAAACAAGGTTTCTTCACACACTACTAAAAATATTTCCATTTTATTTCCATAGCCGTACAACCATTTTTTGCTAATCTGCGTCTATGCTAACAGTAACACTTTACAAAAGGTTTTGAAAGTAATCGATTTACATCAGGAAGAAAAGAAAATGATTCAGTTGGCCATCGACCACAATCGTCAGGCGCAGCAAAAAATCTACAATTCGTATGCTTCTAAAATGCTCGGAGTTTGCAGACAATACATTAAAGATCTGCACCAAGCTGAAGATGTAATGATTACCGCTTTCATGAAAGTGTATACAAACCTCAAAAATTTTGAACATAAAGGAAGCTTCGAAGGCTGGATCCGCCGCATCATGGTCAATGAATGCATTTCATTCATCCGGGCGAATAAAAAAGTCAGTTTTCTCGAGGATGAACATTATAAGGAAGAGAGTTTTAACAACATCGAGAGCAGTTTTACGGTTGATGAAATCCAATTCCTAATCGATACGCTGCCGGAAGGTTACAAGATGATTTTCAATTTATATGCGATCGAAGGTTACAAACATCACGAAATCGCGGAACTGCTGAACATTAATGAGGGAACATCAAAATCGCAATTGTCACATGCCAGAACGCTATTGCAAAATGGAATCATCAAATTAAAAGACTACCGAAATGGAACCAAATAAATTAGATAAGAAATTCAAAAAAGCGTTGCAACAACGCGAGATTTCTCCAACACCTGCTGCTTGGGACAGACTCGATGCGATGCTCACCGTTGTAGAAGAAAAGAAAGCGGCACCCACTTACAATTGGTTATATATTGCGGCGACTATTATAGGTTTTATAGCGATTGCTATTGTATTCCTAAGCAAAACCCAAACCTTGGAAGATGTGAAAAGAGACGATATCGTTTATGAAAACACGACGCCAAATCAAACGAAAGATTCCTTAAAAGATCAAAATCAAAAAGAAACCCTGTCGCCAAAAACCTCAGAAACGGTAGCGGAAATCAATCAGATCAACAAAATAAACCAACAAAAATCAAATCAGACGAACCTTAAAACCAATCCTATCGAAGAAAGTCAAATCAATCAAAATGCGCTTCAGCAAAAAAATGAAACCATCGCAAACCAAACAAACAAGCAGCAACGTAAAGGAGAATCAATCATCACCCGAGCCCAAGGCGAACTGGCCGTAGGCAATCAAAAAACGGAACAGTCTTATCAACTGTCCAACCCTATCAAAATCACGAGCGAGCAGCCAATCGCCAACATCGAATCGAATCCGAAAATCGGAAAAACACCAATCAAAGTAAGCGCTTCTAACTTACTTTCTGAAGTTGACGGCGAACTCGAGCTCTCGTTTCGTGAAAAAGTAATCAACAGCATCGACAAGAATTACAAAACCGTAAAAGTAGCGCTTGACAACAGAAATCAAAAGTAATCACCACCCGAGGCGCAGCCGAACTGTTTGAGGCGCAGCGGAAAAATCAAAAACCAAATCATTCATCAATCCATTAAATCAAATCAATCATGAAAAATTTTACAATGTACCTCACAGGAATTTTACTGCTTTTGATCACGCAGAGTTTTGCGCAGGAGACTTTTGAGTCACGCGCCAAAGTCATCGCCTCTAAAATTGAAAGTATCACCAAGGAAGAAAAAGAAGCCTTAAAAATCGAAGTCGAAACGGTAAACGTGCAACTCGAGAAAAAAGAAATCACAGTAGTGCAAGCCGACGCCAAAAAGCAAGAACTTGCCAACACCAGAGCCAAAAATATCGAAACTAGGGTAGCGGTGGTACAAGATGAACTCAAAGATTTGGTTCAGGAGAAAGTCGATGGCAAAATAAGAGAATCCGATTCGTCACGCAGCTGGTATTTTCACTTCGATAATAAAAAACACAAAAAACGCGACCTCGATGGCGAACGCAGAACGACTTCGCAATTCGTATTTGCATTCGGACTCAACAACCTTGTGACCGACAAAGCGCTTGCACATTCGGACTACCGCTATTGGGGTTCGCATTTCTACGAATGGGGTTTCACTTCAAACACGCGAATCTTCAAAAACAACAACCTATTGCACGCCAAATACGGTTTGTCATTGATGTACAACAACCTGCGTCCGACCGATAACCGCTATTTCAATGTAGTCGGCAACCAAACCAATCTGCAAACTAGTGCAACGCACCTTGATGATTCCCGTTTCAGAAATGTTTATATCGTGCTTCCGGCGCACCTTGAGTTTGATTTCACCAAAAAAGAAATCAAAGACGACAAAACTATTTTCCACACCCACAAAAGTCTCCGCGTTGGTTTGGGCGGTTATTTCGGAGCGAATATCAAGTCGAAACAAATCCTTAAATTTGAAGACGAAGACGGCAACAAAGTCCGACAGAAAACCAAAGGCGATTTCAATGTTAACGATTTCATCTACGGCGCGAGTGCCTACATCGGTTACAAAGAAGTCGCGTTGTATGCGAAATACGACATCAGCCCGCTGTTCGAAAACAATGCTGTCGACCAAAATAACATCTCGTTCGGCGTACGCTTCGATTTCAATTAATGCATGTTCATCCTTTGTTTAAATAAGTAGGAAGGCGCTTCGAAAGAGGCGTTTTTTTTATGGATTTGTTTTGAGAAGCTATTCTGGCTTTCCTTTCTATCTTTTGCGCCGAACGCCGGCACAAAAGGATGCCATTACAATCCGGGCTAAGGCTAAATCTTCCCTCCGATGCCTATCAAAACAACAAAAACTTCGTAACTTTGACACGCTTAAAACCCAACCTTTGATCTCAAAAGCTTCCATAGACACCGTTTTCGAAACCGCCCGCGTAGAGGAAGTGATCGGCGATTTCGTACAACTCAAACGCGCTGGTAGCAACTTCAAAGGGTTGAGTCCATTTTCGGACGAACGTT
Organism: Flavobacterium sp.; assembly: GCA_031425295.1. Classification (GTDB taxonomy): domain Bacteria; phylum Bacteroidota; class Bacteroidia; order Flavobacteriales; family Flavobacteriaceae; genus Flavobacterium. Next base: position 2,626 of record JANPJB010000112.1, on the reverse strand, counting down.
CGCCATCATTCATGGTGTCACCCGTCAAGCAAATCTGGAAAGATTTTAGTTCCGGAAAAGGGGGCAACGTCGTCGCTTTCTTAATGGAACACGAGCATTTCACCTATCCCGAAGCGATTCGCTATCTCGCCAAGAAATACAACATCGAAATCGAAGAAACCGAGCAAACTCAGGAAGAAAAGGAAAACACCGATCTTCGCGAAAGCATGTTTCTAGTTTCGGAATTTGCGAAGAATTATTTTCACGATACATTACTCAATTCTGAAGAAGGTAAGGCGATTGGTTTGAGCTATTTTAAAGAACGCGGATTCACAAACGAAACCATCAAAAAGTTTGCGCTCGGTTATTCTCCAGAACAATGGGATGCGTTCTCTAAAGAAGCTTTAGGTAAAGGCTACAAACTCGAATTCCTCGAAAGCACCGGACTCACAATCGCCCGAGAAGATAAAACACCGATAGACCGTTTTCGTGGCCGTGTCATGTTTCCGATTCAAAGCATGTCGGGCAGGATTCTCGGATTCGGCGGCCGGATTCTGACCAACGATAAAAAAGCGGCTAAATATCTGAACTCACCCGAAAGCGATATTTACCATAAGAGTAAAGTACTTTACGGGATTTTTCAGGCGAAGCAAGCCATTGCAAAACAAAACAATTGTTTCCTCGTAGAAGGTTACACCGACGTGATTCAATTCAATCAGGCCGGAATCGAGAACGTTGTTTCTTCGTCAGGAACAGCTTTGACACCCGATCAAATTCGACTCATCAATAGGCTTACTAAAAACATCACCGTTTTATATGATGGCGATGCGGCAGGTCTTCGTGCATCAATTCGCGGAATCGACTTGATTCTCGAAGAAGGCATGAACGTGCGCGTCTGCACATTTCCAGAAGGTGAAGATCCGGACAGTTTCGCGAAGAAAACTTCTTATGACGATTTGGTCGCGTACCTTGAGAACAACGCTAAAGATTTTATCCAGTTCAAAGCGTCATTGCTGATGCATGAAGCCCAGAATGATCCGATCAAAAAAGCCGAACTGATCCGCGACATGGTCACGAGTATTTCTAAAATTCCGGACCGCATCAAACGCGAAATATACATTCAGGAATGCGCGCGCATCATGGATATTTCGGAGCAGGTTTTGATCAGCACTTTGGCGCAGCTCGTTCAGAAAGACATTTCCGAAGCCGGCAAAAAAATCAAGCAGGAACAAAAAGCTTTCGAAATTGTCAAAGATGAAAATCCAATTGTAGCTGCGAAGATTGACGTACTTTATGAACTCGAACGCAAAATCATAGAAATTTTATTGCTTTACGGCGATAAGACCGAGGAGTTCGAAGACATCATTTTAAAAACAAATGAAGAAGGTGAAATCGTTGAAACCGCTGAAAAAACCGCGCATAAAGTTTACCAGCGGATTTATTTGAGTTTGCAGGAAGATGAGGTCGAATTGGCAAATCCGTTATTTCTCAATATCTACAATCACTTAATCAATTATTACCATCAGAATGAAAACTTCCAGATGGATCAATATATGATGCACCTTGAACCTGAATTCACGCAAGAAATCACGGATATTTTAATGTTGGAGGAGCAGATGTCACTGCACAATTGGGAATCGAAACAAATCATCGTCAAACTCAAAGACCAATCAATCGGTCAATACGTGTCGGAAACAATCCTGACACTGCGATGGTTCTTAGTCGATAAAATTATTGAGGAACTAAAAGGAACCATCACCAACGAGCCCGAATCCGACAATACTGAATCGCTGTCAATGGCCATGGATTATTACAAACTGATCAATTCGTTTTCAAAAAAACTAGGAAGAGTAATGTCGCGCTATAGTTAAACGATTTCGAGCGTTTTTGCTTTATTGACCAAATCCACCAAATTCGTGACATTGAGTTTTGTCAACAAACGCAGTTTATAGGTACTAATGGTCTTTTCATTCAAGCCCAAAATTGAAGAAATTTCATTGTTCTTTTTACCATTACTTAAATAACGAAGCACCTCAATTTCACGATTCGACAGTTTTCTATATAGGCGTTCGCTTTTATTCTGTTTCGCAATCAAAGCCAAATTTCGTTTGATCGTATCGTTAAGAATGGTCTGACCTTGGTTCACTTTTGAAATGGCAATACCTAAGGTCTCCAGTTTCGCAGTTTTGTGAACATAACCTGCAACACCGGCTTTAATTGCATTCGGCGCATAAATCTGTTCAGAATAACTGCTGAAAACGATGATTTTGGTTTTCGTATAATTCTTGATGATGGCTTTCAATTCATAAATACTCGACAATCCATCGAGATCTAAATCTAAAACCAGCACGTCTATTTCTTTTGTATACAGCACATCTTTGACCATTGAAAAATTCCCAACATTCGCCACAATGCTAATATCGGAATGATCCTTAAAATAGGATTTAACGCCAAAATGCACAACTGGGTAATTGTCTGCTAAACAAACTTTAATCATAATAGTATCATTTTAAGGGTTATTTTCATAGCGGGCCTATAAAATTAGTTAAAAAAACCTTAAAGGCTCAAATATATCTGATGAAATGTCATTAATCCCGACGAACGAAACAAACGGGTATTGGGTTCATTTTGTGTTGGTTACTTTTAT
>JANPJB010000111.1:0-15970 GCA_031425295.1 Flavobacterium sp. | reverse complement strand
GATTTCTTTTCCTTTTAAAAAGGACGTTGCGATTTTGGCCGGTGCTGCACCAACTCCGATCCTGGCAAGTAATTGCTTGAATTGTTCTCGGTCTTCGGTGATGTTGATTGCATTGACATCGACACCGATGAGTCTGACATTAAAATCTTCCCAAATGCCTTTCTCGTCGGCTTCGAGACAAAGATTTAAAGCAGTTTGTCCGCCCATCGTGGGCAAAACAGCATCGATTTGCGGATGCGCTTTGAGGATTTCGATGATTGATTTTGTCGTGAGCGGCAACAAGTAAATGTGATCCGCCATCGATGGATCGGTCATAATGGTTGCGGGATTCGAGTTGATTAGAATCACCTCGATGCCTTCTTCGCGTATCGAGCGTGCGGCTTGTGAACCGGCATAATCGAATTCGCAGGCTTGTCCGATGACGATGGGACCGGAACCAATGATGAGTACGGATTTGATGGAATTGTCTTTTGGCATTGTAGTTAGTTGTTGTGAGTTGTATGTTGTACCTTATGTTCTAGTTAAGTGAGCAGCCCTAGCCCTGATTGGAGGGAAAATCCTTTTTTAAGGATTCGCCGTAGCGTGAGCGAAGGCAAATCATTAAAAAAGATTTGGAAGGAAAGCAGGTTCCCGGCTCCTAAAAATTTCATGACAAGATATAAAAAAAGGCGTTACTAAAATAAGTAACGCCTTGATATGAATGATTGCTCACCATTATTTTTTGTGTCTTGGTTCTGAAGATACAGTCAGTTTGTGACGGCCTTTAGCTCTGCGACGCGCAAGTACTTTTCTACCATTAGCAGAAGCCATTCTGTCCATAAATCCGTGCTTATTTCTTCTTTTTCTTTTCGATGGTTGAAACGTTCTTTTGCTCATTGCTTTATATTTTTAAATCTTTATTTAATGCGGATTGATTTTAGGTGCTCTAAAACCGAGTGCAAATATACAAAGTCTTTTATTTCTGGCAAGTAGTTTTAAAAAAATATTTTCAAATCTTTTACTATCTTTGGACACTCTTAAATAGAACGATATGTTTCATAGAATTTTTAAATTAATTTTTGCCGGTTTACTCACGGTTACGGGCATTTGGCAGCTAACGGAAGGTTATATCGGAAATGGAATTTTCCTGATTGTTTTGTCGGCTATTCCGGTTTTGCTGTATTATAAAAACGAATTTATCCTACTGGCTTTTTTGCGATTGCGGAAACAAGATTTTCCGGGTGCACAGAAATGGTTGGCTTATATTAAAAATCCGGAAACGGCTTTGGTTCGAAAACAACAGGGCTACTATAATTATTTGCACGGCATCATGCTATCGCAAACCAATCTGATTCAAGCAGAAAAATACTTTAAGAAAGCGATCGCTCTCGGATTGAACATGGATATGGATTTGGCAGTAGCGAAATTGAATCTTGCCGGTGTTGCGTTGACGCGCAGAAGAAAACTCGAAGCTACCAATTTGCTCAACGAAGCCAAGAAACTCGACAAGCAGAATATGCTGAAAGAGCAAATCACGATGATGAAAGAGCAGATGAAAAAAATGTAGTTATTAACCGTGTTTTGAAGTTTTCAACATGTTATTAAAAATTTAATGTTGAAAACTTTTTTATGTGCTTTTAAATTCGCTAACTTTGGGCATTATTAATCATAATATCCAACATATGCGATTAATTTTTACCCTTTTAGCTTTATCGTTGGCACTTCAATCTTCGTTCAGCCAAGATGCAGCGGTTTCTTTTTCGACAGCGATTAAGAACAATATCAAAAAATACAATTCCAAAAGCAACATTGAATTCGAGAAAGGCGACATTGAAAAAGGCAATGCGTTGTTCGACTCTTTGGTGCAGAATCATTTGGTCGGTTCGCGCTTTGACGATTATTCATTCAAATGCGTGAATAGCCGAAAGGTGAAGCTAAGCAAATTTAAAAAACCAGTTTTCATCATTACGTATGCCTCTTGGTGCGTGATGAACAATGGCGAAATTCCCGCTTTGAATAAAATTGCAAGAAAATATAATAACGACATTCAATTTATCGTCGTTTTTTGGGACATCAAAAGCGACATGAAGAAAATCGCCCGGCAGTTCAACCGGCACGTTAAAGTTTGCTATGCCAACGAGTTTTATAAAAACGATGAAGATGTTGTCGCAACATTAAAACACACTTTGGGTTTTCCGACTTCGTATTTCCTGAATGCTGATCTGGACGTAGTAGACATTAAAAGAGGCGGCGTTCCGCTACCACCGAAAATGGCGTTGAAGAAAGCTTTTGAAATTAACTATACTTTTTTCAACAACCGGATGATCAGTTATTTGAACAAACCCGTAAAAGCGCGTGAGCAGTTTGCTGTTAGTGACTAATGGAACACGACCCGGGCAAAGCGAACTGGCGTAGCAATAATGCGCATTGAACGGATTACCGCGGATTCAATAAAATAAAAAAGCCACAGATTCACGTCATAAATTAGTGAATTTGTGGCTTTATAAATTACCGCAATTAATAGCCACTTAAAGGAATTTCGAGATTGTATTTTTTCCTGCTGACATTCAATAATTTCTTATCGCGCAGCCACGGATTGTGGATTTTAAGGATCTTGTAATTGATGCCTTGCGCTTTTGCAAAAGTCGCTAAATCGGTAATTGTCGTATCGACGGTCACAATTTTAGAAGGCAGATTTACATACAAATCATTCGGATCAATGACAAAACCATACTTCGTCGGATCTTTCATAATTTCTTTCAACGCCAAGATTCGGAATACATAACGCGAGGTTTCGTCATTCAGCAATAAATCGTAATAATTAGAAACCTGTTGCATTTCGATTTGTTTCGTTACGCCGGTCATGCCACCATTGTAGGAAGCCGCAGCTAATGTCCAACTTCCGAATTTGACTTTGGCTTCGATTAGATATTTGCAGGCCGCTTCAGTTGATTTTTCCAGATGGTAACGTTCGTCAACCATATCATTGACTTCCATTCCTTTTTCCTTTGCGGTAACCGGCATGAACTGCCAAACACCACGCGCTCCGGCTGGGGAAACCGCATTGACTAAAGCACTTTCAATAACGGCTAAATATTTGAAATCATCGGGCACTCCGTTTTTTGCCAATATCGGTTCGATGATTGGAAATGCGCGGTTGGCTCTTTTAATAATCAATAAAGTCGTCGCATCGAGATTCGCATTGATCAGCAACTCGCGGTCGAGACGTTCTTTAACATCCGTGATATGCAGCGGCGCATCTTCTCCGGCAAAATTAATGCTGACCGGAAAAAATAGTTTCGTGCCTTCGTGTGTAATCTTATTTTTGTCCTCGGTGGAGATTCCGTATACAAATGCACCACTTACGATGACTACGGTTGCAACAAGTGCTGTTCTCTTTATCCAGTTCATTTTTTCTATCTTTTTAATTCAAGTAAACATACGAAATTCAACCGTGCTAAGGATAGCGATTGAGAATAATTTTGGGCAAATTCTCATTGAGCCATCGGTATTTTGTGAGGATCATAATGTGCGTTCCGCCTTTTACAGCAATGCAATGCTCAATATTCTTATACGGAAAAACTTCGTCGGAGTCGCCGTGAATATGGATCACTTGATTGTCAGATTCTACTCTATTCCATTGCAGCATTTGTTCGATTGCCCACTCAAGATAATGCTTGTCACGAACGGATAAAAATTTCTCGTACAACTTCAACCGCTGTTTGATCACCGCACCGAATGAAAACTTATTAAGCATTTCAATATTCTGCAACAGACTCGTCGGAATCAGTTTGTAGGCTTTGGTCGTTTTCGCAATTTTCATATGCAACGGAATCTCTTGCTGATTTTTGACACTTGATATGATGATCAGCTTTCTGAGTTTTAGAAAAGCAGCCATTTCCTGAACCAAAACGCCGCCAAATGAAACGCCTATTAGTACGGCTTGCTCGTGTTTGACATCGGTCGCCATCCTTTCGGCATAAGCCACCAGCGATTCGTTATTTCGTGGGATTTTCCACTCGAGAAAATGCATTTCAAAACTTTTGACAGGCAATTGAATGCGCTCGAAAATCGCAGGACTTGCTGCTAATCCGGGCATAAAATAAACGTGAATTTTATCGGTGGCCTTCAATGCTGTAATCAATTATTAGATTTATAAATGTAGGGGATTGGAAATTAAATCCGATAAAGTTGGTTTAAAATTATCTTTAAATTATGAAATGCATTTGAAAACACCGCAGCACCAATCTGCAAGGCGTTGACTTTAATTTCTGAACGTGTAACAATGCCGATGTAAGTCGTTGATTTTATACAATTATGTCGTATATTTGTAGGCTCACGCTCTGCGTAACAAACCCTATTTTTTTAATCCGATTGGTCATAAAACCAATACAATACTTTGAATTATGGAAGCAGCAATCACAATGGAAATCAAAGACAATGCATTTGCAAGACAATTTGAGACCATCGTTTCGGAAGGTTTGATTTCAGTAGAATATTCGTTTCAAGAGAAAAAGATATTCCTGACGAAAATCCATACGCCGGACGGATTCAATGACGAGGAATTCATCACCGATTTGTTAAAAAACATCATGAACATCGCTTACGAACGCAAACTTAAAGTTGTTCCCATTCTTCCAAAAATCGCGTTGTTTTTCAGAAAAAATACAATTTACAGAGATTTGTTGCCGCCTGGAATCAAGATCTAATTCCAATTATCATGGTAAAAAAACACCTTCTACTTGTCTTCTTTTTTACTTTCTATTTTGCTTTAGCACAATCGCCAACGCCACCACCTCCTGGCTGTGCAGTATATGAAGTGATTGATGACAATAACGATGGCTTTACGGATTTCGACATTAATTATTATATACCCTATTATAGAACCCAAGAACTTGCCCTCGGTTTCGATTTCTCCGGTTATGCGTTACTATTGTATCCGTCGCAAACTGATTACTACAACAACACGAATCTTATTGTCGGTCCAATGTATTCGAACATCGTGGCTAACGAACAATTCTGCGCGATGAAGTTTATTTATTCTGGAAGCGGTCCGGAATATGACGCACAAATTTTGGAAGTGTATTTTAGCTGTCATAAATTTAAAGCCCTACCTTTTGATGGCGATGTCGATTCCGATGGCGTCATCAATACACTCGAAGATTTAAACGGCAATCACATCTTAACCGATCACGATACCGATGGTGATGGCACTCCTAATTACTATGATGCCGATGATGACGGTGATGGCGTTTTGACGATTGATGAAGATTACAACACCAATGGCAACTACCTCGATGACGACACGAACAGCAACGGCATTATTGATTATCTCGATAACACCGCAACACTGTCGATTGTAAAAAATAATACCAGCACTTTTTCGATTACACCGAATCCGGCTTCAACATTCATCAATATTATTTTTGATTCTCCACAACAATTTGGCTGGTCAATAGTTGACATTTCAGGGAAAATTATTTTGGAATCGAAGTCACAGCACCAGCAAACGATCGATGTTGCAACGCTTAATTCGGGCTTCTACTTTATAAATGTTACGGCTCATGCAACGACAACAACCAAAAAGCTGATTATCGAATAAAAGGAAATAGATTCAAAAAGGGCTCCAATGTGGAGCCCTTTTTTGCGTTTTAGATGTTGCGATAATACGTATCTTTAGCTTATGATTTCAGAAACCAATCGCGAGAAAGTAGTTTTATTTTTCGAAAGCATCGACAAGTATTGTGGCTGTAAAACCGAAATTACGGAAGGTTTGCATACGAGTTCCGACGATTTGGATGCCCATGCCGCAACTTGGAATATGTGTGAATTTGATTTCGTTCGCGCTGCCTATCGCAACAATGGAGAGCGATTAATGATGGAAGGCGAGAAAATGTACTATGAGATTTCCGCGCAAAGAATCATTGATTTCAAACAACCCAAACGCCATTCTTACGAGTTTGTAGAACAGTATGGCGACAGCGTTTTCCGCATCACGAAGATTCGATTTCATTCGAAATATTAGTGAAAAGCAACAAGCGTAAGAAGCAAGATTTTATCTAAACCACGACATTCACAAATTCCATCCTTACCGAACCGTCGTCATCAATATGTGTCAGTTGGATTTCATGCAGCGTATTGACCAACTCCGGATTCCAAGGTGTTTTTACTTTGACGTAGTTTTCAGTAAACCCACGAATGTAGCCTTCTTTATTTTCATCTTCAAACAAAACAGTTCTCGACGTTCCTAATTGACGCTCATAAAAAGCCCGACGTTTCTTCACTGACAAACCTCGCAACATTTTACTGCGTTTCGCACGCACATTCGAAGGAACAACATCAGCCATCAAAGCGGCTTCCGTATTATCACGCTCCGAATATGTGAAGACATGCAAATACGATATATCTAGGTCATTCAAAAAATGGTACGTTTCTAAAAAATGCTCGTCGGTTTCACCCGGAAATCCAACAATCACATCGACGCCAATACACGCATCCGGCATGACTTCACGTATTTTGGTAACGCGCTCGGTATACACTTCACGCATATAACGACGCTTCATCAATTTCAAAATAGCATTGCTGCCCGATTGCAACGGAATATGGAAATGCGGCACAAAAGTTCGGCTTTTCGACACAAATTCAATCGTTTCATTTTTCAAAAGATTCGGTTCAATCGACGAAATCCGCAAACGCTCAATACCTTCAACTTGATCTAAAGCTTGTACCAATTCCAAAAAAGTATGCTCGTGTTTTTTATTCCCAAATTCGCCTTTGCCATAATCACCGATATTCACGCCGGTCAACACAATTTCCTTGATGTTCTGTTGTGAAATTTCATACGCATTTTGCAACACATTTTGCAACGCATCGCTACGAGAAATGCCACGCGCCAGCGGAATCGTGCAATACGTACATTTATAATCGCAGCCATCTTGCACTTTTAAAAACGCACGCGTACGGTCGCCTATCGAATAACTGCCAACATAAAAATCAGCTTCAGCAATTTCGCAAGAATGCACTTCACCAAAATCGTTTTTCGACAAATCGTTGATATAATCCGTAATCTTAAATTTCTCCGTCGCACCCAAAACCAAATCCACACCGTCAACCGCCGCGAGTTCTTCGGGCTTCAGCTGCGCATAACAACCCACCGCCGCTACAAAAGCCTTGTCGTTGAGTTTCATCGCTTTTCTGACAACCTGCTTGAACTGCTTATCGGCATTCTCAGTCACCGAACAGGTATTGATCACATATATATCAGCCACTTCCTCAAAATCCACGCGGTCAAAACCTTCGTCCTGAAAATTGCGCGCAATCGTAGAAGTCTCCGAAAAATTGAGCTTGCAACCGAGCGTGTAAAAAGCGACTTTCTTCTTATTATCCATAGTAAAATTTATTGGGCGTTCCCCTACGGGTCAGGCTTTCGGCTGCACACGGTGCTTGCCTCTATCCTTAACGCGGTCCAGATTTGAAAAACAACTTTCGTCCTGCAAAACGGACTGCAAAAATACACACAAAAATTGATTAGAAAAAACGGGTTTTGCTTTTTTTAGCGATTAATTATCAGTCAATTACAGCGTTTGAAATTGTAAAGCTATCTTAAAACCGTTGGCAATTCCGTCATATTTTCTTAAATTCAATGTTAATTTTCTAAAACCTTCACGATGAAAACACCACACATACTAGCATCATTGCTGCTATTTGCAACAATGATCACAACGGCACAAAAACGAATCACGCCCGAAGAATTACCAGCCGGAGCCACCGAATTTCTAGCGACCCATTTCAAAGGCATTGCGATCGAGAAAACGAAGAAAGATGCCGAACACGGCGAGAAAGGCTACGAAGTGATTTTGGTTGACGGCACCGAAATCGAATTTTGGAAAGACGGCAAATACCGCGAAGTCAATGGCAAAGACAAACCGATTCCCGCCGATTTCATCGACCCGAAAGTTGTCGATTATGTCACGAAAAATTATCCCAACCGAAAAATCACCCACATTGATTACGGACACAAAGACCTAGACGTCGACCTGACCGGAAAAATAGATTTGGAGTTTACGAAAGACGGCGAATTTCTCAAAGGAGCAAAAGACTGAAGAAATCCTATTGCCCTAGCCCTGATGGCAGCGGTATCTCCCGATTTGTAGAAAACAAGGCTTTAGCCGTAGCTTTTCTTAATCGGGAATTTAGCGTACAGCAGGAATAGCTTCCAATAAAAAAGCCACAATAGTAAACGGTTGTGGCTTTATTCATTTATTCGTTTCTGTATTTTTTTGTAATTTCAAAAACGTGTTCGAGAATCCGGGCTTCCTTTTCATCAAACTCCACATGACGTCTAGACATTACGATTTTCGCGGTATCGAAGGCTTTTTTAGTGATGTAAGTCGTAAATCCTGAAGCGCCGCCCCACGAAAAACTCGGTACAAAATTCCTTGGAAATCCGCTGCCGAAAATGTTCGTGCTCACGCCCACTACAGTTCCTGTATTGAACATTGTATTAATTCCACACTTGCTGTGGTCGCCCATCATCAGACCGCAGAACTGCAATCCGGTTTTGGCGAAATTCTCGGTTTCATAACTCCACAATTTGACTTCCTCATAATTGTTTTTGAGGTTCGAGTTGTTACTATCCGCACCGATATTGCACCATTCACCGAGCACTGCATTTCCTAAAAACCCATCGTGGCCTTTGTTCGAATAGCCGAACAAAACACAATTACTGACTTCGCCTCCAATGCGCGAATGTGGACCGACAGTTGTGGCGCCATAGACTTTTGTTGCGAGCTTTACCTGCGCTTCTTCGCACAACGCGAATGGTCCGCGGATTACGGAACCTTCCATGATTTCGGAATTCTTACCTATATATATGGGCCCGGATGAAGCGTTTAATGTGACGAATTCGAGTTTCGCACCTTCTTCAATGAATATATTTTCGGGCGCAATCACATTCACACTTTTAGGAATCGGTTGTGATTTTCGGTCTTCCGTGAGCAGTTCGAAATCCTCACGCAAAGCAGCATCGTTCTTAGCGAATATATCCCAAGTGTGTGCCACGAAAAGGCAGTCGCTGTTGTATTCTATGATTTCATATTGATCAAAATCGACTTCTTCCTGCGTATCTTGCGTGTAGAAAGCGATAACTTCTTCGCCCTTGAAAATGGCTTGGTTGGGTTCGAGGCTTTTGACCATTTCCGCCAGTACATCATTCGGTAAAAACGAAGCGTTGATCATGACGTTTTCCTCCATTTCAACCATCGGGAATTTCTCCGAAAGGTATTCTTCGGTTAATGTGGTCGTGGTTGTGCCAAGATACTTTTCCCATTTTTCACGGATTGTCAGGATTCCGATGCGGATGTCGGCAACCGGACGTGTGAATGTGAATGGCAATAAAGCGTTGCGAACGGTTCCGTCGAAGAGTATATAGTTCATGGAATTTGGTTATTTGTTGATGTGGTTATTTGAACGCGGATTCTAATAATTTGTTTTATTTCATCAGTTCACCTTTTTCTGATCACAAAAGGATCGTGCCAAATTTACAAAGTTTTCGTGGACATAAAAATAAAAAAGCCCTTCCAAACGGAAAGGCTTTTTTTATTTCGAACACTAATGAATTATTTAGCGTGTTTTGCGTATTTGGTTTTAAACTTGTCGATACGACCTGCAGTATCAATAAGTTTAGATTTACCGGTGTAAAAAGGGTGAGACGTTCTAGAAATCTCCATTTTCACAACTGGGTATTCAACACCTTCGTGCGTGATCGTTTCTCTAGTTTCTGCTGTAGATTTAGTAATAAATACATCTTCATTCGACATATCCTTGAAGGCTACTAATCTGTAATTTTCTGGGTGAATTCCTTTTTTCATGATAAATTTTATTTTTCTGTTTTGCTACAATCTATTCTGATGCTTTCTCAATGAAAGGTATAAACGCGAGTATAGCTTTTATTTTACTTCTTAATTTTGAGTGTGCAAATTTACACTTATTTTTTAAAAATCAAATCTTTATTTCATTTTTTTAAATCAATATCCTCCGGGAATTTTATAGTGTGTAAATTGGGAATTGTTATATTTGTAACTTAATTTTTAACGATAACTATTTTTATGGAAGCACTTAGAAAAAACGCAGCAAAATACGGATTGTTTTTGGGTTTATTTATGGTGGTTACAACTACCTTAATTTATGCGATCGATCTAAGCTTGTTTACCGCGGCATGGTATGGCATCGTCAATATGCTTATCGTTGTTTGTTTCGGCGTAGTTTCAGCGGTAAACAACAAAAAGATGCTCGGTGGGTTTATGACTTTCAAAGAGGCCTTCACTAGTTTTTTCGTTACAATCATGGTGGGTCTTTTAATAACAACATTGTTCAGTATCTTATTGTTCAACTTCATTGATCCCGAAGCCAAGCAAGTCATCGCTGACAATGTAATCAAAATGACCTCTGAAATGATGTTGAAATTCGGAGCCAAACCAAGCGATATTAATAATGTGATAAAGGAAATGGAAAAATCCGACTCTTTTGGCATTGCCGGACAAGCAAAAGGATTTGCCTTTAACATTGTCATATACAGTATTATTGGTTTGATCACCGCACTAATCGTTCGTAGAGAACGTCCACAAAGCATCTAATTTTAATGAATTTATCCATCGTCATTCCGCTTCTGAACGAGGAAGAGTCCCTGCAGGAACTTCATAACTGGATTGTCTCGGTCATGAATGCCAACCAATATACGTATGAAGTCATCTTTATTGATGATGGAAGTACCGACCATTCATGGCAGATCATCGAAAGGTTGTCTCAAGAAAATCCGAATATCAAAGGCATTCGTTTTCTGAAAAATTTTGGAAAATCGCAGGCATTGCACGCCGGTTTTGCGAAAGCGAAGGGCAATGTTGTGATTACAATGGATGCGGATTTACAAGATAATCCCGAGGAAATTCCGGGATTGAACGACATGATTTTGAATCAAGGTTTTGACTTGGTGTCAGGCTGGAAAAAGAAACGCTACGATTCGATTGTGTCTAAAAATCTGCCTTCCAAATTATTCAATTGGGCGGCGCGGCGCACTTCGGGCGTGCAGCTCAATGATTTTAACTGCGGATTGAAAGCTTACAAAAACATGGTCGTAAAGAATATCGAAGTTTCGGGAGAAATGCACCGTTACATTCCGGTATTGGCAAAGAACGCTGGATTTTCAAAAATCGGGGAAAAAGTCGTCAAGCACCAAGCCCGAAAATACGGCGAAACTAAATTCGGCATGGACCGATTCGTCAATGGCTTTCTCGATTTGATTACAATCTGGTTTCTATCACGCTTCGGAAAACGACCGATGCACTTATTCGGCGCTTGGGGTTCGATCATGTTTGTGATCGGGTTTGTATCGGCGGGTTATATCGGGTGCTCTAAACTATACCGTTTGTATAATGATTTGCCCTATGATTTGGTGACGAATAATCCTTGGTTTTATATTTCACTCACGACGATGATTATTGGAACGCAATTGTTTCTCGCTGGGTTTTTAGGCGAGATTATCTTGAGAACCAAGAATAATGAAGAACGTTATAAGGTTTCCGGTGAAGTGAATTTTTCGAATCTTTAAGGGCTCAATTTGCGCGACCGTAAAAAATAAATGTAATTACTAAAAAGACAGCCTAGCCCTGATAGCAGTGAAAATCCTTTTGTGGCGGCGTTTACTTCGTCAGTTCGCCCTTGGCTCGGGTGACACAAAAGATTGCAACGCATAGCAGGTTCCCGGCTCCTAACAAAAATAAAATTAAAAGCATACCATAATGAACATCCCACAAAACATCCTTGACACCGTAAACGAATGGCTGACGCCTACTTTCGACAAAGATACCCAACAGAAGATTAAGGACATGATGACTTCCTCGCCGAGAGATTTGGAGGAAAGCTTTTATAAAAACCTCGAATTCGGAACTGGCGGCATGCGAGGCGTTATGGGTGTTGGTACGAACAGAATCAATAAATATACTCTTGGGAAAAACACACAGGGACTTTCGAATTATATGAAACGCACATTTCCTGGAAAACAACTCAAAGTCGCGATTGCATTCGACTGCCGTCACAACAGCAATACGCTCGCTAAAGTCGTTGCCGATGTATTTTCTGCAAATGGGATCAAGGTTTACTTGTTCTCCGACATGCGTCCGACGCCGGAATTGAGTTTTGCCTTAAAATATTTAGGTTGTCAGGCTGGAATCGTCTTGACGGCTTCACACAATCCACCCGAATACAATGGTTACAAAGTATATTGGGAAGATGGCGGACAATTGGTGCCACCGCAAGATGCCGAGATTATCAATGTCATTGAGACATTGCGTTATGATGAAATTAAATTCCTGTCGAATCCGGATTTGATTGAATATATCGACACCGCAATTGATGAAGCCTTTGTGAATTCTTCGATTGCGAATGCGAGTTTTAATACGCCGGCGGATGCGAAAGCAAATTTGAATATCGTGTTCACTTCTTTGCACGGCACTTCGATTAAATCGGTTCCGCAGACTTTAGCAAAAGCAGGATATACGAACGTCAATATCGTACCGGAACAAGCCGAACCGAATGGTGATTTTCCGACGGTGAAATCGCCGAACCCCGAAGAACCCGAAGCGTTGACTATGGCTATGGCTTTAGCCGAAAAACTAAATGCCGATATCGTCGTAGGAACCGATCCTGATTGCGATCGTTTGGGTGTTGCGGTGAGAAACAATAAGGGTGAAATGACGTTGCTGAATGGCAACCAGACGATGGTGATGATGACCGCATTTTTATTGGAACAATGGAAGCGCCAGGGCAAGATTGATGGAAAACAATTTATCGGCTCAACAATCGTGTCTACGCCGATGATGCTCGAACTCGCGGAGGCCTATGGTGTGGAGTGTAAAGTCGGATTGACCGGTTTCAAATGGATCGCGAAGTTTATCAAAGATTTCCCAAACCTGCAATTTATTGGCGGGGGCGAGGAAAGTTTTGGGTTCATGGTTGGCGATGCCGTGCGTGATAAAGATGCCGTTGCCGCTACCCTATTAATGTGCGAAATCGCTGCGCAAGCCAAAGCAGCTGGGAGTTCTGTTTATAAAGAATTGCTGAACTTGTATGTAGACCACGGATTTTATAAAGAATACTTGGTCTCACTGACGAAAAAAGGCATCGATGGTTTGCGTGAAATCAACCAAATGATGGTCGATATGCGGGACAACCCTGTCAAGGAAATTAACGGTCAACGCGTCTTGATGCTGGAAGATTATAAAAAATCAATCGCGAAGAATTTATTAACTGGAGAAGAAGAAGCGCTAAACGCTCCAAAATCGGATGTATTGATTTATTACACAGAAGATGGCGCTAAAATCGCGGCGCGTCCGAGTGGCACCGAACCCAA
Organism: Flavobacterium sp.; assembly: GCA_031425295.1. GTDB lineage: Bacteria > Bacteroidota > Bacteroidia > Flavobacteriales > Flavobacteriaceae > Flavobacterium. Next base: position 2,586 of record JANPJB010000111.1, on the reverse strand, counting down.
GATCAAATTCTACGTGAGCGTTAACGCACCCCTTGCTTCTGTCGTAAATGCAACAGCTACCGAAGCCCTTTTGGATGAGAAAATCAAAAACATCCTAACCGATCTAAACATCATTTAATGGACAGTTACAAAAAGATATTTCCTTTTATAAAACCCTATAAGATCAATGCGGTAATGAACATCGTATTCAATATTTTGTACGCGTTGTTCAGTTCACTTTCGATGGTTTCGCTGTTTCCAATGTTGAACATTTTGTTTGCCAAACAAAAGACCGTTACGATAAAGCCCGTCTTGAATTCGCTGACTGATTTTGGAAGTTTTCTAAAAGATTCTTTGTCTTATTACGCCGGTAAATTTGCAGGTGAAGATCCCAGCAAGGCTTTGTTGTTTGTGATTTTGCTTATTATTACGCTGTTCTTTTTGAAGAATCTTTTCAATTACTTCGCGATGGTGCACATTACGACTTTGCGAAATGGCGTACTCAAAGACATGCGCAGCATACTGTATAAAAAAATCATCGAATTACCGGTTTCTTTCTATTCTGAAAAAAGAAAAGGAGATGTAATGGCACGAATGCTGGGCGATGTAAACGAAGTACAAAATTCTTTCTTTTCGATTTTTGAACTGGTCATCCGCGAACCATTAACGATATTATTTACGATTATCACGATGTTTTACATCAGTGCCAGCCTTACGGTATTTGTGTTTATTTTTATCCCAATTACTGGATTAATCATTTCTAGAATTGGAAAATCGCTTAAAGGAAAATCCGCACGCGCACAACAGGAATCCGGTTATTTGATTTCGATTTTAGAGGAAACCCTGAGCGGACTCAAAGTCGTGAAAAGCTACAACGCGGAAGAAAATTTTAAGGGAAAATTCCAAGATTCCATTGGCCGGTTGCAGAAACTTTACAATAGCATCGGAAACAAAAACAATCTAGCTTCACCATTGAGCGAATTTCTCGGGATCGTTACTATTGCTGTTCTTTTGTTGTATGGCGGACAAATGGTATTGGTTTCTAAAACACTTGAAGGCGCGGCGTTTATCACGTATATGGCGTTAGCCTATAATATCCTTACGCCTGCCAAAGCAATTTCAAAAGCGTCGTACAGTGTTAAAAGTGGTCTGGCTGCTGCTGATCGGGTTTTTGCAGTGCTGGAACATCCAAATGAAATTACGAGCAAACCGAATGCCGTTCATAAAGATGATTTCAATGAAACCATTGTACTCAAAAACGTACAATTTAAATACGAGGATGAATTGGTTTTAAAGAATTTTTCACTCGATATCAAAAAAGGGCAAACCATTGCTTTGGTCGGTCAATCCGGCAGTGGTAAAAGTACAATTGCAAATTTGCTGACGCGTTTTTACGATGTGAATGCCGGTAGCATAACCATCGACGGCACCGACATAAGAGACATGGATTTACATTCGCTACGGAGTTTGATGGGATTGGTAACCCAAGACAGCATTCTTTTCAACGACACGATTAAGGCCAATATCGCCCTTGGAAAACCTGACGCGAGCGATGACGAAATTATAGAGGCGCTTAAAATTGCCAACGCTTATGAATTTGTCAAAGATTTACCGAATGGTATGTACACCAACATTGGCGATAGTGGAAACAAACTTTCGGGCGGACAAAAGCAGCGCTTGAGCATTGCACGCGCCGTCCTCAAAAACCCGCCGATCATGATTCTCGATGAAGCAACATCAGCGCTTGATACTGAAAGCGAGAAACTCGTTCAGGTGGCTTTGGAAAATATGATGCAGAACCGGACTTCTTTTGTTATTGCACACCGGTTGTCTACAATCCAGAAAGCCGATATGATTGTCGTCATGCAGAAAGGCGTGATCGTCGAAAAAGGATCGCACGAGCAATTGATGGGAATCAATGGCAATTATAAAAAGTTGGTGACGATGCAGTCATTCGAAAATTAAAAATCCGCGTCCACCGCAACAAACTCAATATTGAATAATGTATATCGACGACAGCAATATTAAGTTACCTACCAATCCCGACACCATTGTTTGGAAATACTTAGACTTGTCGAAATTTGTCGATTTGCTACTATATCAGAAACTGTTTATGTCGCGTTCCGATAAATTTGAAGACCAATACGAAGGCACTTTTAGCGAGCCGACTTTTGAAGAAATCAAAAAATTATCGATCAACAATCCAGAATTTTTAGCCTACTATAAAACGCATCGCGAGCATGTTGTGATCAGCAGCTGGCACCTCAACGAGTACGAATCGTTTGCGATGTGGCAAATTTTTACCCAAAAAAGTGAAGGCTTGGCGATTCAATCAACGCTCGGACGCCTGCAAAAAGCTTTAGCGTTTGACGTGACTTATGAACAACATATCGGCGCCGTCAATTACATCGATTACAAAAAAGAATACATCCCATTTGAGAATGACTTCTTTCCATTTCTATTTAAACGCAAAAGTTTTCAATATGAGCGCGAAATTCGGATTATTTCTGATGTCACTTCGCATCAGATGAAAATTGATAACGGCTTGAAAATCGACATCGACATCAACCAACTCATTGAAAAAATATACATCCATCCCAAATCCGA
>JANPJB010000110.1:0-5119 GCA_031425295.1 Flavobacterium sp. | reverse complement strand
CCAAGTGCACCAACTAGTGTGACTGCTTCCGGAACTACGGCGACGGCGACAAATTTAAGTTGGACAGCATCAACAGATAATGTTGCGGTTACAGGATATGATGTATATCAAAACGGTGTATTCAAAGCTACTGTTACTGTTACATCATATGCCGTAACAGGATTAACTGCTGCGACAAGCTATACTTTCTATGTGATCGCTAAAGATGCGGCTGGAAATGTTTCTTCGGCAAGCAATATAGTTAGTGTTACTACATCAACTGCGGCACTAACGTATTGTACATCGCAAGGAAACAGCACTGCAGACGAAAGAATCGGAAAAGTCGTATTCGGAACCATCAGCAATACCACAATAGGAACGGCTGGGTATGAAAACTTCACGGCACTTTCCACCAATGCGGTGCGAGGTACTGCTTACACGATTACGATTACACCAACTTGGACAAGCACCGTGTATGCTGAAGGTTATGCCGTGTTCATCGACTACAACCAAAATGGTTTATTCACGGATGCTGGTGAAACCGTTTGGACAAAAACTGCTTCAACTACAACACCGGTAACAGGAACATTTACGATTCCTGCCACAGCAACTTTAGGCGCTACAAGAATGAGAGTTTCTATGAAGTATAATGGCGTACCGACTGCTTGTGAAGCTTTCTCTTATGGGCAAGTGGAAGACTATACCGTAAACATTACTTCTACAGCTCGAGAAATCGAAGTCAACACGAATTCAATGTCGGCTTTGAAAGTATATCCAAACCCAGTAAGTGGGGAAGTTTTGTACGTTTCAGCTGTTGAAAACGCAACTTATAAAGTATTTACTTTACTCGGGCAGGAAATAGCCAAAGGCACAATTGAAAATAATACAATTCCAGTTGCGAATATTCAATCGGGAACCTATCTACTTGAAGTAAACAGCAACGGTCAAACTGTGGTAAAACGTTTCATCAAACAATAACCTTTAATGTATTTTTAATATTTAAAAAGCTATCCTTCAGGGATAGCTTTTTTTATAAATATACCGTTAAGAAATAAAAAAGCCTCCTTATTTTGGGAGGCTCTTTTCATTATTCTAAATCGTGCATTTTAAATGATTCCATGAACTTTGTGGTGTAATTACCAGCGACATAATCCGGTTCGTCCATGAGTTGACGGTGAAAAGGGATTGTGGTTTTTACACCTTCAATATAGAACTCATCTAACGCACGCTTCATCTTATTGATGGCTTCCTCTCTAGTTTGCGCTGTTGTAATCAACTTGGCAATCATCGAATCATAATTTGGTGGAATCGTGTAACCTGCGTATACGTGTGTGTCGAGTCGAACTCCATGTCCGCCCGGCGCATGCAATACCGTAATCTTTCCAGGTGAAGGCCTGAAATCATTATACGGATCTTCCGCATTGATACGGCATTCTATAGAGTGCAATTGCGGCAAGTAGTTTTTTCCTGAAATCGGAATACCGGCAGCCACTAGAATCTGCTCGCGGATCAAATCATAGTCAATTACTTGCTCTGTAATAGGGTGTTCGACCTGAATACGTGTATTCATTTCCATGAAGTAGAAATTTCTGTGTTTGTCAACCAAAAATTCAACTGTTCCCGCACCTTCGTACTTGATAAATTCCGCAGCCTTCACCGCAGCTTCGCCCATTCTGTTTCGCAAATCATCAGTCATGAATGGTGAAGGCGTCTCTTCTGTAAGCTTTTGATGGCGGCGTTGCACGGAACAATCTCTTTCAGATAGATGGCAAGCTTTTCCATAGGCATCACCAACAACTTGAATTTCAATGTGACGTGGTTCTTCAATAAGTTTTTCGAGATACATCGCGTCATTTCCAAACGCTGCAGCAGATTCCTGACGGGCACTTTCCCATGCTTTGAGTAAATCTTCTTCTTTCCATACGGCGCGCATTCCTTTCCCACCACCTCCAGCAGTTGCTTTCAGCATTACCGGGTAACCCATTTCTTTTGAAAGTTTTGCGGCTTGTTCGTAAGATTCTAAAAGTCCTTCAGAACCGGGAACACAAGGAACTCCAGCTTCTTTCATTGTTGCTTTAGCCGACGCCTTATCACCCATTCGATCGATCATTTCGGGAGAAGCGCCGATAAATTTAATGCCGTGCTCCTGACAAATTTTCGAAAACTTCGAGTTTTCAGAAAGAAAACCATATCCCGGATGAATCGCATCAGCATTCGTAATTTCGGCTGCAGCGATAATATTTGACATTTTCAAATAAGAAAGATTGCTTGGTGGCGGACCAATACAAACGGCTTCATCCGCAAACTTCACGTGTAGACTTTCTGCATCAGCAGTAGAATACACCGCAACCGTTTTGATGCCCATTTCTTTGCAGGTACGAATAACACGGAGTGCAATTTCACCTCGGTTGGCAACTAATATTTTTTTAAACATCTTTATTTTGTTAAAAATTACAAATTCCAATTGCCTGTTCCAACGTATTGGAATTTAGCATTGGAATTTAAAAACTTATGATGGGTCAACTAAGAATAAAGGTTGGTCGAATTCTACTGGCGACATATCATCAACTAAAATTTTGACGATTTTTCCTGATAGTTCTGATTCGATTTCGTTGAACAATTTCATCGCTTCAATTACGCAAAGAACATCACCTTTGGAAATAGATGCACCAACCTCAACAAACATAGGTTTGTCCGGTGATGGCTTTCTGTAGAATGTTCCAATGATCGGTGATTTTACAGTAATATATTTTGAAGTTTCATCAGCTATTGGTGCCGCTGTCGGTGTTGGCGGTGCTGCTTGTGAAGACGGAGCTGCCTGTGGTAACGCCTGTTGAACAGGGGCTTGCTGGACGTAAGTAATATCGGGTGTATTACCTTCTAACGTAGTTCTGATGGTAATTTTAATATCACCTGTCTCTAATTTTACCTCAGCAACGCCTGAATTTGATACAAATTTGATTAGGTTTTGAATTTCTTTTAAATCCATAATTATTTGTTTTTAGTTTAGTTTTATTATTTGTTGTAAGCCCATTTCAAATAAATCGATCCCCATGTAAATCCGCCACCAAAAGCGGCAAAGATAAGATTGTCTCCTTTTTTGAATTTGTGCTCGAAATCATTTAACAGCAAAGGTAATGTCGCTGAAGTCGTATTTCCGTATTTTTCAATATTGATCAAAACCTTACTTTCGTCAAGTTCCATTCTGCTTGCCGTAGCATCGATGATTCTTTTATTTGCTTGATGTGCTATAAGCCAATCTACAGATTCCTTAGTCAAATTATTGCGTTGCATGATTTTTTCGCTGACATCAGCCATGCCGGTTACCGCATACTTAAACACAGTTTTTCCGTCTTGAAAAACGAAGTGTTGTCTGTTCTCAACGGTTTCTTTTGAAGCAGGAAGTATAGAACCTCCGGCATCTATTTTCAAGTATTCACGTCCGATTCCGTCGCTTCTCAAGTATTCATCCTGAACCCCAAGACCTTCTTGATTTGCCTCGAACAATACTGCTCCAGCTCCATCGCCGAAAATGATGCAAGTTGCGCGGTCCGTATAATCAATGATGGAAGACATTTTATCGGCACCGATTAAAAGCACTTTTTTATAACGTCCGGATTGGATGTAAGCGGCGGCTGAAGACATGCCGTACAAAAACCCGGAGCAGGCTGCCTGAATGTCAAAAGCGAATGCATTGACGGCACCAATTTGTGTTGCTACGAATACTGAAGTCGCTGCAACGGGCATATCCGGCGTAGTAGTTGCAACAAGCACCACATCGATATCGGCTGGATTTATTCCGCTCTTTTTAATCAGGTCTTCGGCTGCTTTAATGCACAGATAAGAAGTTCCCAATTTATCTCCTTTTAAAATTCTTCTTTCTTTGATTCCGGTGCGGCTTGTGATCCATTCATCGTTCGTGTCAACGAGCGTTTCCAAGATCTCATTTGAAAGTATGTAGTCCGGAACATAGGCTCCAACAGCAGTGATAGCGGCCGTGATTGTATTCATAAGTTTCGTTTAATTTTACTAAATGAAATGATTTAATAAAGGGTGGAATTTACAAAAAATTATAAAACAAATTTGTTTTGCAAGGGCATATTTCATTAAAAATACAAACAACAAAAAACTCCCACATCGGTGAGAGTTTATATGCTATTTATCAATGATTTATTATGCAAGTGCAACGGGGGATTTATCAACCACTACTTGTCCTCTGTAGTACATTTTTCCTTCATGCCAGTATGCTCTGTGGTATAAATGCGCTTCTCCTGTTATCGGACAAGTAGCAATTTGAGCCACTGTTGCTTTGTAATGTGTTCTTCTTTTATCTCTTCTTGTTTTGGAGATTTTTCTCTTAGGATGTGCCATTTTACTATATTATTTATCCGTTAATAGTTTCTTTAATTTGTCCCAACGTGGGTCAATTTCTTCTTCTTTTTTTATTTCTTCTTCGTCTTTAACCTGCAACTCATTTAATTTTTTCAATGCCTCTGTTTGCAAAGTTCCATCTTTAACTCCCGGATGAACCCTTTTTTGAGGAATAGATAACACAATCATTTCATAAATATATTGTGCCAAATCTATTTGATGTTCACCATGAGGCAAGATTAGCAATTCGTCATTGTCATTGTTGAATTCTTCACCAAACTGGACTACCAATTTAATTTTCCCTTTAATCGGTAAATCAAATTGTTCTCCTGTTAAGTCACAAGGAACGTTGACAGCTCCTTTGTGTGCAAAGCTTACTTCCAGCATTGTTGCTTTCTTTTCTAAAACAACATTTACTTTTACAGCACAGCTTTCAAATTCATCAAACCCAAAATCGTCAAAGAACTTTTTGTCAATATTATATTCAAAATGATGCTTCCCTATTTTTAACCCTATGAAAGGAATTAAATATTCATTCGTACTTTTCATCTAGACAACAATTTGAGCCCGAAGTTTCGGAGCGCAAAGATATAAAATTATTGCAAATCCAATACGCTTATAAACATTTTTTTGTTTATAACTGTTTTTCCTTTGTTTTCATTGGATTTTTGCTGATTTCCAGGTATTGATTTCTTGAATTATAAATATCAATAGCTGTATAAACTGCTTCTTTAAATGAATTATGATCGGCATTTCCTTTTCCTGCAAT
>JANPJB010000109.1:0-3047 GCA_031425295.1 Flavobacterium sp. | reverse complement strand
GGCAAAGTCATTACATAAAAGAAAATAAACTTCTTGATGAATGCACTGTAAGAGTAGGGAATAGGTGTATTTTTAATGCGTTCACAAGCACCGCAAATATCCGTAAATGATTGCACTTCTGCATTCAGAATAATCAATTGGTCGCCCGATATTTTTTTCGAAACATACAAATCATTGATTTTCTGAAACATCATTTTCGCCACTTGGTTCGGCTTGTGTTTGTGGTGGTCAATCTCTAAATCGACATTGTCAAACAACTGCTGGCTCGTTTCTTCATCCGACAAATGTTCGTGCAAAACGCCCGCATAACTTGGAATCATTTTTTGAAAATAAGCGCGGTCGTGTTCGTCTTGCAGCATCACGGACAATTTAATCGCAAAATTTCGACTATTATTCACCAACGCACCCCACATTTTTCTGCCTTCCCACCAACGGTCATATGCGGTATTGGTTCTGAAAACGAGTAGCAGGGAAATTACAAATCCCAGCATACCATGCATGATTGTGATGTTTTTGATGTAACTCGTTTCCGCAAGTTGCCAAAATTCGACTTCCATAAAACCTACAAATCCCGCATACCCACCAATCGCTATCATGATCGGGAATAGTGTTCTAAACGTATCGGCTTTGTGAAAACGGAAAATAAACGTAAACCAGTCTTTAGTGTTGTAGGATACCATGTTTTAAATTTGTGTGGCTAAATTTTAAGCAACAAATCTAATCAAAAACTCAAATTCCCAGCCAATTCCTTCAAAGCAATTTCAGATAATTTCGCCTGATATTGCGTATTGGTATTGCGCACTTTGGCGTTAATATAATTCAATTGCGCCGTTCGGAACTCTAAAGTAGTAATGGTTCCGATTCTAAATTTATCTAAAGTAATGTCGAGATTTTGCTTTGCAATCGTTTCATTTTTAGCTTCGAGTGCGACCAATTCAATATTGGTCAAATAAGTTTGAAACGCAGAATTTAATTGACTTTCAAGTGTTTTATTGCGTTGCTCGATTAAAATTTGTGAATTTTCGATATCCAGTTTTGCAACTTTCTCCGTTCGGTTTTGGTTAAAGCCATCAAACAAATTCAATGACGCGCTAAAACCGTAATTCAAACCGCGCGAAGAAGTCTGCGTCGTAAAGCCTAAATCCGATTGCGTTTCCGCAAAATTATAACCCGTAGTTACGCTAACCGTAGGATATCTTGTGCCTTTCACCTGTTTCAATTGCAATTCAGAAACCCGTTTACCAATCACCAACGCCTCTAGTTCTGGATTTTGCTTGAAGGCCAATTCGGTCAGTTTCGGGAGCAACAACTGGGTGTCGATCTTGATTTCTGGAACCACATTAAAATCTATTTTCGTATCTCTTCCAAGTTGTTCATTCAAGGCAATTTTGGTGTTGGCGAACAATTCCTTTTGCCGTAATAAAGTGGTAGTGTCTGCATTTAAATCAACTTGAGCATTCAACGTTTCGAGTTTAGAAGCTTTGCCAATCGTATATCGATTTTGCGCGAGATTTAATCGTTGGTTGGAGATTACAATTGTCGTATCCAGCGCATTCAGCTGCTGTTGCTGCTGCACAAGATCATAATAGATCGACGTCACATCGCTGACTTTGTTCACGATCGTTTGCTTCAATTGCACTTCCCCGAGGTTCTGCAGTTCCTTCAATTGGTCGTAACGCGCGAACATGCGAAAGCCGTCAAAAATGGTCCAATCTAAGTTTGGACCGTAACTGAAACTACTATTTTTTGCATTGTCCAATGAATTAACCGTGCCATCAATTCTTGTCTGTGAAAGATTCTGAATGCCGTTATTGTCAACAACAGAAGCCCTTACTGTAGGCAACATGCCTGCATTCCCGATTGTCGAATTGGTTTGGTCGATCTTCGAATTGTTGGCTGCGATTCTAATTTCGTAATTATTCTCCAACGCAATTTTGATGGCATCTTCCAATGTTAAGGTAGGCTTCGTCTGCTCGCTGGTTTGACTTGCGATCTGTGCATTCATTTTAAAAAAGCAAAGCAACAGCAGGGAAAGGCTTATCCATTTCATATTATTTAATTTCTTTTTCATACGCTTCCAAATGATCAAATTCAGGATGGTGTTTTCTTGCTTTCGACCACATTAAATACATCGCCGGAATGACAAACAATGTCAAAACCAACGAGAAAATCGTTCCGCCAACAATCACGACACCCATTCCTATTCTACTCGTAGAGGCCGCTCCAAGTGACAATGCGATAGGCAATGCGCCGAGTGAAATCGCTAAACTTGTCATTAATATGGGTCGAAGTCGCGCTTCCGATGCTTCTAAAATGGCTTCCAGTTTCGGTTTGCCTTGTTCTCTTAATTGATTTGCAAATTCCACAATGAGGATTCCGTTCTTCGTCACCAATCCAATTAACATCACGGTTCCAATTTGACTGAAAATATTCCAGGTCTGGTCGAACAGCCACAAGGAAAATAGCGCACCGGCAACCGCCATCGGCACGGTTAGAATGATAATAAACGGATCGATAAAACTTTCAAATTGCGCTGCTAGAATGAGGAAAATCAATAGTAATGCGAGTCCAAACGCAAATGAAGTATTCGAACTGCTTTCCACAAAATCGCGCGATTCGCCACCTAAATCCGTTGTAAAACTGTCGTCGAGCACTTTGGCTTTGATTCGGTTCATGGCGTCGATGCCATCGCTGATGCTTTTCCCAGGAGCCAAACCAGCGGAAACCGTAGCCGACATATTTCGGTTGTTGTGATATAGTTGTGGTGGATTGCTTTTCTCCGTAATGCTCACGACATTGTCCATCTGAATCAAATCGCCTTTGTTGTTGCGTACAAAAATAGACGTAAGATCGAGCGGTTTCGAACGATCTTTCTGATCAAACTGCCCGATAACTTGGTACTGTTTTCCATTCATGATGAAATAACCAAAACGCTGTCCGCTGAAGGAAAGTTGTAGGGTTTGTGCAATATCGAGCACGGAAATTCCTAAACTTTCGGCTTTTTCGCGATCGATGGTTACATTAATCTCCGGTTTATTGAATTTAAG
>JANPJB010000108.1:0-1953 GCA_031425295.1 Flavobacterium sp. | reverse complement strand
GCTATGACGGCGCAGGAGAACAAACAGCAAACGGCTACCATTGATGGATTGGGTTTCTATCCGAATCCTGTCAATACCGGTAAGATATATATCACGTCAAAATCTTCTTTAGATAAAGACATTACCATTTTTGATGTCTTATGAAAGAAAGTACTTCAAGCTACAATCAATGCAAAAGAACTTTCTATCGCCAGCCTTTCTCCTGGTGTGTACATCATCAAAATTCGCGAAGGCGAAGCTACTGCTACTAGAAAATTGATTGTCAAGTAGTTGTTTTTTAACACCATCTTTTATTCCTTAATCTTTATTTTACAATTTTTTCTTTTATACAAAGAAAAATACTTCTTATCTTTGGAGTCTTACAAATATTAAAAACTTAAAAATGAAAAAACTTTACACTTTTATTGCAATTACTTTTATTGCTGTTACAGCTCAAGCTCAAGTAGTAATCAGTCAAGCATATGGCGGAGGAGGAAACGGTGGCGCAACATACTCTAATGACTTTATTGAATTATTTAACAGAGGCACATCTGTACAGAATTTGAGTGGATGGTCCGTACAATATGCTTCGGCTGCCGGAGCTACTTATTCTGTTACTAGTTTGCCGAATTTTGATTTATTGCCTGGGCAGTATTTCTTAATTAAACAATCAGCGGGTGCTACTCCAGTTTTAGATTTACCAACACCGGATTTAGACGGAATGAGTGCTGCAACAGTTGGAAGTGACGGAATGCCGTTACTAACGGGTATTGCAATGAGCGGTTCAAATGGAAAACTAATTTTGGTTAATACTACAGTTGCTGAAACTACAACCAACCCTACAGGACCGCAAATTATCGACAAAGTTGGTTATGGAGCAACTCCGGTTGGTTTTGAAGGTACGGGTCCTACTGGAACTGCCTTAACGAGTTCAACATCTGCACAAAGAAATAACGCTGGTTGTGTTGATACAAACAACAACCCTACAGATTTTACAGCTGCTACGCCTGCCCCAAGAAACTCATCTACACCAATTAACACTTGTTCTTTAGCAGTCGCTCAAAATGAAATTAAAGGTTTGAACGTTTATCCGAACCCTGTAACTAATGGCGTTTTGTATATCAACACTTTAGCTAACGCTGAGAAAAGCATTGTTATTTTTGATGTTCTAGGAAAACAAGTATTTAGTACGACTACTGCTTCTGACGTGATCAATATTGCTTCACTTAAAGGCGGTGCTTACATCCTTAAAATTACAGAAGCTGGAAAAACAGCTACTAGCAAATTGATGGTGAAGTAATCTAATCCCATTACATATTAAAAACTCCAACCGAAACGTTGGAGTTTTTTTATTTCTTATTTTTACCAAAAAAATTCTTGATTCCTCAATCCGACATATTTTCGATATCAAATCAAAAACAATTCGATAAAATCGCGCTCAAAGTTTTCCGTTACCAATACGACAACAACATCGTATATCGGACTTTCTGCGAGCACCTGCATGTTGATAAGCAAGCCATAAAGGCACTCGAACAAATTCCGTTTCTGCCGATTCAGTTTTTTAAAAGCCATGAAGTCGTTGCTGGCGACAACCTTATCAAGCAAACATTCACAAGTAGCGGCACGACAGGAATGATTACGAGCAAGCACTTGATTACGGATGTGGCTTTATATGAAGAAAGTTATCGCAAAGCATTTTCTCAATTTTACGGCAACATTGAAGATTATACGATTCTAGCTTTACTCCCATCCTATCTTGAGCGCGAAGGTTCTTCGTTGATTTATATGGTAAAAGATTTAATCGATTTGAGCCGGAATCCCGACAGTGGGTTCTACCTTCACAATTACAATGAACTCATCGCTAAACTCGTTACATTAGATCAAGCGGGTCAGAATGTAATCTTGATTGGCGTGACTTACGCTTTGCTTGATTTGATTGAAAAGCAATCCTTCCAATTAAACCATACCATCATC
>JANPJB010000107.1:0-1681 GCA_031425295.1 Flavobacterium sp. | reverse complement strand
TGAAGGTGAACAGATAAATGTTCTTGTAAAACACCATAAAAATCCTAAATATGCTCTGTGTACGAAGCAGGGTGAACGCACCAAAATGAGGTGTACTTCGAGCAATAAAAACTAGAACGGCTAATTTAGTAGTACTTATCAACTAATTGTGGTTACTACAATATCAACTGAAACCAAAATCAAATATGAAATCGTATTAATTAAGTTTAGTGCAGTAAAAAGCTTGACTAAAGGTATTTAGTCAAATTGAGATTGAGTGGCCGATCGAGATAGACTACAGAATAGATTCCAAAAGTTCAATTGAATATTCTTCATCAAGTGTCGCTAGAAATCTCTTACTTCTAACACTTAACTTTCGACTCTTGTTTTGACCGATTATGTTAACAGCTATATGTCTTAAAACTGCAAAGTTAGCTGGAGCATTGTCCTTTCTGATTCGGCTATTATCTTCGTCAAAAGTAACATCAAGTACCCAATGGAGAGAATTTTCTACTGACCAATGACTTCTTATTCCTTCTGCTAGTTTTTGAGCATTATTCTCTAAACTACTGATAAAATAACGAGTTTCTACGCTAGTCTTTCCATCCACAACTCGAACTGACTCTACCATGCCAATGCTATTTAACTTTCTCCATTTTTGCAGTGAATCTATTTGCTCTGCAACGTCTGTTACCATTAAGTAATTGCGAATTTCTTCTCTACCCCTATTCATCTCTCTACTGTTGAAGCTACTTATGTTGAGGTCTTTTCCATGCGTTTTAATTGCCTGTTTAAATAGCTGCTCTATTTGTTCGTATAAGGTCGGTTGATTCTTTTTTACCGCAATTAGATAATCTGCATCTTTTTCAGCAATTTTGCTAACTATTTCCCTTTGACATCCCATTGCATCAATTGTGACAATACATCCTGCTAAGTCTAAGACTTTAATTAGTTCGGGGAGTGCTGTGATTTCATTAGATTTTCCTTCAACTTTCTTTTGACCTAACACCAATCTATTACTCGCAGCCCAAGCACTGACTGTATTAATTACACCTTGACCATTCTTCTCATCTCCTGAGTTTCGAGATTGTTTTCCATCAAAGGCAATTATTTCTCCTTCGGTTATTTTACTTATTCCTTTAATCCAACTCAGGAAAGATTTGTTGAATTCATCAGGACTAATTTGTGAGAACACCCTGGCAAATGTATCATGAGATGGTATTCCATTCGGCAGTTCTAGGAATTTCTCCAACCATTTCTTCCTAGCACTGCCATACATTTCTATATCTATCCATCCATCCGCTCCACATACTACGGCACAAATGGAAATCGTGATGATATCGATTAGTTTATGTTTTTTTCCACGTTCAATTCTAATGTCTTCTATGTCGTTAAAGTGTTCTGCTATACTATGCTTAGGCTTTAGCTTCATTTTAAATCATATAAACTCCAAATCAATTTAGCACAATTAATTAACTCAAGCTACCTGTAGACAAGAGTTGTGTAAATTTGGAACGTCAAATGTATGACTGATTCGCAAGTGTTTTTAATAATATAAAATTTAAGTGCGTTCACCCTGCCCCTTAAATCTGCCCAGAGTTCTATAGGTAGAGGGATTAAACCCTGCATAAGGGATAAGTAAATGTCTGATAATTTATCAAAAGTTTCCACCGGAAAAGCTGTATCAACGATTCCTGCGCCG
>JANPJB010000106.1:0-58655 GCA_031425295.1 Flavobacterium sp. | reverse complement strand
AAAGTTCTACAAAGCCGAAGCGTATCATCAAAATTACTACCAAAACAACAAAGACCAGCCGTATTGCCAAATGGTTATACAACCCAAAATAGAAAAATTCGAAAAGGTTTTCAAAGACCGATTGAAAAAGAAATAATTTTTAAAGAAGCCGAAAAGTGATTTTCGGCTTTTTTTTGGGCGTGACCACAAGGGTCGGGCTTTCCATTATATCTTTTCCTTGCTGGCAGCAGCAAGAAAAAGGATGCCATTGCAATCCCTCACGCACATTCGAAAGAACATTGAGAATTTAACCGCAAGGTTCGCTACGGTTTTCGCTAAGAAACGCAATTAAAAAAGTTGCCCTACCAATTCAAGCACAGGGGACAAACAAATTAATCTACGATTTTTATTGAAATCTTTGGGAACCTTGCGAAAAAACTTTGCGCACTTTGCGGTTATTTTTTAAGCAAAGCTTCCCCAATTTTCAACGCACATTTTTCGCCATCAATGGCAGCCGAAACAATTCCTCCGGCATAACCCGCGCCTTCGCCACAAGGATAAAGCCCTTTAATCTGAACATGCTCCAAAGTATCCGGATCTCTCGGAATTCGCACCGGCGAAGATGTTCTGCTTTCAGGTGCATGTAAAATCGCTTCATTGGTCAGATAGCCTTTCATCGTCTTTCCAAATTCGGTAAAGCCTACACGCAGTATCTGTGATAGAAATCCCGGGAAAACCTGTCCCATTTCCACCGAAGTCGTTCCCGGTACATAAGATGTTTTAGGAATTTCCGCCGATATTTTATGTTGCGTAAAATCAACCATGCGTTGTGCCGGCACTTTTTGTGTCTCACCCGCTAGCTGCCATGCTTTTTGCTCAATGCTTTTCTGAAATTCGAGTCCAGATAAAGCACCGAACTTTTCGTACGGTTTAAAATCTTCAATTTTCAGTTCAATGACAATACCTGAATTAGCCGTAGCCTGATCTCTTTTTGAAGGCGACCAGCCATTGGTTACCACTTCACCTGGACTCGTAGCACAAGGCGCAATGACACCACCCGGACACATACAAAACGAATACATGCCACGTCCGCCAACCTGCTTCACAATCGAATACGGAGCCGGTGGTAAAAGAGCACCGCGGTAATCGCAGTTGTATTGGATCGTATCAATCAACGACTGCGGATGCTCCGCACGAACGCCAAGGGCAAAAGGCTTCGCTTCTATGAAAACCTGTTTCTTATCGAGCAATTCGAAAATATCACGCGCCGAATGTCCGGTTGCCAAAATGATTTTATTAGCCGTGATCTTGGTTCCGCTTTGGGTCACGATGCCCTGCACTTCATTATTTTTTAGGAGAATATCAGTGACGCGTGTTTCAAACACAACTTGTCCACCGCACTCTATGATTTTCTCGCGGATATCCTGAATAATTTGCGGCAATTTATTGGTACCGATATGGGGATGTGCTTCAATGAGTATGTCTTCCGCAGCACCAAATGCTACGAGCAATTCTAATATTCGGGTGACATCACCACGTTTTTTCGAGCGCGTATAAAGCTTGCCATCGGAATAGGTTCCTGCACCGCCTTCACCGAAACAATAATTAGAATCTTCATCCACAATATGATCCTGATTGATTGCTTTCAAGTCACGGCGTCTGCCACGCACATCTTTGCCTCTTTCTATGACAATTGGTTTCAAACCCAATTCAATCAGTTGCAGCGCTGCAAAAAGCCCAGCTGGACCTGCGCCTATGACAATTACCTGTTGCGCATTTTCGATATTTTTGTATTCGGGGAGTTCAATTTTGTGCGGCGTGAATGTTTCACCATTGAGAAAAATCAACACTTTCAAATTGATTTTGATGGCCCGTTGACGCGCGTCAATCGAACGTTTTAGAATCGAAATATGCTGAATGTCTTTTGCACTCGTCTGGATCAATTTCCCAACCTGCTCTTGAAGCAGCTGCGCATCAACAGCTACTTCGGGCGCAACCTGCAATAACAATTCTTTTGGCATCGTCGAATTTTTGACAAACTTAAAAATAATTTATCAAGAAGTGGTTATTTCGACTTATTATACTCCGTTTCGATATCCTTTACGATATTCTTGATTTGCTCGACCGTGATGCGTTTGGCTTTAATGACTTTATTTTTGTCTAAAACATAAATCACCGGCGTAGCATAAATATCATACTTCTCCGTCACATTATTGAAATGCACGCCATCATAGACGTTAATAAAATCGAGCTTATTTTCCGCAATATATTTTAGATACTTATCGTTTTCGACTTGGGTATAAACGCTGAACACTTTCACGTCTTTATTTTCTTTCTGTAGCTTATGGAATTCCTCTATAAGTTTCGGGATTTCCTTTTGGCAATGCCCGCAATCGACATCCCAAAACACCACGATTAAATAATCGGCTTTCACTTGGTGCAAACTATAAAAGGTTCTCTTGATTTCCGCCTCATTAGCATAATACAGTTGCGTGACCTCAGCACTTGATTTGACATTTTCAAATCCCATCTTCGCGATTTTGTCGCGGTCTGTAGCCTGAATCATGAAGAGATCAGGCGCAACAGTTCCGATCAAAAGTGGTTTCAATTTATCGCTGCGCTTGATGATCCTGTCGATGACATCGTCTTCGTAAGTGCCGACCGCTTTTCCGGTTTTAAAATAAGTTTCGACCATGTGAACGAAAACCTTATCAAACCCCATAACGTTGTAATTTTCATACGTTGCCGTGAAGTGCGCCAAAAGTAGTTTGAATAATTTACTTTGCGGATCGGGTCTGCGCATCATCTTGTCGATTTCAACCGCAACGGAATCCGGATGTGTTGGAATTACAACTTCAAAATATTTTTTAAGTTTGTTGGAGAAGAATGGGTTTCTCGTGATCACCTCATCTTTAAAATCGACGCCGTCCCAGTAATGGGTTCGGTAATATTGGTATACCTGTAAACTGTCGGGCCTACCGTTTGACGCATTTGGTACATCTTTAAGGGTTTTCTCCAATTTTAAGGTGATGAAATCTCCGAGATAACTTCCTTTATGTTTTTCTAAAGCCTGCTGCTCGTATTCCTGAATGTTCTTTTCCAATCCTTTTTGCAGCGTTATCAGCTGCGCCACCGAATCTTTTTTCGATAAGCCTTTGGTTTTGAGTTTGGCTTCGAAGAATTTCTCGTTTTGCTCCACCATGAACTTGATGTATTTGAAAAAATCATTTTCCTGATTGGAATTCTCAGCGCTGGCTTCTCGTTTTAAATTGGTGTAATCGCCATTCAATTTGAGCTGTTGTGTGTTGTCATCGACGAAAAAGTCGAACACGATGGCCTTATTTTGATTCACTAAAGAATAAATTCCGGAATCGAGTTTCTCTTTTCCTTTAAAAATGATTTTTCCGTTTTTGATGTTCGTGCACGTGTCTTTGATATACGTTTTATCCATTTGATAAAAAGTCAGATACGCCAAACTATCTGTGCAATTCTTCATGTTGAACATAATGTTGTAGCCCGATTGCGCGCTACCGACTGATGAAATAAAACAAAAGATGAAAACGATTACCGATTTTACGTCGCGCAGATTCTTCATGTGATTTTTATTTTTACGATGACAAAAATAAATGATTTTTCAAATATTTTTTTAAACTTTTTGCCAAAAAAAAAGGTTCAGTATTGCTACCAAACCTATTTAAATTGTTGTTGATTCTTATTCCTTGATGAACTTGTAATTAATCACTTGCTGATTCAACTCGATTTTCACAAAGTAAATTCCGCTTTGCATATCCGACACCGGAATCGCTTGCATCGCTTCGCTAGATTTAATTTCTTTGACCAAAGTACCATTGATGTTATAAATCCTTACGTTTGAAATAACCTCATTTGATTTGTTATCTATATTCAAAAGCGTACGCACCGGATTTGGATACACAGTGACTTCATTTCTGATGTCGAAATTGTTAACGCCCAAAGCCACAGCGCTTTCCAAATAGTCAGGAATCGAGTTTGCGTTCGTATCGTCATCCGCCGGATCGTTGTTGTCGTTATAATCTTCATCGATCGTCAGTACGCCATCGCCATCATCATCGTTATCCAAGTAGTTAAGGATACCATCGTTGTCGCTATCCAAATAAGCCAAAGCGCCGTTAGCACTTCTGTTGAAGACATACTCTACACTGGTTAGTACCATATCGCCATCATCATCATTATCAGTGAAATTCGGAATGCCATCACCATCGGTGTCGTCGTTAGCCAAATTGGTATCGGCATTTAAATCTTCGTCAGCGGTAGCAACCGAATCTAAATCGTAGTCATTATCGCAGAGAATTGTGCGTAAAACAACTGTTTTGACTACTCCGTTGACGTTCGCATAGATCGTTTCTACACTGGCTGATATATTTGTGTAATCTAAATTTGTAAAGGCATTCGTTTGTAAGTCAGCATCTGATTGATTGCTGTAGAATGCAACTACACTTGGATTAGCAGGCGATAAATCGTTTTGAACTACTTGCAGATTAAAACTGACAAAACCATCTGTATTATCGTCACATTTTGCAAATAAGTAAGTATCATCAGTTCTTTGAAAACGCCATCCTTCGTGAAATGCCGTCCATGAACCAGTATTCCTATTTGGTGGCGTTACTGCTAACAATCCGGTTTGATCGATGATTCCGGTTACCGCTCTAGCCCCATTCCAAGTCGTACAAACTTGCTTATCTACTAATTGAACATCCATAATATTCAAAGTTTCATACAGTATCATTTGAAAAGAACTTCTGATTTCTTGGCATTGAAAATGTGGTTGGTTATCAAAAAGCACGACAAATTTTCTATATGGAAAATTACCCACCGTTGCATAAGTGAGCGTTCCTGCTGGCCCTGAGGCTACACTATTATAAATATCATGAAAACATCCTAAGAAGGCATTTTTTACTTGAAAATCGGCATTTGGAATTGTTGAATTAAAACTCCATGGAGAATTATCATTCATTGCAAATGGCGTAAAGCTGATATACCCATTTGTACTTACATTCACTTGGCTGTAGGTCGTCCCATAAAAATCAAAATCAAAGCCTAATGGAATTGGAGCAGAAAAACTATCATCATTCGTTGCTTGAACAGCAGCCGTAGCAGTATAAACCTGATAAGGAATTGAAACTACTGAATAATCAGATTGTGCTTGAATGTCGTTTGAAAAGAATGTTAAAAGAAGCACTGACAACGCACTTTTAAGAACCAATTGAACCGGTAAGTAATTATTTTTCATAAGATTAGTTTTTTCAAATATAGCAAAACAAAGTATTTGAGTGTGTATATTTGCAAAAAAAATGTCCAGAAAAATCAAACTCATTTGGGACTTTCGCGGCGCTGTTGCTTTACAAACCGCGGAGCATCACGAAAAGCATTTGAAAGAATACATTGCTGTTGAAAAACTACCAGTGAACATTACGGGTTTTTACCTCATCAATGATATGCACGCGGCAGCTTTTATGGTGGTTGAAGAAAATAATATGATTGCGGTTCGGAATACTTTGAAACCGCATCGTGGTGAAGTGTATACAGGTTAAAATTCCCATTTTTGAAAATCCAAATTCCAAATAGAAGTCTTGAGAACTTTTGAATTTGGAATTTTTAGGATTGGAAATTAATCCTAATTTGCTACTTCACTGATAAACTTAATACGCATCAATCGCAATTCGTCGATGTCATAATCACCGTCAAATTCTTTGAGTGCGTCTTCGATCTTATCGGTTTCAGATTCCATAAAATAGTCATGAATTTCTTCCTGCTGGTCGTCGTCGAGCATTTCATCAATCCAATATTTAATATTGAGTTTCGTTCCTGAATAGACAATTTGTTCCATTTCTTTGATCAGCGTATCCATGTTGAGCCCTTTTGCCGAGGCAATATCGGTCAGCGATAACTTGCGGTCGATATTTTGTATGATGTATAATTTATTAGCTGAATTCGCACCGGTCGATTTCACGACTAGATCATCAGGACGAACGATATCGTTATCGTCAACATAACGGCTGATCAGTTCCACGAATTCCTTACCGTATTTCTTAGCCTTGCCTTCGCCTACACCGTGAATGTTCGTCAATTCATCAATGGTGATCGGATATTTCAAAGCCATGTCTTCAAGCGACGGATCTTGAAAAACCACGAACGGTGGCACGCTTAGCTTTTTCGCGACTTTTTTCCTCATGTCCTTCAACATGGCCATCAAAGTTTCATCAGCAATCGCTGAAGATTTACTCGCCGTAACAATCGCTTCGTCTTCAGACTCGGTATATTCATGGTCTTCGGACATCATAAAAGATTTTGGATGATCAATAAAATCCAGTCCTTTTTCGGTCACTTTAAGTACACCATAGGTTTCAATGTCTTTAGAAAGCAAACCATCGACCAATACCTGACGGATCAATGCCATCCAATGGCGCTCTTCGAAATCCTTTCCAGAACCGAAAAAAGGTTGTGTATCGGTCTTGTGCGCATTGATCACAGCATTTACGCGACCAATTAATGTGTAAATGATTTCTTTTGATTTGTATAAATGCTTCGTATCCCGCACGACTTTGAGCAGTTTAACGACTTCATTCTGGGCTTCTATTTTTGTCTTGGGACTGCGCACATTGTCATCCATGTCTGCGCCATCGCCCGTTTCGCTGTCGAATTCTTCACCGAAATAATGCAATAAGAACTTGCGGCGCGACATTGAGGTTTCTGCATATGCCACAACTTCCTGCAGTAATGCAAAGCCAATTTCCTGTTCGGCGACTGGTTTTCCTGACATGAATTTTTCCAATTTCTCAACATCCTTATACGAGTAATAAGCCATACAATGCCCTTCGCCCCCATCGCGTCCGGCACGACCGGTCTCCTGATAGTAGCTTTCTAAAGATTTCGGGATATCGTGATGGATCACAAAACGCACGTCGGGTTTGTCGATTCCCATTCCAAAAGCGATCGTAGCCACAACAACATCTACGTCTTCCATCAAGAACATATCCTGGTGCTTGGCACGTGTTTTTGCATCCAAACCCGCGTGATAAGGAACCGCGCTAATACCATTGACTTGCAAAACTTCTGCAATGGCTTCGACTTTTTTGCGGCTCAGGCAATATATAATACCTGATTTCCCCTTGTGCTGTTTGATAAACCGGATGATATCGCCTTCAATGTTTTTGGTTTTAGTGCGTACTTCATAAAATAGATTCGGTCTGTTGAATGATGCTTTGAAAGTCGTAGCATTGGACATGTCGAGATTTTTGAGAATGTCTTCCTGCACTTTCGGTGTTGCCGTAGCGGTTAGTCCTATTACAGGAACGTCGCCCAATTGTCTGATGATGTGCCGCAGGTTTCTGTATTCCGGTCGAAAATCGTGTCCCCACTCCGAGATGCAATGCGCCTCATCGATCGCCACGAATGAAATTGGAACGGTTTGAAGAAAAGCCACGTATTCGTCTTTGGTCAAAGATTCCGGTGCCACATAAAGCAATTTTGTGATGCCGCTGGTGATGTCTTTTTTAACCTGATTGATTTCTGTTTTGGTAAGCGAGGAATTTAAAACGTGGGCAACGCCATTCTCAGAAGAAACGCTTCTGATGGCATCGACCTGATTTTTCATTAATGCGATCAAAGGAGAGACTACGATCGCAGTTCCTTTTTGAATGAGGGAAGGCAACTGGTAACAAAGTGATTTTCCGCCTCCGGTCGGCATAATGACGAAGGTGTTCTGCTTTGCTAATATACTTTTGATGACTTGTTCTTGTAAACCTTTAAACTGGTTGAAACCAAAATACTTTTTTAGTTCTTTGTGGATGTCAATTTCGTTTGAATTCATTCTATGTTAATGGTATTTTGTGTAATTTTGCTTCTCATAAAGATACTACTTTCTTTTAGACACACAAATTTTATAACATACTTGTTTTGATTAAAAAAGAAAATATACTGGCAGTTGCCAAAAATGCAATACTGTCGGAAAGTGAATCCATAAAAAAGCTTGCCGATTTTTTAGACGGGCAATTTGTTGAGGCGGTTCAGACGATTTTCGAATCAAAAGGGAGACTCATCGTAACCGGAATTGGCAAAAGTGCGATTATCGCTCAGAAGATTGTCGCCACAATGAATTCGACCGGAACGCCATCTTTATTTCTGCATGCTTCCGAAGCCATTCACGGCGATTTAGGGATGATCCAAAAAGACGATGTCGTCATCTGCATCTCTAAAAGCGGCAACAGTCCCGAAATCAAAGCGCTAATTCCATTTTTAAAAAGTTACGGTCACACCTTAATCGCCATTACCGGCAATATGACTTCGTTTTTAGCTAAGAATTCCGATTTGGTTTTAAACACGACAATCGATGCCGAAGCCTGCCCCAACAATCTTGCGCCAACCAACAGTACAACGGCACAACTCGTCATGGGCGATGCGCTATCGATCTGTCTGATGGAGCTGCGCGATTTTAAAGCCGAAGATTTCGCTAAGTACCATCCGGGCGGAGCGTTGGGTAAAAAATTATTATTGCGTGTCAAAGACATGCTCGACAATGCGTTGAAGCCAACCGTGAGTTTGGATACTCCTATCAAAAAAGTAATTTTCGAAATTTCAGAAAAGCGTTTGGGCGTTACCGCTGTCATTGAAAACAATAAAGTCGTAGGCATCATTACCGATGGTGACATCCGTAGAATGCTTGCCGACCGAGATAGTCTCACCGATGTAATCGCGCAGGACATCATGACCAAAAGCCCAAAAATGATCGCATCAAATGCGATGGTTGTCGATGCACTAAACATTTTGGAAGACAACTCGATTACCCAAATCGTAGTTGCTGACGCTGGAGAATATAAAGGCATATTGCACTTACATGACATTTTAAAAGAGGGAATTATATAATGGCAAAAAAAAATCTTAATGAAATGTCGTTTTTAGACCATCTTGAAGTACTACGATGGATATTGGTCCGTGCGACAGTCGCCATACTAATCATGGCAACCGTGACTTTTTTTATAAGCGATTATATTTTCGATACGATCATCTTCGGACCGACCCGTACTGATTTTGTGACCTACCGTTTCTTTTGCGACTTATCGCATTACGTCGGGTTCAAAGACAGTATCTGTGTAGAAAGCCTTCCGTTTATCATTCAGAATACCAATATGGAAGGTCAGGTCAATATTTTGGTGTGGATTTGCATTACAGCAGGATTCATTCTAGGTTTTCCGTATATACTTTGGCTTTTGTGGACATTTGTCAGTCCGGCACTTTACGAAAAGGAAAAGAAAAATGCTAAGCTTTTTATTTTCGTCGCTTCATTTCTATTTTTTCTAGGCGTTCTTTTTGGTTATTTTGTCATAGTTCCAATGTCAGTCAATTTCTTTGCTTCGTTTAAAGTTAGTGAAGTAGTCAAAAATCAGTTCAGTCTGGATTCTTATATTAGTTTAATAAAAACGTCGGTGATCGCCTGCGGGCTGTTTTTCGAGATGCCGATCATCATTTATTTTTTAACCAAATTAGGCTTGGTAACGCCGCAATTTTTACGAAAATATTGGAAATATGCGGTGATTATCATCCTTATTGTTTCTGCGATCGTAACACCACCGGATGTTGTGAGTCAGTTGATTGTCGCAATCCCAATGTTATTAATCTATGAGGTCAGTATCTTATTATCGGTGCTGGTTCATAAAAAACAACTTAAAGAAAATGGCTGATTTAGTGCAGGAATTCAATGATTATCGTGCGAAGATGAATGAGAAACTACTCGCCGACAATAATAAAGTAGTCAAACGCATTTTCAATCTCGACACGAATGCTTATGCGGAAGGCGCGCTCGATGTCAAAACAAAGGAGCTATTGGGCTTGGTCGCTTCTGCGGTTTTACGCTGCGACGATTGTGTCAAATACCACCTCGAAACGTCCTAAAAACAAGGCATTACAAAAGAAGAAATGATGGAAGCCATGGGTATTGCCACTTTGGTCGGAGGCACGATTGTGATTCCGCATTTGCGCAGGGCCTATGAATTTTGGGAAGCACTCGAAGGCAATAGTTGAATCGTGGAACCGTTTTGTCGTGTAATCGTTTAATCGAATGCACGGGCGGACACGATTGCCCTAGCCCCGATAGAAGGGAAAATCCTTTTGTGTTTTTGCTGCCAAAAACACAAAAGATTGGAATGATAGCGGGATTAGCTCCTGATAGACGAACGATTACACGATTAAACAATCAACGATTAAACAGAAAAAGATGATTTTAAAAGCAGATAATCTAGTCAAAACCTACAAAGGCCGAAGCGTCGTCAAAGGCATTTCGGTCGAAGTGAATCAAGGTGAAATCGTTGGACTTCTGGGTCCGAATGGTGCCGGAAAAACAACTTCGTTTTACATGATCGTAGGTTTGGTGAAACCCAATGCGGGCAGTATTCATCTTGATGATATTGATATCACTCATTTTCCAATGTATAAAAGAGCCCAATATGGTATCGGTTACTTGGCGCAAGAAGCTTCCGTGTTTAGAAAACTGAGCATCGAAGACAATATCCTTAGCGTATTGCAACTCACCAAACTTTCAAAAGCCGATCAGGTTGCCAAAATGGAATCGTTAATTGATGAATTCGGCTTAGAGCACATCAGAACCAACCGCGGCGATTTGTTGTCGGGTGGCGAGCGTAGACGTACGGAGATCGCGCGTTGTTTGGCGACAGATCCGAAATTTATTTTGCTCGATGAACCCTTTGCAGGCGTCGATCCTGTTGCCGTTGAAGACATTCAGCGCATCGTCGCGCAGCTCAAAGATAAAAATATCGGTATCCTGATTACCGATCACAATGTTCAGGAAACTTTGGCAATTACCGACAAAACCTACTTGATGTTCGAAGGCGGCATTTTAAAAGCCGGTATTCCCGAAGAATTGGTCGAAGATGAAATGGTGCGCCGTGTTTATTTGGGGCAGAATTTCGAATTGCGTAAAAAGAAATTATCATTCTAATACATTCCTTATGAAAAATCCAGACCACGAAACGATGGAGCAATGGCATAAAAATCCAAACAATTGGAAATTCGGCGTCTTTTATTATAACCCCGAAGACAAACGCATTCTGCCGCCAAAACGCATCAAATGGATGGGCATGACGATCAATTGGGCGAATACAACGTCCGTGGTCATTACAATATTATTTTTAGCGCTCGCTTTTCTCTTTATACTTTACGGACCGATTGATAAAAAATTCTAAAGTATTAGTGTAAGGTTAAATATTCAAGCATTTTCGGCGTACCATTGTAGATATTAACATCAACATTGCCATGAATTCCCGATACATTTGCCTTTTCGGTGAACTGCCAAAACAACCAGTCTTCCTCGATGTTTTCCACAAAGAAATTATAATTGGCGATCCAAAATTGATAGCCGCAAAATTCCTCTTTTAGAAAAGCTTCATAGAATTTCTCGTTGGTGTAAATGATCGGCTTCACCTTATAATGCGCATCGACTTTCTCGAGCCAACGCTTCAAACCCACTTTCAAACTGTCAATCGATTGGTTTTTTGGCATCGCTTCAATATCAAGCACCGGCGGTAGATCGCCCTGTCGCAGTTTTACATTCCTGATAAAATTGTCCGCCTGCGCAATGGAATTCTCATTCGGGCGATAATAGTGATAAGCACCGCGGATCAAAATCGTATTCGACGCCTTCCAGTTGGCTTCAAACTGACAATCAACTTTATCCTTGCCCATCGTCGCCCGCATGAAAGCAAACCGGATCGGGAAATTGTTATCAACCCGTCGCACTTTATCCCAATTGATTTTTCCTTGGTATTCCGAAACATCAATACCGACGGCTTTATCAGCATAGCAGCTTAAAACGTTATAATTCCTGACATCCGAAAACTGCTTCGCCTCATGGTCTTCCATAACTTTATCGGATTTAAATCCGAAATAATAAGCCAGTCCGTTGCGATAATGGTACGCAATCCCGAAAAGAAGCATGAAGCAAAAACAAGCCAGAAGGTAACCGCTGACATTGCTTTTCCAAAAAGACTTTTTTTTCCGTGATGTAGGTTTTCTCGGAGCGTTTCTTTTCATTACTAAGGCTTCGTTTTCAAAAAAGCATTATTCAAGATGGAAAGCAGCACATACATCAGAATCACCAATGGAATTCCCAAAAATTGAAAAACTGCCAGCAATAACACCGACAGGAAAAGAAAAATCGCTGGCAGTGCATTGTCTTTCAAATTGAGTTTCTTGATTTTCAATGAAAAAAGAGGAATCTCCGCATTCATGATGTAAGCACTCAACAGCGAAACGGCGATTAAAAACCAAACATTATGAAGCAATTCAAATTCTGTAATCAATGGCAAACTCAAGAAAAACAACGCATTCGCTGGTGTCGGTAAGCCTACGAAAGAATCAGTTTGACGTTCATCAATATTGAAATTGGCCAGCCGAAAACAAGCGCCCAAAGTAATGATGAAGCCCACGAAAGGCAAATACGGATTCTCAGAAACTTCGGCAAGCATCGAATACACAACATAACCAGGAACGACGCCACTGGTGACCATATCAGCTAGCGAGTCGAGTTGCAAACCAAGTGGACTCGAAACTTTAAAAAGTCTTGCAAAAAATCCGTCGAAAAAGTCCAAAAAAATACCCAAACAAACGAACAAAAAACCGTTCAAAAAATTCCCTTGAGCTATTGAAATCAGTGCGATGCAACCGCAAAATAAGTTAAGTAATGTGATCGTATTGGGAACGTATTTTTTAATTTGCATTTGAATTTTTTTTGAAAAACAAATTTAGTACAATAAGTTAAAGACAAGTACGTTTTTTAGTAGAGATTTCTTTTTTCAATTTGTTTTTGATTTATATTTAAAAATTCATCGAAATAAGCTCAATTAAATTCTATATTTTTGAAAAAAAAACAAACTTCGGTTTGAAAACAAAATCGCTTTGAAACGGAAATTATTACTTATTTTTCTTCTGCTGGGTTGGGCAATACAAGCGCAGACCACTAGAAAATACTCCAATGAATTTATGAATATTGGTGTTGATGCAGCAGCGCTCGGTATGGCGAATGCTGTAACGGCATCTACGCACGATGTGAATTCAGGCTACTGGAATCCTGCGGGTTTGATTGGTATCGAAGAATCGCAAGTGGCTTTAATGCACGCGAGCTATTTTGCGAACATCGCGCAATACGATTATGCGGCTTATTCGAAAGCCATTGACGACCGCAGTTCTTGGGGAATTTCGTTGATCCGTTTTGGTGTTGATGATATTTTGAATACGACTGAATTGATCGACGACCAAGGCAATATCGATTACAACCGCATCAGCAAATTCTCGACAGCCGATTACGGTTTTACGTTCTCTTATGCACGCAAATTACCGCTCGATGGTTTGCAATATGGCGTGAATGCTAAAGTAATCCGCCGTGTGATCGGAAAGTTTGCAAATTCTTGGGGATTTGGCGTCGACGTCGGGTTCAAATTCGAAAAAAACAACTGGGACATCGGCTTGATGTTGCGCGATATCACAACGACCTACAACATTTGGAATATTGATGAAGAGGAATATGCCAAAGTCCAGAACGCCGTCCCGGGACAGAATCAGGACTTGCCTGAAAGCACGGAAATCACGCTGCCAAAAGCACAGTTCGGCGTCTCTAGAAAATTCGAATACGATTACGATTATACTTTTATGCCCGCGATCAACCTCAACATGGAATTCTACAAAACCAATGATATCATCGCCTCAGACTTTGTGAGTGTTGCGCCTGCGGTCGGTTTTGAATTCGGATATACCGACTTGGTTTTCCTGCGCACTGGGTTTGGGAATTTCCAGAATGTAACCCAGATTGACAATACTACAAAATTGAGTTTTCAGCCGAATGTCGGGGTCGGATTCAAATACAAAGGCATCCAAATCGATTACGCGCTGACGGATTTAGGCAACCAAAGCGCTGCCTTATATTCCAATATTTTCTCTTTGAAAGTCGATCTCAGCATTTTCCAATAAGATGAAACGAATTTTCCAAAGCCCGCTTTTTCTTGCGATACTTTCCGGACTTTTATTGGCATGCAGCTGGCCGACTTACGGTTCGCCCTTATTAATTTTCTTCGCTTTCATACCGTTGTTATTTGCTGAAAAACTACTTCGGGAATCGTATTATAAGGTCAAGTTAAAAGTTTTTTGCAGCGCCTACATCGCTTTTGTAACTTGGAATGCCATCACGACTTGGTGGCTTTATTACGCTTCAGATTTCGGGATGTTTTTTGCGGTTTTGGTCAATGCCTTGCTGATGAGCCTGCTGTTTCTTGCGTACCACGTCGTGTCGAAAAGAATATCAACACAATGGAGTTTACTTTTCCTAGTTTGTTTGTGGATTAGTTTTGAAAAGTTTCACTTGAACTGGGATTTTTCGTGGCCTTGGCTCAATTTAGGAAATGTATTTGGCGATAATCCAAAATGGATTCAATGGTACGAATACACAGGAACTTTTGGCGGATCGCTTTGGATTTTGGGTGCCAATGTAACGGTATTTTACGCGATAGCAACGGCTCAAAATTTTAAACCTGCGATCACAAAAATGCTGCCCCGCATATTGGTGTTAATAGCGGTACCAATTATCTTCTCCTTATGGATTTACGAGATTTATGACATCAAAGGCAAAACGAAGGAAGTGGTGCTGTTGCAACCCAATGTCGACCCATATACTGAAAAGTACGACACCCCAAATTTCATCATTGCCAAAGGGCTTTTAGCGCAGGCCGATTCACTAGTGACGCCGAACACCGAATTCGTAATCGCGCCTGAAACCGTATTGGCGGAAAGCGCTCCGTTTGATGCTTTCGATTATTCACCAGCCCACGCTTTGATGATGAATTATACGCAGCAGCATCCGAAAGTGCAGCTGCTTTGGGGCATCGATACGTATCATTTGATTTACGATCCGAAAGAAGTTACGCCGTCATCGAATGTTTTCCGAAAAGGCATGTGGGTTGATTTTTATAATGCGGCCTTATTCATCAATAGTAAACCTAATTTTCAAAAATACTACAAGTCGAAATTGGTCGTTGGCGTTGAAAACCTGCCGTACAAAAGTATACTGGAACCGCTTTTAGGCAATGCGATGCTCGATTTGGGCGGTACGATTTCGACCAAAACAACCCAAAAGGACCGCTTGCCTTTCACAGCCGATGACGGAACCAAAGTGGCACCAATCATTTGCTATGAATCGGTTTATGGTGAATACGTGACAGGTTTTGTCAAAAACAAAGCACAATTCCTAGCGATCATTACCAACGATGCTTGGTGGCATGAAACGCAGGGACACAAACAGCATCTGACATTTGCTTCACTGCGCGCGATTGAAACCCGTCGGGATATTGCCCGCAGCGCCAACACCGGAATTTCAGCATTCATTAACCAGAAAGGTGATATTGTTTCTAGAACGAAGTACGGAGAAAAAACGGCATTGAAAGGTAATGTGCATTTGAATTCATACATTACTTTCTACGTATTTTCAGGCGATTACATTGCCTACATTGCGATGTTTGTTTTGGGTTTGATGACCTTATACATATTGGTCAGAAAAAGAGCCGTGATTTAATTATTGTCCCCTGTAGAATAAAACCGTACTGAAGGTTTTGAGTACAATATTGATATCCAAGAAAATACTGCGGTGTTTGATGTAATAAAGATCGTATTGCAGTTTAATCAAACTGTCATCGATGGTTTCTCCGTAAGCATAATTAACCTGAGCCCAGCCTGTTAATCCGGGTTTTACAACGTGACGCGTCTCATAGAACGGCATCACTTCGGCGATTTCATTCACAAAAATAGGACGCTCCGGTCGCGGTCCGATAACGGCCATATCGCCTTTGAGGATATTTAAAAACTGTGGCACTTCATCGATTCTGGATTTCCTCAAGAACTTCCCGAACGTGGTAATCCGCGAATCATTGATGGTTGTAAATACGGCGCCGTTTGATTCCGCATTTTTAATCATGGTTCGAAGTTTGATGATTTTAAACGGAATACCATTTTTACCGATACGTTCTTGCGTGTAAAATAATTTCCCCTTATTTCCCAATAGGTTTCCAACGAAGATGATCGGCAGCAATACGATGCCTATCGCCAGTCCTAACATTGAAATCGCAATCTCGACTATTCTGACAATCAACAAATACAATTGATTTTGGTTGCTTCGACTAAACGGAAAATACCGATAAAAATCACGGGCGACATACTGCACCGGAATACGCTGCGTAATGTTTTCGTAGACTTGCGTATACTCGCGGATGATGAATCCGTTTTCGAGCAGATGAATCAACTGGTTGTATAAGTTAACGGTGATTCCGTCGGTTTTTTGAGAGGCGATAACAACTTCAGAAACCGAATTCTTGATGACAAAACTTTCGAGCTTGTCGATATCGATATTCTTAACGAAATCTTTCTTCTTTTTTGGATCATTGAGTTGATGACTGTCAGAATTGACGTAACCGATTACTTTGTAGTGCGGATCTACATTCTGGAGTCCGAGAATCAATTCTTCTGCTTGGTCTTTATCGCAAATCAAAATCACTTTTTTCTCGAATCGGCTTGAAGCTAAAAACTTTACATAAGCCAAACGCCATAGCATTAATGAAATCAATATCGCGACATAGAAAATGACAATCTGCATCCTGTTTGTCGGCAGGCTTGGCGTATAAATCGGCGTTAACAAGTAGATTAGTACCGTCGATGAAGAAGTGAGTACGATACTTTTAATGACTTGAAATTGGTTGCTGGCAACCTGCAGGCTGTACATTTCAAAAACGGTCCCAATCGTGTTCAGGTAAATTCCGAGAACGATTGTCCAGTAATAATTGGTAGTCGAGAAGCTGAAGTAATTGAAATTGAAGACGACGCTAACCAAATACAAAGCCGACAATACACTAAGAACATCAAAAATTCTGAGTAGAATCTTTCGTTCTGAAATCTCGAAGTGTATTTTCCTATTGACAGTCATCAATGTATCGTCTTTACGGGGTGCAATTTAGTGAAAAAATAGCGAAGCCAATATTATTATTTCAGCACTTCGTGCCACTTGGCTTTCACTTTATCCCAATCGAATTCCTGCACGAGTTCGTGCGCATTTCGAACCAATTGATGCTTCAGCTCATTGTCGGTGAGCAGTTGTTTGATTGCGGCAATCATACCTTCGATATCATTATCATCTACGAGTAGCGCTGTTTTATTGTGCGTCAGCAGATAACTAATACCACCGACATTCGTAGAAACGATAGGCATTCCAAGGGCCATCGCTTCGATTACACTTACAGGCGTGTTATCAAAATGCGTCGTATTAAGAAACACATCGTAATCCGCAGAAAGGCTGATCCACTCCGCTTTAGTCAGTTTACCCGTAAAATTTACATGCAGATCGTTTTCCTTTGCGCATGCTTTGATTTTTTTGAGCGTGCCGTCTTTATCGGGACCAACCATGCAGAGCGTAGCTTGCGGATAATCTTTTTTTAATCCTTGAAGAACTCGCACCGCCATTTCGGGGTTGTATATCGATGAAAACGAACGGACCCAAAGCAATTTCGGAGCAATTGTTTCGCGGGTTTTGAAAGGATAATTCCGAAGTTCAATACTGTTCGGAATATACGCTAAAGCGGCATATCCGCGCTTATGAAACGCTTCAAGTAAGTAGCTTGATGGCGCGATATTGATGTACGCATTTTTGAAAACCAAGTTGCACAATCGTGGTGTTTTTGTCAATCGGTTCGGAAGATCACCGCCATGTAGTGTGGGTATGTATTTTAGGTTTAAAATCCGACAAAGTTGACTCACAAAAAAAGTATACCAAAAATTTCTAGTGCTATACGTGTCAATTAATACGTAATCTATATTGCTTCCATGCCTTATCGTAGTATACAACATATCGAGCATTCTCGGGACTTTGTACCTTTTAGATGAGGCGTAGATCAGATGATATCCTTCGCTCTGCAATAATGTACCAAGGGTTTCTATCGGCGTTACGGTCAATCCGTGCTTCGCGAGCTTATTACCGATATATAGCAAATTACGCTTCATCGGGAACTACTTTTAGAAGCGACAATGAATAGATGAAAGCCGGAGCAGCCAGACGCATCGCCGCGTGATTGATCGTCAGCAGCCAATAAACCAAAAAACAGATGACATAAATGTTGTATTTATTGTCGATGTATAAAACCAAAGGCGTCAGGAATAAAATGATCAATCCTAAAATCCCAAATGAACCGTGTTCTGCGAGCATTCTGGTGATTTCATTGTGCGAAACCACGAGTTCACCCGTACGCTCGTAGCGTTGTTCCATATTCCTGCCGACTCCAATTCCGAACACAGGATATTTCAGAAACGTTTCATATTCGTCAACAGCCAATTCGCTTCTACCCGAAGTTCTGTCTTCCTTCAGCCTTCCCGCCGCATCTCTGTTGGCGTATCTTTTATTAATCATTCCATTGGTCTGTTCTGAAGAATACAGCCATGATGCCGTAAACGCAGCTAGAATCAGAATGACCATCAACGACATTTTCAACTTTTTGACTTTGGACATAAAAAAGAAAGAAACACCGATCAGCGCAATGATCATCACAAAACCCGTAATCATCCCGCCTCTCGAAAACGTGATGAATCCACGATACGTAATCACCAACGTGAGTAATAAATTGACGATGAATAAATATTTCGTCTGCGATAACAAAAGTAGTCTTGAAACAAAAATAAACATTCCCAAGCCAAGCATTGTAGAAACTTGGTTGGGTCCGAAACCGCCGGAAGTCAAACCGTTAGAATCGGTACTGATGATTACATCGCGGAGGTTCGGCGTAAATAAAATCAAATACACTATGCAACTTACAATCGGCAAGCCAATACACAGTAGAATATTGTTGAGCTGCTCGATCGTAATTTTCCTATGATAGGTGTACAAAGCACAGATTCCAAGGCAAACCGGTCCGGAGACGTTGAATGAGATTTCCTTTCGAAGACTAATCGCGTAGTTTAATTCGATACTGGTCAACACGACACTTGGAATCAACAATAGCAGAAATATCCAATACGGAATCGCATTTTTGGAAATACCACTGAAATAAACGCCGACGAGGATGAAAATCATAACACCGAATTTTGAAAATTCATACACGGGATTTCCGTCACTCATTCGAAGTACAATCTCGCTTCCGACCATGTAAGCTGTGGCATACAGCACTTCGTGGTTCCGATTTTTAGAATTGATAATGTAGAGTATACCACCGAAAATAATGCTATATCCATATATTTTTGGCGTGTAATTATTGTTGTATAACAAAGCGCCAATCACCAAATGCAAAACAATTAAAAAGAAGTATTTTTTTTCAATATTCAGCATTGTAAATCTTTATTTATCCAATTAATGTATTTTGAGATTACCGCTTTTTCGGAGTGGTGTTCTGCTATGGTTTGGTACAATTCGGAACCCAATTTCAACCGCAATGCTTCATTGTCGATGATTTTAATCAAAGCTTCCAAAAACGAATCCCGATCTTTAGAATCAACAACAAAACCATTGACGCCATTTGTGATTACTTCTGCAATCTGACCTACATTGGTTGCTACCACTGCTTTCCGATGTAAACCATATTCTAGCAACGCCACCGGCAACCCTTCTGATGAGGAAGCAATGACACCAACGGTCGCTTGTTGAAGTATGTGATCAATATCTTCTTTCAGTCCGTAAATGTAAACTGTTTCTTCTAATTTGTTTTTGATAATGGCACTTTTTAAATCGACCGCATAAGCGTCATCCAAATTTTTTCCGATAAAATGAAAACTCCACTGCGGATGCGTCTCCTTTAATTTTTGAGCTACATCAACGAGCAATTGGTGATTTTTAGGATGTCTTAAGTTTGCGAGACAAACGATTCTTTTCGAATCCGATCCTTGCAAAAAAGTGCTTGCTTTTTCCTTGGTATTGACCATCGTAAAATTCGGTAGATAAATTACGTTATTAAAATGCAAAGTCGATTTACACCAGTTTTCCAATTCATGGTTGACGACAATAATACCGCTGAAAAACTTCGCACAAAACCACAATATTTTACTTTGCATGCCTTGATGCGAGACTCGTGCGCCCAAATGTTCGTGCCAGATAATGTTGATTTTCGGGTGCACCAATTTCAATAAAAAGGCTGTGAAATACGACGTGCCATGCGCATGTATCCAATCTATTTTCTCTTTTTTGCAAAATGATCGCAATTTCAAAATCGCCTTAATATCCGTTGCAGATTTTTTTTGAAGACATAAAAAAGACACCTGCTGTTCGATATGACTTTTCAACGCACCTTCTTTTCTTGAAGCGATCAATGCAGAGAATGCAATCTGATGCGCAAGCGCGTTGGCATAATTGACAGCCATTCGCTCGGCACCGCCAACTTCTAAAGAATCAATTAATTGAACAATCCTCATTGCTGCAACAGTGCTTTAATTTCGTTTTCAAACAAATCTAACGTATATTTTCTCGACCATTGTATGCTGTTGTTCACTTTATCGACATAAACCGCTGGCTGCTGCATCAAATCTACAATGGCTTTCGCATCAGCATCAAAATCCATTGTCAACAGTATGCCACGACTGCCACTGTCTAACATATTCGGTACGCATGAAACCTTTGTCACAATCGGAAGACAACCCCAAAACATCGCTTCCGCAACTACTTTTGGCCAGCCTTCACTTTCAGATGGTAGGATGAGAAAATGAGCTTCCTGATAGACTTTCTTCATAGCTTCCTGCGGATGATTTCCTTTAAGAAAAACCACACTCTCTAATTTATTGTCATGTATGAATCGTTGCAACTGCTCCTTTTCACTGCCATTTCCGTACATTGACAACTCAATATTGAAATTTTTTTTCAGTAATTCCTGCACGAGTTTGATCGCATACAACGGTCGCTTCCCAGCGGACAGAGTGCCTACGTAAATCATCGAAATTGTACCTTCTAGAGCTCGTGGCGCTACACTAATCTTATCCGCTTCCGTATACGATGCCGTGAAAAAAGGCTTGATATTCGGTGAACTTCCCGTCCAAGTTCCATATACAAGAACCTGCATGTTTTTGGTCAGGAATGTATTACTCAAAATCCAGCGCTGCAATTTATAGCTCCAAGGCTGATTTGATTTTGGATCCCAATTGCCTGCGTATTTTGCCGTTTTGGGTTTGCTTGGAAAGAAAATTTGAACAATGCAGCCCATCAATCCTACATTACCTGGGCATCTTAAATGAATGTGATCCGCCCAAACCATCGCCTGAAACAATTGACGGAAATTCCAAAACGAATAGTGCAATGCTTTAATGAAGTTCGAAAAATTCCTAACATCGAAGTCTTTGGCTACAAACAGCTTCGGTATTGCAAACGGAATCGGTGCAATCAATAACCCGTTGTCATGTTTCCATATCGGACAAAAAAATGCCATTTCTCCCGAATGTTTTTCCCAAACAGCAAGCTCTTTTACATAAGGGCTATACGCATGATAACGGCCGTCTTTTTGAATAAAAGGAGCATTGGAAATAACGACTATTTTCATTAGATATAATCTTTTGAACCGTTTTGAGAAATCACCTGCGCCGGAACACCAATTACGGTTGAATGCGGCAACACATCCGTTGTGACCAACGAACACGCTCCAATTAATGCACCATCGCCGATTATTATCTTGCCCGCGATGACGGAATTTGCTGCGATGTAAACCTCGTTTCCAATCACGGGAACGCCTCTTTTATCGCCTTGCCCGGAAACCCCGATAGTCACATTCTGGGCAACATTGCAGTTATTACCGATGATCGTGTCCTGATTGAAAATGATGCCTCCGAAATGACCGATGTAAAAGGAATGGCCGATTTGCGCTGAGGCTGGAATTGAGATTCCTGTAGCGATCTCGATGACTTTTTGCCACACGAAAAAAAAACTTTTAAAGATGATGCGAAAAGGCTGAACAGTTATTTTTCGGTATACGGCATGCGCCAAACGATATTGAATTATAGCCCAAAATCCTTGCGTGAAGAAAAAAATCACAAAAAAATTGGCGCCATACCTTCTGTATTTTTTATAGTCAGAGCGTATGAGTTGAAATGTTGTCATTGTATATTCGGCTTGCTCAAAAATAAGGAAAACCAACCAATCATTCGTCCTAAAAATTCGGTAAGCGCTTCTTTTCTTTTATTGGTTGTGACTATGTTGAGCATTCTTATGCCCGCCAAAACCAGGGTGATTGCATGCCATTTGAATTTTGCTACAATCGATGGGTTTGGATATTTCAAGCGCCAAACATACCAACCGTTGCGCACGACCATTTTTCCATAGCGGTACTGATTCGGGCGCCCTGCGGGATTGTGGAAATGCGACAGTTGTGCTTTAGTCGTCATCACATTTTTACCGAAGCGTTGTGCTTTGATGCTGAAATCGGCGTCTTCATACAAACCATATCCTTCGAAATACGTCGAAAATCCGATGTGTTTGAAAATGGATTTTTTGAAAGCGAATGACATGCCGACCAACAAATCAACCTCATAAATCTTACCCGTCAGGGGAAAACCACAAGTTTTACCATGGGAATATTCAGGCATTCTTCCGGGCGGTAAATTCGATTGTAAACCAAGATAATTCCTTACAATATTGCGCAATCCTTCAGGGTAAACATAGCCTTCAAATTCGTAGTGCTTTTTGGGATTATATGAAACTGATGGATCTTTCTTCGTCCAGAAATTTTCATTGATAGCAACGCCACCAACACCAACGATATTGGCATCAGACGCGAAGGCATTGATTATTTCCTCAAAGTAATTTTTCTCGAGAACGGTATCGTCATCTAAAAAACAAATGATTTCAGAACCGGAACTGACTTTAGAGACACCAAGATTTCTTTGTTTTGTGAGTCCACGTTGGTTTGCTTCGACAAGGCAATATTGTAAGTTCTCAAAAACGTTGAACGTTAGTATTGCTTTAGTTTCTTCATTGGTCGAACCATCAACAATCAAAATTTCGTTGGGATACCGCGTTTGTATTTTTACAGATTCGAGCAAATCCAACAAAGGTTGTGGGCGCATGTACGTGCAAACTACTAGAGAAAACTTCATACTTTTATTTTGTTCTTACGCCCAATTGCATCAATTTTTTAGCGTAAAATATCGACCTATTGAACTGCATTTGCTTGTAAGGCATTCTTAAAATACGGTATAAAAACGCAATTTTCGGACCTTCCAAAAGAAACGTAATGAAGTAACGATGCCTGAATTCCGACAATTGCTGGGGTGTGAAATGTTTGTGAAATTGGTACATCAAAGTCGGACTCGGAACCGGACGTACCCATTTTACAGGCGTATCCAATTCCCATGGCTGTGTTTTTCTTTTTTTGCCCATGATTCTGGCTTGTGTACCCCAAAATCGGTAACCACCACTGACAGGTTTCAGATGTAGGTTTGTGGAAAATGGATTGTGCAATACGGGAACGCCTAATTTCAAAAGCGCGATGCCGAAATCTCCGTCTTCCCCGTAACCGCCGTCATAATTAATATCATTACCAACCAATACATCGACATGTTCCTTTTTCACACAAGAGTTGGCGTTGCTGAACATTTGGGTCGCTCCGACCAGCCAACGTTTATCATCAATCTCAACGAGTTTTCTTCTTAGATCTTCGAGATCCTGTGTTGCATTATCAGCTTTAATATCAAGTCCGTTGCAGGCTCCGGCTTTGTAGGTCTGTATGATCTTAATATGGTTCTCGATAAAATCCGGTGGAATCCGAACATCATCATCACCAAAAACGATGTAATCACCTTTACATAAAACGATGGCTTCATTTCTCGCACGGCAACTTCCTTTCGATTTTTGCCAGATTACGGTCAATTCAAACGGGTATTCTTGCGCTTGATAAAGCGACTCATCGCGTTCGTTTTCGGGTGTTGCATCTACAACAAATACCTGACTCGGTTTGTAATTTTGATTTGCCAGATCTTGGAGTAAATTTAAAGTAAAATCCTGTCGCAACATCGTAGGAATAATGTAACTTACCGTAGGATTTCCTTGAATTTCATTTAGTTTACGCGGTGGTAAAAGCGGTCGGTTTGTTCGGAGTGAAAATCTATTTTTGGCATACGAAAACGCGTTCCATTCGGTGAAACTCCACCAGCCTTTTCGATATACCATAAACCAGGCATGGTCGATTTTAAAATTTTTGATGAAAAACACATAACGATCGTGTGCCGAGATTTCAACAGGTTCGAACGTGGTAGATTCGAACAAACCTTTGACATATAACGGAACGGCTCCTTGAAAACGCAACGCGCTGAATCCAAAATCCAAAGCCTGCGTTTGAATGCTCTCAAAATCCTGATCGAAACCACCCAAGGTTTCCCAAGCTGTTTTTCTAATCGCAAAATGATTCGGATTGATGCGCCAGCTGACGCATTCATCCAAATTATCAAAGTCGGACACATACCAAAACAAAACCGAACCCTGAATCGCGATTTCAGGAAAAGCGTTTTTATAGCCTTGCTCAAATGAACTATGCCAAATATCGCCGTAACCTTCCGCTAATCGGTCTAATTTAGCAGTATTTGGATTGCCGTTGTACAACAATATATCGCCGCTGGATGTTGTATATTCTTTTAAAATCATGAATGCGTTTGTAAATTTAAAACAGTCTTAAAATAAGTTTCAAAATGAAGATAAAATCTCCAAAATTATCTTAAAAAACACACATTCCAAATCCAGAATGCGGTGCCAAATGTATAAATAATTCGCTTACCAAGAAGCATTTCTTTAGCAGATTCTGCATATAAAAAATGACGAAATCAATTCATTCCGTCATCAGTTTTTTTTTTATCATTTCTTACGAACCGCTTGCGATCCGTTTATAAAAATCAATGTTCTGCAATACGATTTTTTCAATATCGAAATTCGCTTCGACGCGAGCTCGTGCCGCATTTCCGATGCTTACTGCCACGTCATCATTTTGAAACAACTCCTGAATGCGCTGCGCATATAAACCATGATTTTCTGGATGAATCAGATAACCGCTGACGCCATCTTCAATAAGTTCTTGCGACCAGCCTATATCGCTGTTGATTACGGGTTTTTGAAGTGCCATCGATTCGATTGTGACCATGCCTAAAGTCTCCGCAAAAGTCGGGAATATGCAGACATGCGCTTTTTTGATGTGTTCTTTAACCTGCTGATACGGCACTTTTCCTAAATACGAAACGCTGTTTTCTTCGCCATTCTGAAAAAGCTTTCGCACCAATTCCCAAGTTGATTTTGAACCCGTTTCGATGTCATATGAATCCCCACCAATGAGCACCAATCGCGCATCTGGACAATTTTTCTTTAGCAAATGAAAAATATTGGGCAATTGCAATACGCCTTTTTTTCTAATGATTGTGCCGATATACAAAATCAAACCTTTTTCAAATGTCTCGGGTTGTGGATTCTGAAAATTTTGAATCTCCAAACCATAATGAATTGTTTTGATTTCCTTGCCCTGAATGTTGAATATTTTTTTAGACAATTCTCCTGCGAAAGCCGTGGGGGCAATGAAGGCATCCGCATTTTTGATCGCTAATTTTTCAAAAAGAAAGTTCTTGAGTTTTTGTTTTCGCTTTTCAAGATAACAGAAATAAGCGTCGCTGCCATGAAAACGGATAATCAGTGGAATCGGAAAGTGCATAAACGCTGTGATGCCCGTCCAATCTGGAGCTTCAATGATGTCGATGCCGGTTGACTTTATTTTGTCGTTGATGAATTTCTCAATGGATTTTCTGTGAAAATAAAATTTAAACCACTTTGCATCGCTATCGGCTAGGCTGTAAATCGTGAGGTTTTCATCTTTGATCTCGAAAGCCTTTTTCTGCCCGTAGACAAATACTGAAACATAACAATCTTTCTTTCTTATTTTCTCTACTAAAGTGTAAACGCTCGTACCCAAACCACCATCATCGCCAAAAGCTTCGTGTGGATAATGGGAAACGACATAAGCAATATGGAGTTTATCTTGCATCATTTTTTAATCAGTAGCATTTTTTTAACGTTTTGCTTGAGCAAGATTTCAAGCTTTTTGATGCAACGTTTTAAACTGAATTGGTAACCGATCTTCGTGAACTGTCCGACATTTGCCTTTAGAATTAGTGTCTCTGCATTAACCGATGACGGATTGTTCATTATATAAATGTCATGATTTGATTTTGAAACTGCCCTTTTGAAACTGAATATGCTTGAAAACATGCCGAAATCCTTTTGGCGTAAAAATTCTTCGTAGTTTAATCTTTTAGAAACCTTGAAAACTTTTACTGCGGGATTGGCAATGATCGCTTCACTTGCCTCCTTTTTTTTCAGAACACTTTGATATATCAGCAGCGGTGGCAGGATATAATCTTTCTTGAAGTAATAGGTATATTTTGAGTCTTTTATGGCGACCGTATCAAAGAAATGCGAAAGATAGGCGCTTATAATTTCGTCGTTCTTTTTTAGATCGAGACTAAACGCAACATCATCGAGCTTTATACTTTCTTTTAAAACGTTGTATGATATCCAGCGTTCGGGGAAATAATCTTTGTCATCACATTCGCGCCGTTTGCTTCCATCGAAATTTTGATGCGGACGAATGATTTTGCTGTCTTCTTTTTCACCCAACCAAGCTGTCCACCACGAAAAAGTTGAATTGCTGATAATGAAATCATCGCATAGAGAACCCAAGCACAATTGCTCGATCGCATTCAAACCATCTCCAAAATAAGCGTTATCTAAAAAAGAGAAGTGGAATTTACAGTACTTAATATCGTCACTCAAAACAACCAAATTATACGATTGCCAATCCGGAAAAAAACGCACGAGCGCATTGAGGTAGAATTTTATCGAAAGTTGCAAATAATCGGGATGGTCTACAAAATCGCCTCTGCGTATCGAAATCAATATTGTTTTTTTTTGAAAAACTTCGGCATATTGGGTTTTGATTTTCCGAATCAGGTGATCTTCAAATTCAAAATAATACCTTGTTTTCTGGATGTTGAAATACCGCTCCGATTGCAGCCAGCCAACCAAATCATAATCGCTGTTTTTACTTTTAAAATTCCAAGTGTAATGGTGAAACTGCTTTTCGTGAAGCATTGTCATTTCTTCAGGCAGTTCTGCTAAGGAAGGTAGTTTATTTTTAAAATAAGATTGGTACTGCCAAGGCAAAAAGCCATACGTCATATTATTTTCGATGGCTAATCCGATGGTCGATGCTATTTGAAAAAATTGATTTCCAAGATTTCCTTTTTTACCGATATTACTAAATGTAATCATTGAAAAATCCTGGTTATATATAGCCTTTTGAACCGTTCATCGAAATTATGGAAGCCAATGGAGCAGCAACAACTGCATGGTCCGGCACATCGAAAGTTACGATCGCTTGGGTACCGATTAGCACATCATTTCCAATGGTGATTTCACCTAGAATAGTGGCTCCCGGTCCGATAAAAACCCGGTCTCCAATCTTTGGAACTCCAATTTTTTTACCGCGCACCAACACGCCAATGGTCAAGCCTTGTGAAAGGTTGCAATACTCGCCGATTTCTGCATCGCCATGGATCACAATACCGCCATAATGCCCGATATATAATCCTTTACCTATTTTGGTGCGGTACGAAATATCAAAACCGTATTTCACATTCAGACGGCGTAACCAAACGAAAAATATATAAAAAAGCAAACGGCTTTTTCTGCGGTAATACTGACAATATCTGAAA
This sequence comes from Flavobacterium sp., assembly GCA_031425295.1. Taxonomy (GTDB): domain Bacteria; phylum Bacteroidota; class Bacteroidia; order Flavobacteriales; family Flavobacteriaceae; genus Flavobacterium. Next base: position 30,893 of record JANPJB010000106.1, on the reverse strand, counting down.
ATAATCGTGAATTTTAGACCTGGAATGCTATAAATATAGTAGCATTTAAGGAACAATCCCAAAGTCAACGGCTTTACAATCTGATAGCGCAATAGGTCGTGCTTGATAATTTCTCTTAATTCTAATTTTGTCATTTAGCGTATGAATCTATTTCTTTAAAAGCAACTTAAATTTCAATTTTACTTTACCATATACCTTCATGCATTTTTTCTTTAAAGCATAGGTTCCATCCTTAAATAGGATTGGCATCACTGGGACGCTGTCGGTTTTCATCACCTTATTGATGATATCGTCAATGCGTTTGGTGTGTTTCTCATTATTGCCATACGATCGCGCATACCAGGTATGATAAAGCATATCATTCCCCAAATCATCGACAACCAAATTCGTAACCGCATCTACGTCAAAAGGAACCGAGGCATCCAAGAAAAGAAACTTCTTATTTTTCCTTCTGAGCCAAAAATAAAAACGATAATAAGGCTCGAAAAGGCTCTCTTTACTATAATCGCCGGTCAGTGAATTTAAATCATCCTTAAACTCATCCTTGACAATATACTGGTGTTTCAAAACTTCACTCTGATTCCATATTGAGAGTACTTCTTTGAAGTTGACAATCGAAAAGAACGTATTGATTGCAAAAGGGTTTTGTACGCGATGTGGAATAACGCCGCCATCCCGAACACCACAAATTGTGTAACCTTGCTGTTCCATGCGGTCAATGATTGGAAAAATCAGCTCGGGATTGATGAACAAGACATCTTCGTCAGCCATAATCAGCCAATCGATATTTTGGTCTTTCAGTTTCTTAAACATGTAGCAAATACTGTCCATCGCATGCATGCCGTTTCTTCCATCAATGACATACTTGGGAATGTCTTTAGGGAACAATGGCGCTGATTTTTGATACAAATCAAAATTCACAACTGTAGAAAGTATGGCGATTTTCTTACTCATCTCTTACTTTTGATTTTTGTGCTCTCAATAGTCCACGTCTGAAGAATGGCGCACCGATTGTTTTGTCATGATAAAAAATCATATACCTTTTTGACGGCTCCACTTCAAAAGAGGCATTTTTCAATGTCGATGTAAATTCTGCCTCATCGTTCTGTTTGTGATAGGTGCAAATGGCGATCTTCAAATCCTTTTTCAATTTTAAAAAACCAGCGGCTCCTTCGAGAAATCGTGATTCTTCACCTTCAATATCGACTTTCAGAAACGAAATTTCAGGATGTTCCTGCGTAAATTTATCCAATGAAATTGTAGTTTCCGAATCGGAATTTGAAACAAATCTATTCAATATTTCAACTTTATTTTTCCAAGGAGCAAAAGTGGCGCTCAATGCTTCAATCCATTCCTCGTCACATTCGAAGAGATATATTTTTTTGACCTTCTCCACCTGACTCAACGAAAAATTTCCTTCTGCGGCACCAATATCTGCAATCGTATCGTCTGCATTTAAATTAAAATCCGGAGTCAGATATAAATGGGGTGATCCCGAGTCTTGGTCTAATTGGAGTCCGTGATACAAACTTTTAACCTTATTTTCAGAGTACGAACGTTTGAAATATAATTTTTTGTTTTCGTGGATTACATAGCGCAAACCGTTGCTTTCATCAAAAAATACGATCACGTTCTCTTTGCTGTATTGCTCTTGAAAATCATATGGGAAAATAGAAACTGGATTTTTATGCAGGTATTCAATGACCTCCTTTTCCTCGGAAGTCAACGTAGGTTTTTTTGCATAATGTGCAATGATGTTAGTCCGTAAATGCAACATAAAATCGCGATTCCGTTTCTGATCGATATTCAAAATCAACCGCTTCATCCAAACATCCGGAATGATCCTTTTGAGAAGTTTCTTAATACTCATGTCGGGCGCTTTTAGGTATTGACGGCACATTTTCCATGATGGTCTCAATCGAATCAACGATTCTCTGTGATGCATTTTTAGCCGGATGTAAGTTGATTTTTTCAAACCACAACTGCGCATTTTCAATCGCTTCATTCTTTGCATCACCGAGCATTTTCAATAACAAATCGCTGATTTCCGCAGGCGAATTGATCCAAAAAACTGCTTTTGGATTGGGCATTGATCTAAAATGCATAAAGTTGTATACTTTTTCCGCAGACCAATCCGGATACAATTCATCATCAACATTGTAATTGAAGTAAGCGCATGGTTTTCCGAAAGCTACGTAATCAAAAACCATTGATGAACCGAGATTGACGACTAATTCCGTATGAAAAATGGTATTCATCTGCAATATCAAATCTTCTTTGGTCGGCAGAATCGTGTTCCATTGTTCTGCGATTTGTGTCCATTTGGGCGCTATTGGCGTAATCACATCTGTATTTTTCTCCAAAATCGCATCAAATCGGTTCGAGAAATCAACCGGACAGCAGCGGAAAATGATACCTAGATTGTGTCCGTTTTCATTTAATTTTCGGATAGCTGTTGCCGTATCATCCAAATAAACGGGATCATGCGGCGAAGAAACGATATCATCTCCTGAAAAACAGATGTATTTTTTATTTAAATCTAAGTCGTACTCTTTGAAAAAACTTTCTTTAGACGATAATAGCGTCGGATCGAAATGCGGTTCGAACTGCGGCGTACCGGTAACAATGATCTGTTCCGCTCTGACGTGGGGATAATAATAAATCAACTCGTCTTTCATGTAATCACTCCAGACAAAATAAAAATCAGGCTCGATGATTTTAGTTGCTTTGGGGAGATTATCCCAAGAATAAATTACTGCTGCTGTCGGAATTCCCAAATCCTGCGCTGCTAAAATGGGTGCCACGGCTAGCATCGTTCGCTGATTCGTGCAGAAAACCATGGCCGGATTCTCTTTTTTCAGGGTATCTAAACTATCAAAATACAACTTTGTTTTGCGCTCTTTTTCTGCGATTTTACTTCTGATTTTTGCCAAACCTTTGTCGGAATTGTACAAAAAGATTAGTCCGTTGATGTAAATGTTTTTTAGAATATGCTTTATATCGCGGTTCGAAAAAGCAAATTTATAGGAATTATAGACTAAATCTTTCGACCGTTTGATGCTCAAAGCCAGTTCAATTCTGGTCTGAGCCACTTTAAACATATTGGTCAATGGATGCGCTTTAGCGCCGCGAATTTTGATTTCATTATAATCCAATGCTGTCAAATCGAATGGCGTATTATTCCAAAAAACAATTTCTAAGCCTCGGTCTTTGGCGGTCTGATGAAAGTTGGTGAAAGCAAAATTCCTAAGTCCAACGCCGTCCGGAAGCAGTATGAATAATTTAATATTGCGCATTATTTAATTTTAGTGATCAAATATAATCGAATGAAGATTCTTATGACAATTTAATATGTACAATTTTCCAAGGCAGCATTAAATGTCCTTTAAACTGTGAACCGTCAATAATTCGGGTCGCAATGTTGTTACCTGCGCTTGCTTTGTGCGCTTCGTAATGCTTCATAATCGCTGCGGCGTCAAACTCGTCATCATAGATTTTGATTTCCCCGAGATCGCCAATGATGTTCTTGAGGTACTTCTCGTCGTAAATATTGACATACATAAACGAAGCTGGTTCTCCATTCGTGTCGAGTTCGTCAGACAATCCTTTTTTGGTGATGAGCACTTCATTGCCAACGAGCATTCGAAGAAATACATCGTTTTTCGTCACGCGGATCAGTTCATTAATCGCTTTGTCGATGTTTGGAATATGCGGGATCGTATTGCAGCAAATCGAAACTTCGTAGCTTTTATCTTCCACCGGAAGCGCACGAACATCGCCAAGTTTAAATGCATAATTCGGGTTTTCCTTAAAAATTTCGGTCGCATCAATGATGTGCTGCTCGGTGATATCGACGCCGAGATATTTAAAATCGCTTTGGAGTTCTCTTTCAAAACTCAATATAAAATGCCCGGTTCCGCAGCCTGCATCGAGAATCGAATCATAGCTTTTCGCTTCAGTATGAACCACTTTGGCGACTTGTTTGGCAGATTCCATTTCATCTTTAAGTCCTTTTGCGCGATCGGCGAGTTCTTTATGATAATAACTTCTTTCTGTCCAATAATTCCAATTTCCCATGGTTTGTATTTTTATTTTTGTAAGTGTTTTAAAAACTTTTCAGTGATAAATTCTTCGGTAATAGCCATCGATTCGAAAGTTGCTCCGGCAATGTGCGGCGTGATGATCACATTATAATTTTGATGGGCAAGTGCGATCAACGGATTGCTGTTTTTATGGATGTCGAATTCATCCGCAATGACATCGGTCGCCAAACCCAATAATTTTTGTTCTTTTACCAAGGTTGCCATATCGTTTTCATTCCAAACGGCGCCTCTTGAAGTATTAATGATATAAAGCGGCTGGCAGTTCTGAAACAGCGACTTATTCACAAAACCAACGTTTTGCGTAGTCAACGGAATGTGAATCGTAACAATGTCCGCCCACGCAAACAAAGCTTCGGGAGATTTGAACTGCGTGTAATTCGAATTAATTGAAGCGACATCGTAAAATCCGACTTCCATCTCGAAAGCTTCCGCAAAATGGGCGACTTGCTTCCCTACTCTTCCGAGTCCTAAAATGCCGAGTTTTTTGCGTTGCAGGTTATTGCCTTTAAAAGGATTTCGATCCCAATGGCCTTGTTTTACATCTTCAAACGCAAATGGAATTTTTCGGATCAATGCGAGTATCAATCCCCACGTATGCTCGGCTGTTGAAGGAATCGTTCCGAGAAAATCGACTTCGTTTTTCAACGAAATCACTTGTCCGCCGCGGCTTTCAAAATAGGTTGTATCGATATGATCTAAGCCTGTCGTCGCGGTTAAAATATATTTTAGTTCTTTCGCATTTTCGATGACTTCACGATCAATGGCAAAAGCCAAACGGATAAACAAAACTTCACAATCTGCTGACTTTACCAACAATTCCTCCCGAGATCCGATATTTTCAATCTGAACCTCAAAATGCTGTCGTAAATCCGCTATGGCTTTTGAACTGAAATGCTCAGATTCGGTGATCAGTAGTTTCATTTTTCCAATCTTCATATAACAAGGTCGCGAGTTGAAAATCTCTTTGATTATCAATATTGATGAGCCAATTTGGGTTCATGATATAAGCCATTTTATTAGCAACCATAAACGATTGCTGCAATAAAAAAGCTTTGGTTCTAACGGCATAAAAACAGCCATTTCTATAATAAACGGGTTTCAAATCCTGTCTTCTTAAAGTTTCGCTGTTTTCCACCAGCGGAAGCAATTCGCCTTGTGCGCCCAGATCGTACATTCTTGCCGGATGCACATCGTCCATCGGCACGACGCTGATGACGCCATCCGTACTTTCATTGTTTTCAAGTAAATCGATTACGGCATCTAAATCGGAACTGCTTCTTAAAGGCGCCGTTGGTTGCAGCAACACAATCGCGTCGAAATCTTGTTTTAAATATTCGCAAGTGTAATTCACGGCAGTCACAACGTTACTGTCGTCTTGAGCCAGCGTTACCGGTCTTTTGACAACTTCAATCGGATAAGATTCACAAGCTTTTGCAATGGCATCATCATCTGTTGAAATTACCGCTTTGATATTTTTTTTGGAACCCAAAGCACATTCAACCGCATGCGCTATCAATGGTTTGCCGCCCAGTAACTTGATGTTTTTCTGAGGAACGCCTTTCGAACCGCCACGTGCCGGTATGATCACAAGTACACGCATTAATAGGTAATCGTTTTGTGAAATTGTAAAGGCAACGACCGTAACAATGTCGCGATTTTCTGTCCCGCATCGCCACCGCCGTAAACCAGCGATTGCTTTCTTTCCGTGTTTTGAAAAGCACTTTTTATGCCTTTGACAATTTCGTTTTCATCATACGAAACATCGATGACGTTCTCGCCACGATCGCGTCGGTTTTGTCTTGAGCCGATGTTCACGACGGGCACGCCAAGGAACGAACATTCGCGGATGCCGACACTTGAATTTCCGACCAGGCAAGCCGATCCGTGAAGCAATTGCAGAAAATCATCGCCTTTCATGTTTTTAAAGAAATGAACATTCTCTAATTTATGTGATTCGCGAAACGAACGGATACCCGTAGAAGTCCCGTCAGCTCCGGCGTCAACATTTGGCCAAAACCAAAGTGTCGGATAGTTGATTTGTTGGATCGCGCGTAAAGTCGCCTCAATGTGTTTTCTCGAATCGAGATATTCTGTTGTCACCGGATGCTGCATTACGACGAGATACCCGTTGTCGAGATTTGGCTTAGAGCCCACGCCGCCATAGACTTCATAAGGATCGAACAATTGTTTTTTATGACTTAAAACTTCGTGCGCAATATCAATCGACGGGCAGCCGGTATTGAAAACCATGTCCGGATTTTCACCCAACTGGATTACACGTTCTTTAGCATTTTCGGAAGCGACAAAATGATAATCTGCGAGTTTTGTAATCGCATGACGCACTTTTTCATCAATGTTTCCAGTCACTTCACCACCTTGAATGTGCGCTAATGGAATATTCATGTACGACGCTGCAATCGCTGTTGCCATCGTTTCAAATCGATCCGCGACCGTGACGACGATATCGGGTTTTAGATTGTCAAAAACCGTAGATAATTCTAAAATACCGATTCCCGTTGTTTTGGCTGCAGCCGTGAGGTTCTCACCTTCGAGTACATTGAAGACTTTCGCGGCGATTTCAAAACCATCATTTTCAATATAGTTGACGGCACTTCCATAGCGCTCCAATAATGCAGAAGCGGCAATAATAAGCTGCAGTTCTAAATCGGAATTTTGTTGAATCGCTTTCAATACAGTTTTAACCCTGCTATACGAAGGACGTGCTGTAATGACGACCGCTATTTTTCTCTTTTTGTTCATTGCAAATCGTCTTCATTTAAAAAATCCCACTGCATTTTATCATTTGACAGTATTCTGCCGATGACGCTTTTGTAATCTTTCGCCGCGATTCCGTAGCCGGTTGGCTTTTTGCTTTCGAGATCTTCGAAAGTAATCGCATGACCTTGCGCCAAATTTTTATTGACAGCCAGTGATTTTTCGAAAATCGCTTTTAAGCTTGCAAATGGCATTATATTATTTTTATCAATCGGTTGGGATTGGGCTTTAAATATATCGGTTGCACCTTCTACCAGTTGTTTAGTTTCTTCAAATGTTAACGACGCCATCGCGTCGGGACCGAACAATGCGCGGTCAAAAACGACGTGGAATTCTAAAATTTCAGCACCCAAAGCTACTGCTGCGATACCGGTGGCGATTTTGGCCGAATGATCCGAAAATCCAATGGGAACATTATAGCGCGCTTTGAGTTCACCTATTAAATTCAAACCGTATTGATTTGGCTGCGTCGGATAGGCTGTCGTACATTGTAAAATCGAAAAATCCGCGTCTTTAGCTTTTAAATAAGCAACGACTTGGTCTAATTCATCGAAACTGCTCATGCCTGAAGACAAGATGATTGGTTTTTTGGTCTCTATGATTTTATCAAGCAAAAGAAAATTCGATACTTCGCCCGAACCGATTTTATAGGTTTTGACATCGAGTTCTTCAAGCCAATCGACTGCAGCATTGCTGAATGGCGAACAGATAAAATCTAAACCGACATCATCACAGTGTTGTTTGATGCCTTGCCATTGCGCGAACGCAAACTCCATACGCTTCCAATAATCGAAACGTGTATCGTCTTCATAAGAAAATTTGATTCTGAAAGGTTCATGAATGCTACTTTCGGCGTCAGCAATATGCATTTGGAATTTGATCGCCTGCACGCCCGTTTTGGCTACCGCGTCAATATAAGCATGCAGCATGCCCAAACTTCCGTCATGTGCTTGCGCGATTTCAGCGATAAAATATGGTTTGTCTCTCATAAGGCAGCGTAAAAATAACTATTTTTCTGGTTTCCAATATAGCTTGACGTTCGCTAATTTTTCATAAGCATTGTACTCACTCTGCGTTAACCGATTGCTGTGCTTTATTATTTTTGGGATATTCAAAACCAAATCGAATAACGCTAAAACAATCGCTTGGAGTGCTTTGAAGTCGCCTTTGAATACTTTTAATTTTAACTGCATCCATATCGAATACGCCAAATATCTTGGAATTTTATTCAATGGGAAAAACAAAAAATAAAGATACCAGCCGGAGCGCAACGAGCGTTTCAACCGAATCATGTAATCGGCATTTGATTTTCTGGCTTTCAAATCGACGCGATGGTGCACCAAAACCGAAGGCAGGTAATGCACTTCAATCTTTTTCTTGAACATCTCATACGAAGCAAAATCTTCTTCACCGTGAAAAATAAACCAAGCCGGATAATCGGGAATCTGATGCCATGCCTTCATTCTCCATACATTGGCGCCGCCGGGAAAACTTCTCATGCGGTGCGGTTGTTCGCTAGTTTCTGTTGATGTTGGCGTTGATTTACTCCAGAAAATGCGAAATCCGATCAAGCCGCAGTCGGGATGCGCGTTGAAATATTCGTCAATTAGTTCGAGTGGATTTTCGGTGATAAAATGCAAATCATCATCGATCGAAATCGCGTAATCGCTTGTTGTCAGTGACAATAATTTATTTCTGCTGAAAATGAGCCCCTTGCTTTTTTCATTTCGAATCAGATGAATGTTGGGATAATTGGCTTTGATGAAATCCGAAGTGCCATCGGTTGAACCATCATCGCAAAGTAGGCAAGACACATCATTGCGCTTTAATAAATAGTCGATTTGAACCAACGTGTACGTTAAATCCGCCAGCCTATTTTTGGTCGTAATGAGAATCGTGAATTTTTTGGAAGGCAGCATCACGATTAATAAGTACTAATCATTTCTTTGGGTAATTTTTTATATCGGAAAAACAATTGTCTGACTTTTCGGCTTTTGAAAACCTTTCTTAAAATTTGACTTTTAAAAAAATATTCAATGCTACTGATATTTTTAAACGTTGGAAAGTCAACTTTGAATTGATAATCATTAACATTAACATGCACGACTTCATCCATCCAATTTTCATGAATGTTGCCCATATGATAGGCGTAATTATCATGAGTCGTCAGCCGCCAATAGTCTTTTTTTAATGGGCATTGATCGAGATAATCTTCACTCAAACCACCCATTTTAAAACCAATGTACGTCACCAATTCATCGAACATATCTTTCTTATAAGTCGCCACAAAATGCCCTGAACCCAAATAGGTCTTCAACCCATTTTCGGCTTCATAACCTAGTGCGATTTCATTATGATAACGCATAATACCATCTTCCCAGCCGACACTTCTATAAAAAAGTTCTAACGCATCCGGGTTTTTCACGGGTAGAAACTTTAGACTTTTGCTGAACAATTGATTCCACAAAATATTTTCACAGCGCGTCATGTAAGTCCGATATTGCGGCACAATTCCGACTACACCCGCTTTCGGGATCGCGGCATATACTTTATTGGTTTCTTGCTGCCAATTGGATAGAAACAGCACATCGCTATCGGCAATCGTAACCAACTCGATGTTGTTGCCGACCAAGCCTTTCAAAATCGCATTGACTTTTCCGATGTTGGTCGTATTGATGAGTTCATGTATTTTTCCCGCCTTAAAAATCGAATCCAAATAATCCGTAATGATCGCATCGCTGCCGTTGTTAACCACGGTGATGAACGTTTTGGAATGCACCGTTGCAAAAAGTGATTCCAAACACCGTCGAAAAATTTTGAAACTGTCTTTGAAATAGCCATCGTGATTCGGAATGAAAACCGGAATGATGACCTGATGTGTAAATTCAGACTTCTCCTGAGGCTGGTCTTTATGTGGGTTGAATCCTTCTCGCATAAGAAATGCAGGTGATGTTAGGCTGTAATTCCTTTGTATAAAATGTAATCGGCGCTATCTTCAAATGCCTCCACCCGAATCAGTTTGTTTTCATCGCCCATTTTGTAGATCTCATTGAAACCATAAGTTTTGAGCGTGTTGATGATTTCGTGACAGGTTTCTTTTCCATTGATTTCAGTTACCAGTTCGATGATCAGTAATGATTTTTTGACTTGCTGCAGTATTTGTTTTGCGCCGGTGATGACTTCGTTTTCGAAACCTTCAACATCAATTTTAAAAATCAGGTTTTCGTTTTGAATGTTTTCAATAAAACTATCAAGTTGACGCACCGGAATAAGCAGTTTTCCGCTTTTGCCGTCGAAATCAACCTTCATGGAGTGTCGGCCTTTATTCCAATCTTCGTTGACGTTTAAAGTGTTGTTGCCATTGACATTGCCCAATCCCATTTTAAACGGACGGATATTGTCGAAATCATTCAAGCTAATGTTGTTGACGAAATGCTTGAAATTAGCGGATTCAGGCTCGAAAGCATAAATCTCGATTGCACTATTGGCGCTGGCAGCTGATAGCGAATGAACTCCAACATTGGCTCCGATATCAATTAAATCAAAACCTTGAGCTGCGTACTTTTTGATGAGTTCGAGTACAATCATTTCGTTGTAAGTTCCAAATATAATGTTCGTTTCAATTGCAGAATCGGCACCAACATACATCTTGAAACCGTTGAAACGGATCGGCATTTTTTGGTTGCCCAAAACGCGCTTGATTGCAAAACGCAGGTTGCTGCTTTTTTTAATATTGTGATAACTGAAAAGCAGTAAATCGAGTAGGGTTTGTTTCATAGGGATAATAACTAACTGTAAATCATATCGAAGTTCATGACGATTTTACTCTGGCGGTTTGGTACACTTTTTCCGTTTCCAAAAAAATCACCTTCGCCAATGATGATTTGAAACGCATTGTCGATCCAATCGGCTACCTCATCATCAACGGTCATGAAAATGGTGGCGAAATAAACGCCATTGTTAAAATTATTTTGAGGATAGTTGATCCGAACCTGCTGCGGTGCGATGTCTTTATTGAAATCGACCAAACTCGTACTGACCCAAGAAAGCCGCTGTCCGAAATCATCTTCGATTCGGATGTCGATGCGGATTCTTTCGCTTTTGATCTGATTTGGATTTTGAAGTTTCAGCACCATATTCAACGGTTGCCCTGAAACGACATTATCCATTTCCGTAGCGCCGTAGATTTTGATGTTTTCAAATCGAATACTTCCATTGCCTTTTCTGCCTCGTACGGCGAGTAGGTCATTCGAGAACGAATTTCCTTGCAGATAACGACTAATCGTATCATTGATTTCACCTTGAAAGGCCATCGTACCGTTTTCAATCAGCAAACCTTTGTTGCACAAACTTTGAACAGCCGCCATATTGTGACTAACAAACAAAACCGTTCGTCCTTCGCCTTTTCTGATATCGCCCATTTTGCCGAGGCATTTTTTTTGGAACTCCGCATCGCCAACTGCTAAAACTTCATCTACAATTAAGATTTCACTTTCGAGATGCGCGGCTACAGCAAACGCCAGACGCACATACATCCCGCTGCTGTAACGTTTCACCGGCGTATCAACGTATCTTTCTATGCCTGAAAAATCGATAATTTCTTCGAGTTTTCTCGTGATTTCGTTTTTACGCATTCCGAGAATGGCTCCGTTGAGATAAATGTTTTCCCTGCCCGACAATTCCGGATGAAAACCTGTTCCGACTTCAAGTAGACTTGCGATGCGTCCTTTTACTTTTATCTCACCGCTCGTAGGACTCGTTACACGTGATAGTAATTTGAGCAGTGTACTTTTTCCGGCGCCGTTTTTACCGATGATTCCGACAGCGTCGCCTTGGTGAATGTCGATATTGATGTCTCTCAAAGACCAGACAATGTCGCTTGAGCCTTTGCTGCTTCTGTCATTGGTTTCGCCGATCTTCAAAAACGGATCTTCTTTTCCTCTGATTCTTGTAGTCCAAAAACGTTCTAAATCACGGGAAATCGTACCTGTTCCGATTTGGCCGATCTGGTAGGCTTTGGATAAGTTTTCGACTTGTATAACTACTTCTGACATTAGATGGTATCTACGAAATTTTTCTCTGTTTTATTGAAAATGATAATGCCGAAGAACAGCACGACCACAGTGACAGTCACGGAATAACTAATACTCCAAACCGTAAATTCGCCCTTGCCTAAAAACGCATAGCGAAAAGCTTCAATAATGCCGGTCATTGGGTTGAGTTCGATGATGCTTTTATATTTAGCGGGTGCGGAACTTAAAGGATAAATGACCGTCGTGCCATACATTAAAAGCTGCACACCGAAAGTTACTAGAAAACTTAAATCCCTATATTTTGTCGTCATGGCTGTGATAATTAATCCCAAACCCAATCCTAATAACGCCATCAAAATCACGAGTAATGGAAAAAATAAAATCGCATAAGTCACATGAAAATCAGCACCTTGTATGGCAAAATAAACCATCATGATGACGAGTAAAAGTAATTGCACAACAAAACGCACTAGGTTACTTACGACGATGCTCAATGGCATGATCAGTCTCGGGAAATAAACCTTACCGAAAATGGCGGCATTGTCTTTAAAAACGGTACTGGTTTTCGAGAGGCAATCCGAGAAATAATTCCATGCTGTAATTCCGGATAGGTAAAATAACTGCTGCGGCAAACCGTCAGTACTGATCTTTGCTAAATTTCCAAAAACAAAGGTGAAGACCAAAGTTGTGAAAAGCGGCTGGATGAAAAACCATAACGGACCCAGAACAGTCTGTTTGTAGAAACTGATGAAATCCCGTTTTACAAACAGGAATAAAAGATCGCGATAATGCCACAAATCCTTAAACTTCAGATCGAAAAGTGAAGTGTGTCCTTTAATGATAAGATTCCAATCTTCAGATTGAATTTTTTCGTTCATGGTTTTGGTTATGCTGCACTGAGCAATTGATTATTTTGTTCATTTCTCGAAACAAAGCGCGCAAATATAGTAATTTAACGTTTCGATTTTTACAGTTTGAAAGGTTTGTTTGATTAATAAATCAGGATTGTAAATTAAAGAAACAAAAACAAATTATGTACATTCGTAATCTCAAAAAAAGAGCGATACATGTTTCATTTCTTAAAGAAAAAAGTGGTATTGAAAGACTTGATTCCATCGAATCACGTGGATATTCACAGCCATTTATTACCCGGAATTGATGATGGCGCTTCGACCATTGACGATACTTTATTTTTAATAAAAGGACTTCAAGATTTAGGCTTTACCCAATGTGTAACAACACCGCACATCATGACGAGCGTTTGGGATAATACACCCGAAATTATCGATTCTGCTTATCAATCGACCGCAGCGGCTTTACAAAACGAAGGTGGTCTCTCACTTCGCTATGCTGCTGAATATATGATTGATCCGCATTTCGTCACCTTGTTTCAAAGTGGCACTTTGGTTACGCTTAAAGAAAATTATGTTTTGGTTGAAATCTCCTATCTCACTGCGCCGATTCAATTGTATACTATTCTTTTTGATTTGCAGATTGCGGGATATCGTCCTGTTTTGGCGCATCCTGAGCGCTATATTTATTACCATCAGAATTTATTAGAATATGAAAAACTCAAAAATGCAGGTTGTTTGCTGCAGCTTAATTTGTTGTCAACAGTAGGATATTACGGCGTTGAAGTTGCGAAAACCGCCGAATCCCTACTCAAAAAAGGAATGATTGACTTTGTGGGTTCTGATGTGCATCATGGAAAACACCTCCAGGCATTTTCAAACAAAGTGCTTTTGAAAGACATTTCACCATTACAGAAAGCAATCGAAAACAACCAGTTTTTCAGATGGTAGTTATTTTTTGAACCAGGCCGTGTACCAAGGGTTCTTAGTTTCTTCCTGAATGTAATCATAGCCATAACCGTAGCCATAACCGTAGCCATAGGTTTTTCTGAGCTTGGTATCATTAAGTACCACCGCCATATTAGGCAAGTTTTTCTCGCGGTAAATGCTCTCAATAATTTTGACCATACGTTTGTCTAGGAAATTGGCGCGGATAACATATAAAAAGAGATCTGCATTTTTAGCAACTAGCAAAGTATCGGTAACCAAATTGACAGGCGCTGTATCGACGATTATATAGTCGTATTCTTTTTTGAGTTGATCGAACATATCATCAATTCTATTGTTCATCAATAAATCGACCGGGTTCGGCGGCACAATTCCCGAAGGCAACACATAGAAATTTTCAAAATCATCGAGTTTTACGATATAGTCGTGAATGTCTTCATTGTTTTTAGACAAATAATTCGTTAGACCTTTCGATGGCAGTTTTACATAGCGATCGATTTTCGGGTTTCTGATGTCGAGTCCGATTAGCAATACTTTTTTGCCGGAAAGTGCGATGGTGCTGGCGAGATTGATTGCTACAAAGGTTTTTCCTTCTTTTGGTATTGTTGAAGTAATAAAAACCGTTTTGGACTTACCCTCTGAAATTTTGTTCAGCATGAATTCCATATTGGTTCTGATGATGCGTATGGCTTCGGCGGAACTCGATTTACTATTCGTATTGATAATTTCATCCTGGCTTTCTGAGACGGGAATATCCCCTAAGAATGGCGCTGATATTTTACCTTCCAGATCATGTCGGCTCGTGATTTTATTGTCGAATAAACTCTTCACGTAGATAATTGAAAACGGAATCAATATACCGAGTGCAAAAGCGATAAAATAAAATACATTTTTTTTGGGAGAGACCGGGGCCGGAGATGCAAATGCAGCATCGACTAATTTAGAAATGGGCGCTGTAACCGCCAAGGAAATAGCAGTTTCTTCTCGTTTCTGTAATAAATATAAGTAAAGTGATTCCTTAATTTTTTGCTGGCGGTCCAAAACACGGCTTTCGAGTTCCTGCGTTGGGATTTCAGAAATCTTGCCTTTGATGAGTCGGTTTTGCTTCTCTTTTATTGATTTATTGATATTCAAAGAAGTTTTCGTCCGCTCTAAATTCGAAATGATGTTATTACTAATATCTTCAATATTTCGCTCCAAATTAATCAGATAGGTGTTCTTAGGCGTTCCTTCTCTGTATATTCTGTTTCGCTGAATGATCAGTTCGTTATACTGTGAAATAAAATCAGTCGTAATTTTAGAATCAGCAGTCACGAGAATATTATTGGGTACCAGATCCCACTTGCCTTTGGTTTTGATGTAATCTATCATTACATCGACAACTTTGATTTGCGTTTCGGTATCAATCAGTTCTTTTTCAAAATCCACAGAACTGCTCAAATACATGTTTGCCTGAGAAGCGATGTCGGTAATATTGTTGGTTCTTTTAAAACCTTCTACATCTTTTTCTACATCACCAAGTTCGTCAGAGATAATTTTCAATCTGTTTTGAATGAACTCTAGTGTGTTTTCGGAAATAAATTTCTTATCTGCGATGGCGTCTTCATTATACACTACGATAAGCATATTGAGGAAGTCAACAGCCTTATCCTTAAGTGGATCATTGATTGTAAGGGCAACCACACTTGAATTTTTGTTCAGAGCAGAGACATCAAGCCTTCCACGGTAACTTTCAGCAACGTTGTCTACGCTGTTAACATTTACATTGATCGAAAAATTTTCTGCATTATTGACGCCGATAACCGTTTTATTTACTACTAGTTTCGCATCTGTCAAATCGATGATGGCACCGTATGAAAATTTTCCCAAACTGCTTTGTCCCGATAGCAATTCGAAATGGTTTTTGTCAATCGAATTTACCGTATATGCTTTTTGCGATTTGAAAAATTTGTCTGAAGCACTGTAGAATGAAAACGCTATGGGTTTGTCGTTGTATTGTTCGAACGCTTTAACCCTTCCCTCGGTCACATAAGTCACATTGAAACCCAATTCCTGAATTGCCTTTCTGATGATTCGGCGCGATTTGATCACTTCAATCTCATTGTCGACATTGCTTTTAACACCGCTTGAAATCCCTAAATCTGAAAATGCCGCCAACTCTGACTGCAGTCCGCCTTTTTTCTCATCTTTTACTAAAATGGTCGCGGTAGCGCTATAAATTGGAATAATATATCGAAGGTAAAGCGTAGTGAAAACCATGCAAACAAATACGCTGAAAACAAACCATTTCCATTGTGCAACATAAGATTCGACCATTTCACGAATATCAAATGAATCTTCCTGATTGGGATTTATAAATGAATTGTTTTCTTGCATTTTTATTTTGTTCTTTAGTAATTTTTCACGAATATGATTAATGTTAATAAGACTGAAACACTTGATAAAATCAAGCCAATGTTAGGTCCGATAATCGAGCCATTAAGCCTTGGTTTGTTGGGTTCCACGATAATAATATCATTCTGAGCCAAATAATAATTGGGAGAATTCAAAAGTTGTGCATCAGTAAGGTCAAAACGCGTGTAGGTTTTTTTGCCTTCATCATCATGGATTAACAATATGTTTTTTCGCTTTCCATATACAGTCAAATCTCCAGCTAAACTTATCGCTTCCAATACGTTAATTCTTTCTCCATTGACTATGAAATTTCCAGGTTTTACGACTTCGCCCAATACTGAAATTTTATAATTCATAAGCCGCACAGTAATCCCCGGATTGGTAATATAGTTTTTAATCAATTCTGTCAATTTTTCGGTCGCTTGGGTACGTGTCAATCCGCCTAATTTTACTTTTCCTAGAACCGGGTATTCGATATACCCATCGTTATCTATTAAGAACGTCCTGCCGGTTTGCGCATTTACGGCCGCATTTCCTTGTACCACAGGTAGATTAAAAGGGATCGTTACCTCGGCATTTTCAGCACTAACAACAACACTTAATAAATCATCAGGCTGTAATTTTATTTCATACCGAAGTGATGCTTCATATTGTTTTTGATCATCAATTCCTTGTAGGTACACTAGTTTCTTTGTGTTGGCGCATGAAGACAAGAGAAGGCATATTAATAGGATAAAAATATAGCTATTTTTAATAGATAATTTCATAATAATTAGTTAGGTGTTGCAAATATAGTATTAAACGGTTAAAATGCTAATCAAAATAAGTTTGCTTTTTTGAAAATTGCTATTAAACGTCGAGCGTTTGAAAAACGGAATTCATGCTTTTAAATTCCGGTACAATCTTTTTCATCGAGGCCACAATTTCTTCGTTCGAAATGTTCTCGATACTCTCTAATAAATCTAAAGTTGCAGTGTGAATATTCTTGTAGTCGTCTTGCATTTCCTGTGCAATCAGAATTTTTTCATTGTGGGTCGCTAATGTTTTCGAAGTATCGTTGAGCAATTCTTCATATAGCTTTTCTCCAGGTCTTAATCCAATAATTTTGATATCGATATCCTTGTAAGGCGTGAATCCCGCAAGTCGAATCATCTTCTTAGCCAAATCTATAATCTTAACCGGTTGTCCCATATCGAAAATGAAAATCTCGCCCCCTTTTCCCATTGCGCCAGCCTCCAGCACAAGCTGACAAGCTTCTGGAATGGTCATGAAATACCGAATGATATCGGGATGCGTGATCGTCAGCGGACCGCCTTCAAGGATTTGTTTTGAAAACAATGGTACGATGGAACCATTGGAGCCTAATACATTACCAAACCGCGTGGTAATGAATTTGGTACTAATCTCGTTGTTGTCCTCGCGATGCTTTTCATGCAGTGTCTGCACATATTTTTCAGCGATTCGTTTGCTGGCGCCCATAACGCTGCTTGGATTTACAGCTTTATCCGTAGATACCATTACAAAGCGTTCAACATCGTACTCGATCGATAAATCCGCTAGATTTTTGGTGCCCAAAACATTGGTATAAATCGCTTGCGAAGGGTTTTCTTCCATCAGCGGCACATGCTTGTAGGCGGCTGCATGATATACGACACTCGGTTTGTACTTTTGAAAAATTTTCTCCAGAGCCATCTTATTGCGTACATCTGCCAACACCGAACGAATAACTACATTTTCATTGACTCCATTAATCGATAAGCGCAAACTGTGAAGCGGTGTCTCTGCCTGATCTAGAATGATAATTTTTCTCGGGTTGAACGAAAGTACCTGCCGCGTAATCTCACTGCCTATCGAACCTGCAGCACCCGTTATTAGTATGGTTTTCCCGTCAAGTTTGTCGGAAATCGATTTGGTATCTAAAACGATTGGTTTTCTGTCGAGCAGGTCTTCAATTTCAAAACTTTTTACCTTGTTTGAGATTTGTTTCTCGTCTTCCCAGTCGGTGATCAAAGGCACGGTGAACACTTTGAAATTAAATTCGAGACATTCTTCAACAATCGCGATGGTTTCTTCTTTACTCAGACTTTTTTCAGCGATGATTAGTGCGTCGGCTTTCAGCGATCTCAGGATCACGTGGATTTTTTTACTTTGGTTGATGATCGGCAAATTCAGGATGCTTTTCGAAGTTTTGGTTTGATTGAATTTATCAATAAAACCACGCAGTTTAAATCGACTAGGTGTTTCGGTCTTCAAAGCGTTCGCGACCGATATTGCGTTGGCATCAGCGCCATAAATCACGGCATGAATGAGTTTCTTTTTATCCTCGATATTCATGTATCGTTCAAAAACATACTTGATCAGGATTCGAAATAAAAAGAGCAACAAAAACGAAAGCACATAACTGATAAACAATCCCGTGGTTACGAAAATCTTTTTATCGAATAAAATATAGCAGGAAAAATTGATGATCAGCAATGCAACATAAGAAGTTGTCGTCGATGTCAGAAGCTTGACACCATCAATAAAAGTGGAATGCCGAATAATTCCCGAATAAGTCCGGTAGATAAGAAAGAAAATTGAATTGATCAGTATAATCAACCCATACCGCGTCGCCATACCGAAATAATTATAATACATGCCCGTTAGCGTGTATATAATCAAATAGGTAATGATGCTCGCAAGGAAAACTATGAATACATCGATAGCAAAAATAATCCACCTTGGAAGGTATCCAATATTGCGGAATCTTTTTCCTAAGACCGTTTTTTTCAATAATCTAAAAATAGAATCAGTCATTTCTCGACATTAATTTTAAGATAAAAATAACATTTTTAAGCAAAACAGGTTGTTTTAGTGGAATTTTATTTGAAGAAAACGTCGAATTCTTCTTCAATTCTCTTTCTGTCACTGTCATTCAAATTCGAACCTGAAGGCAGACACAACCCATTGTCAAACAATTGTTCCGCGACTTTTCCGCCATAATAGGGGCACGCGGCGAATATAGGCTGTAAATGCATAGGCTTCCATAAGGGTCGGCATTCTATATTTTTTGCTTCCAACGCTAGCCTCACATCTTCACGGGTTTTTCCATTGGTTTTTGCAGGATCCATCACAATTGACGTCAGCCAATGGTTGGAATAGAAATCTGCATTGGGTTCACTGAAAACCGTTACGCCTTCAACCGTTGCAAAATAATCCACATAGAAATCGTGCATTTTACGGCGCAGCGCGATATGATCATCGAGCACTTCCATTTGCCCTCTTCCAATGCCGGCGCAGATATTACTTAATCTATAATTATAACCGATTTCAGAATGCTGGTAATGCGGCGCCTGATCTCTTGATTGGGTCGCGAAAAAAATCACACGATCCTTCATCGCTCTGGAACGCGCAACCAATGCACCGCCGCCCGAAGTCGTGATAATTTTATTGCCGTTGAATGACAATACGCCCAAATCCCCAAACGTCCCGCATTTTCGACCTTTGTATGTGCTTCCCAATGCTTCGGCACTGTCCTCTAAAAGTGGAATTTGGTATTTGGCAGCAATAGCTTGAACAGCATCAACCTTGAAAGGCATACCGTAAAGATGCACGCCAATAATGGCTTTTGGCTTTTTTCCTTTGGCGATGCGATCTATAATAGCTTCTTCCAATGCGATTGGACACAAATTCCACGTCTCGATTTCACTATCGATAAAAACCGGAGTCGCTCCTAAATATAGAATTGGATTCGCAGATGCCGAAAACGTAAAGCTCTGGCAGATCACTTCATCACCCGCTTGAACACCCAATAACATCAATCCCAAATGAATTGCCGCGGTTCCTGAACTCAATGCTGCGATATGCGATTCGCTTGCAATGTAAGCTTCGAGATCATTTTCGAAACCGGTTACATTTGGACCTAAAGGCGCGACCCAATTGGTATCGAACGCTTCTTTGATGTAGTCTTGTTCGGTTCCGCCCATATGCGGGGACGAAAGCCATATTTTCGGTTCACTCATACTTTAGTTTTATTTTGGTCGACAAAGATAAAATAACTGCAATGCTTTCTTTGTCACAATTTATATGATTTTTTTAAAATGGTGTCGCTGATAATTTTTAGGTCCACGCTCAAATTGCGTTTGTAGTAGTACGCCAAATTCATTTTTACCTTATCAGGAAAAATCACCGAATCGTTATACGAAATCGGGTCGTCTTGCCGCGCTAGAATTTCGTCTTCATTGTAGTATTTTATTGATGCTTCGCTGGTGATTCCGGGTTTCAATTCGAGTACTTTTCTGTCTTCACCCACCAATTGATCATAATATCCAGGCACATCTGGTCGTGGCCCGACAATCGACATATCGCCAACAAACACATTATAAAATTGTGGAAATTCATCGAGTTTATACTTGCGGAAATACCGACCAAAAAACGTCACTTTCTCGGTTTTCGGATGCATCGTTTTGAGTTTGTAAATCGTAAACAACGTACCGAACTGCCCTACTCTTTGCTGTTTGAAAATACCATTTGATTGCGTTTCTATACTTGCTATTATAAATCCAATGACAACAATCCAGCCCGATAAAATCAGTGCGATAACCGAAAAAAGGATGTCGAAAATTCGTTTTAGATTCATATTGCTGTGAATATGCTTACTTCAATACTCCAATCAATATTAATAAACCTTTTTCAGCAACTCCGACTCTTTCATTAAAATCGGAAGCGAATCAACATCCCGCAGGAAAATCAGATCTTTTTCGAATTCATACATTTTATAATTCCTGTCGAATGTGGCATCCTCATTTAAAAGTCGAACCGTATCCGACGCAAAATTAGCGCCACCCGCTGCAAAACATTGTGTAAATGCCACGTGCCTTACATTGATTTCAGTGATGTAAGGCTTTCCGTTTTCATCTTCTTTAAAATCGACAGTAAAAAAACCATGCTGTGCTGCGCTTGTGTATTGAAATAGGAAATCCATTGCTCGTTTGGCTTCCGCAACCAGATTAGGTTCGTTGAGCAATCTTCCGAAAGACGTGTTGCCCGTAATGCCTGATGGTGCCACTTTAGCCATAATATAATTGACCCTTTCTGCACAAGCCGTTCTTAGCAATTGCCCATTATGGTAGAGCATTTTACAGGCTAAATTTCGTCCCGGTAAAAACTTGCTCGCTATAAATTGCTGCACGTTCGGATTGATTTGAATCCAGTTTTTCAGAGAATCTTCATCTTCCACTTTTAACGAACCCAAACCGCTCGTTCCGCTTGTGCTTCTGACCCAAAAGTTGCCCTTGAGTACATCAAATACTGCTTTCAGGTTTTGGGTATCCCGCGAGAAAGTCACCGATGGCGGAACAATGTCAAGGTCTTTTAAGATTTCGGTCATTTTCGATTTATCGACGAGCAGATCTGCCATAGAGAAATCCGGGATCAAAGCTTTACACGGCAAGGCTTGCGTTTCTTTTCTTTTGCTCCATTCTATGACTTCGAGTTCGGGAAGAATAATCGCGACATCAATGTTGTTTTCTGTCAAAATCGATTGCATGACGTTCCAATACTCCGGATGTGACGCTGGTGGAACGACATAGGTTTTATTGAACAATTCGTTTTGATACAACCCAATCGCCAACGGATTGATATCGGTTCCTATCAATTCGAAACGTTTGTAAAAAGAATATTTTTTTAATGCAATGGCGAAACTTCTTGGGGTTGGACCGCCAACGCCTGTAATTAATATTTTCATAGGTGTGTTTTATATAATTTCCCGAATCAGCATGAAGCATTCGACATTAATTTTGCCTACCGTTGCGCCTCTGAAATTCGATAATATTTCGATGTTTTTAAGTGATCTCGGATGTGGAAATTCTTTAATCTGTGTTGAGAAACACTTGAATGCTTCTAGTTTTTTCTCCAAATGCCCTTCAATGTTTTCGAAAATCGTTGGAATAAATGCATCGTCTCCAAAAGGTGGAGCCCATTCCGTTTCGGACAAAGTTTCGTACGAAAGTATTTTTTTGACCGTACAATTATTAATCGGTCGCGCCGCTACCAAAGCCGCTTCATACGTAATGCGATGGTCTTTGTGGATATCGCCGCGATGTGGCAAATATAAAACCTCAATTTTCTTTTCTTTAATGATTTTAGCAATCACGTTCGACAATTGATAAGACGGAATCGTGTCAAGTCTTGGTGCTGGAAAATCTAAAAAAAATGTGTCTTTGACGCCTAGAATTTTATGCGCTGCTAAAGCTTCCGAGCGAACTTTTTCGGTGCCTTCCTTCGAGAACAATTCGGGAGCACCGATATGTCCGTTGGTTACGATGGCTACATAAACGTGGTGCCCGTTGGCGATGTGTTTTGAAATTGTGCCGCCGCAACCTAAAATCTCATCATCGCAATGTGGTGCCACGACCAATATATTTTTAGTTTCCATTTTTTAACTGATTTTCAATCGTTGCTATTCTGTCTGACAATTTAAAATATTCTTTTTCAAAATTGAATCCGAGTGTGTTTCCTACTTTCAAAGTATCGATTTCAATGCCTTCAATATTTTCTATTTTTAATAAGCCTTCGCCGGTTTGCACATGAACTCCAGATGCATCGGCTATTACAATTCTTCCTACAACGCCCAAATGGTTTGTAACCTCCGAAACCGAAGCATTCCAAATTACCATTTTCTTTGTACCTACATAAGTGTAAGCGCCAGGAAGCGGTTTGGTTGTAGCACGAATCAATTGGTGAATGCGCGCTGCTGATTGGTTCCAATCGATGATGCCGTCTTCGGGATTGCGTTTTCCAAGATATGTCGCTTGGGATTCGTCTTGTTGTGTCGTCGTAAAAATTCCTTTTTTAAGATCGGGTAATACAGCGTCAAGTGCTTTATCAATGGCTTTTAGGATTTGATGAATTACAGACGTTGCATCATCATTGTCATTAACTTCATAATGCTCCTGCGACCAAATCGAACCTGAATCCATGCCTTCATCCATTTTAAAAAATGAAGCCGCGCCTTGCACTTTTCCTAAAATAATCCACGCGAGTGCGCCTCTGCCTCTGCCCTCGGGAAGTCTTGTAGGGTGGTATCCAATTAATCCGTATTTTGGAATCGCCAGTAATTCCTCACGGATCATTTGCGACAATCCGACTACAAAAACCAAATCCGGACTTTTCGATGCTACAAAATCGACGATTGCGGCGTCATTCACTTTCGTGAAATATTGGAAAGGAATATTGTTGCTTTCACTTAAATCTTTCAAATCGAAATACCCAGAAACATTCATTGCCGCTTCAGGATGTAAGCCCAAAACTGCAACAATATTCAACTGGTGTTCCAACAGCTTTTCGAGTGTTTTTCTACTACTATTGACACTTCCTATAAGGATGATTTTCGGGTTTTCGACAATATTATTTTTCATCCATCATGGGTTTGTTGAGAAATTTTTGTTCGCCTAAAATAACAATAAATATGGTTCTGAAAATAATTTTAATGTCATTCCAAAAAGTGACATTGTCTACGTAATTCAGATCATATACAAAACGCTCTTTCCAACTCAAGTGGATGTTTCCATTGATTTGCGCCAAACCCGTCAAACCTGGACGAACCGAATAACGGCGCTTTTCTGCCTCCGACATTTGATGCAATTGTTCGGGCACACTAGGCCGCGGTCCGATCAGGCTCATATCGCCCAGCAATACATTGAGCAATTGCGGCAATTCGTCAATTTTATAGCGGCGCAAATAATAGCCTACTTTAGTCACGCCATCCGCTTTTCCGATGATCGGTTTCTCGCCAACGGTTCTTTTTTCATGCGTCATCGTCCGGAATTTAAACACTTTGAAAAACTTCAAATCTTTTCCGACACGTTCTTGTTTGAAAAACAGAGGTCCTTTTGATTCTGCCAAAATGAGAATTACAATAATTAATAATGGAATCAAAACCACCAAAAGAATGACAAATGCCACTACAAAATCGAGCAATGATTTAAAAAAATTACGATACATACGCTATTTTATGAGATTCCAACACCGATTTCATTCCTTTTTTGACGGGCAGTTGCCACAACAATTTACACCAATCGTGGTTGCCTTCGATAAAGCCCGGACCGTTTTCAGTAATCACAATATCCCAACCAATCGAGCGGTTTTGTGGATGCAATAACGCCGCTTCTTTCACCATGTTCATGGTTTCCTTCCAAAACGGTACCTCAAAACCAATTATTGATATTCCCGTCACGGGATGTTTGCTTTCTTCGGGTTTGGTAATATCGCTGTAAACTGCGGGACCACTAACAACACCGGTTTCTTCATTTATTGGCGCCGCTAAATTGCCAGCAGCCATATTGTCAACAGCAGAATTGACTGAAATTCTTTGACGACAACCTAATATTTCGACTTCATTATTTTTATTCAATTGTGTGAAAATCCGAACCGTATTGACGGCCGTTGGAGAAAGCGCATTGAGGCTAGGATGTTGGATGATGAACGCTTCGACCAAGTCGAATTTGTTATTTTCCATGAATGAAATCAAAGAGGATTCGTCGAATTCACTTGCCTTTTTAATCTCAACGTCAACGCCACATTTCCCATCTGCGACTTTGAAAACAAGTTTACCTGATTGGGTATTCAAGAGTTTTTCAACGACGGATTTATTCTTTTTCAAATCAGCGATATCTGCAACCGTATGTACAAAATATTGGTGGTATTCTTTGTAAAAAAGCGTTTTGTCATCGAGAATCAACCGGTCTTTTTTTGGATTCATGATCAATTGGTATTCAAACATATAACCTGTTCCAGCCCAACTTTTTCGCTGTTCTTTATTCTTTTCAAAAAATCGAAATTGGAAATATTCGAGGATTGAAATGTTATAGATAAATACACACGCTACTACATCCATCAGAATACTGAGTTTGTTCCTATTTGTATGCTGAGAAGTATAGTTCAGAAAAAGACGCAGCTTCTTCCAATCCATTTGTTTGATGTAATACCCTAAATACAGAATTCTTTTCATTTTCTTTTATTTGCTAGGGTTTCGGCTAATTCGTCGGCGGCCATAAATTCGACATCAGGCCATTTTTTTACAATTTCTTGTAATAATCTTTGTAAGGTTTCAAGGCCTTTTTTACGATTCTCGGGATCGATATGGCCGCAGAAATTCACGCGGTGTGAACTGATAATCGCCGGTTTACTCCATCGAAAAGCGGTTTCAATTTGTTTCATGGTGAAGTCAATCCAGTCGATGCCACGATCTTCAGTCGGTTCGAAAACTACATTTCTGACCATGATTGAAAGTCCTTCTTTAGTAGGTTTTCCAATATAATTGAAAGACGTTTTGTATTGATTAAATCCTTGATGTTCTTTTCTGACAAGCCCCAAATCGATGAAACGGATGCCATTTTTATATAACGGTCTGAAAAGTGAATGATGAACATTGTAGACCGGTGGCGTGCAGTAAGTACTTGGATAACCATAAACCTTTTCAAAAAGTTCCAATCCTTCCGCAATCATCGGCGCCAAGGTTTCATTTTCTTTGACATCCCAAAAATCAAATGCGGCAGTGCTTGACATGGTTGGATAGTCATCGTCTGATATGCTGGTGTATGATTTGTTTTTTAAAGCGGTGAGCAATTCTGGATCGCGTTTTTTTAATTTATCGTTGAAGATGTGCAGATTCAAATGTTCGCGTCCGTGGAATTGCGGTTTCCAATAGCCTTTGTTTATTCCAGTTTTCCATAAGTCCCAAGCACCTTTGTAGGCTTCGGGTTGTTGCTCAGCTAATTTTTGATACGTCGTAGGAAGCAATTCGAAATGGAACTGTTGAAAATCTTCAGTTTCCATTTTTTCAAAATCGATATTGCAGGGCAAAGCGAATGGCGTGAACACAGCCGAACGGTTGTTTTTATCTTTTACGGATGACAGCACTGCAAACAATTGCTCCAAATCCTGTTTGGTTTCCAAAGTATCCAAAGCATCGAAACGCGAATGGATTTTCATTCCGGCTTCGTCCATTTTCGTGCGGGCTTCTTTTGAATTGACGCGTATATTGCCATAATCATCGACCGAAAAAACAACGATTTTGCGATTGGTTTTCCAACCGATGGTGTTTTTTAAATTCATGAAAATGGTACCCAGTGTTTTTCGAATCATCAATTGGAATTTAAATAGGCTAATACAAATTTATCGGCGTTGTCTCTTCTGAAAAGCTTCGAAGTTCGAATCGCATTATCCGACATCATTTTCCATTTTTGTGGATTGTTACTCAAGTCTAAAATGAAATCTTTGGCTTGCTCTAATTGTCTTTCAGTGTAGCATGCTGCGGCTTGAAATTCCGATGCGTACGAATGCAGTTCTGAATCTTCGCCGGCGATGTATATTGACGGAATGCCATAACTCATCAGGTTGTACGATTTGCTCGGCACGCTGCCTTTGGATGTTAATTCGTCTAAAATTACAATACCCAAATCGGTTGCGGACAATGAGTAAGGAAACATCGCGTCGGTCTGAAATGGCAAAAAGAAACAATTCGGCAACTGCTTTTCTTCAACCATTTTTTTTAGTGCCGGAACGCGTGGTCCGCGACCGATAATTTGAAAAACGATTTGCTGGTTGTCTTTTAGAAGTTCTGCCAATTCAACGACCACTTCGACTTTATGTGTGAGTCCGATGTTTCCGGAATATTGAACGATGAATTTATCTTGCAATTGATGTTCAGCAATAAATGGATTGTCAGTTTTGGCAACCCTTTCATTTTGCTGGAAAATCGACCAGATCGGTTGCACGATGATTTTGTTTCTATCGACGTAAGCTTCGACCAAATCTGCCATTTTAGCACTGATGGTGAAAAGTCGAAATGCTTTTTTGAATGATTTCCGGTTCAACGCGGCCCAAATTCGGTATAACGGATGTGTTTCTTTCATACCCGTGATTTTGAAAATATCGGGATACACATCCCAAATCACCATGCTGAAACGGTGTGGCAAAATCAGATTGAGCAAATAACCCATCGGTGGAATCGATACGAAGAATACTTCATAACCACGGTATTTGGTGAGCAGCAACCAATAGATTTTGAAACACGCTTTCAGATATGAAAACATTTTTTTGCGCGCCGGACGTTCGACCCATTTGTTGATGTAGGTGACTTCAATCGCCGAATTCAGTTCTTCACCTTGCACGTGAACGCTTCCGGTGACCAAACTCACTTTTTCGAATTGCGCGGCAAAAGCATTACAAAAACCAACAGTCAGATAATTCGAGGCTTGGTTGACCACGACGATCTTTCTGTTTTTTATTTTTTCCATACGAGTTGTGCGTTGTAAGTTTCGTTCTTGTTAACCGAAAACCCTAGCCCCGATAACAGTGGAAAGCCCACAGCGCAGCGAGGACTTGCAACGGATAGCGGGATTAGCTCCTTAAAATTATTATTCGGCTTGTCTTAGAATTTTATGTCCACCTTTAACCAAATGGATGTCTTTTTGGAACAAAGCCACATCGCAGGCAACCATTTCTTCGACGAGCATTTTGAGGTCGTATTTGGGTGTCCAACCCAATTTTGTTTTTGATTTTGTGGGATCACCGATGAGTAAATCCACTTCGGTTGGACGGAAATAAGCCGGATCAACTTTGACTAAAACAGAGCCTATAGCCGGGATTGCGAATTCTTTCGTAGAGAAATCTTTGCCTAAAGCTACTTGGTATTTGGCATCATCGATGGATTCTAAAACGCCGACTTCAGCAACACCGTCACCATCAAATCTGACATTGAAACCGACTTGGTCGAATGCCATTTTGATGAAATCACGAACGCGGGTTGTGATGCCTGTTGCGATGACGTAATCTTCGGCGACGTCTTGTTGGAGGATTCTCCACATCGCTTCTACGTAATCCTTAGCGTGACCCCAATCTCTTTGTGCATCGAGGTTTCCCATATAGAGATCGCTTTGCAATCCCATTGCGATTTTGGCTACCGCGCGGGTGATTTTACGGGTTACGAATGTTTCACCACGCAATGGTGATTCGTGGTTGAATAAGATTCCGTTGCACGCGAACATATTGTAAGCCTCACGGTAATTTACGGTAATCCAATACGCATAAATTTTAGCGACTGCGTACGGCGAACGTGGATAAAACGGCGTGGATTCTGATTGCGGCACGGCTTGCACCAAACCGTATAATTCAGAAGTTGACGCTTGATAGATTTTGGTTTTATTTTGTAAACCTAAAAGACGAACGGCTTCGAGTAAACGCAAAGTTCCGATTCCGTCAGCATTTGCAGTATATTCAGGGGTGTCGAAACTTACTTTAACATGCGACATTGCCGCGAGGTTGTAGATTTCGTCAGGTTGCACTTCTTGAATGATGCGCGTTAAATTCATCGAATCCGTCATATCGCCATAATGCAACTTCAAGCGAATTTCTTTGGCATGCGGATCTTGATATAGGTGATCAATTCGTGCCGTGTTGAACATCGATGATCTTCTTTTAATGCCATGCACCATATATCCCTTTTCAAGAAGTAATTCTGCGAGATAAGCGCCGTCTTGACCCGTGATTCCTGTAATTAATGCTACTTTCATATTAATATTTATTAGTATATCTTCAATTAAATTTTTACTTCTTTATACGTATGGGCGTGTTCTAAAAACCAATCGTATGTAACACGAATTCCGTCTTCGAGTGCGATTTTAGCTTTCCAACCTTGCTTCGCCATTTTGCTGACATCCATGAGTTTTCTTGGCGTTCCGTCGGGTTTTGAGCTGTCCCAAACAATTTCTCCTTCATGACCGACCGTTTTTTGAATCATTTCTGCAAGTGCTTTGATGGTTAAATCGACACCGGTTCCTATGTTGTATAAGTTTTCTTCAAAGGTATTTTCTACGGCGAAAACTACAGCTTGTGCGAGATCATCAACATGCAGGAATTCGCGCATCGGCGTACCTGAACCCCAAAGGGTTACGGGCTCATTTCCATTCAATTTGGCTTCGTGAAATTTCCGCATCATTGCCGGAAGCACGTGGGATGTTTGCAAATCGAAATTGTCGTTCGGACCATATAAATTCGTCGGCATCAAGCTCACGAAATCCTTTCCGTATTGTTTGCGAATCGCTTCACAGGCTTTTACTCCCGATATTTTAGCTATCGCATACCATTCGTTGGTAGGCTCTAAAGACGAGGTCAACAAGCAATCTTCATGTAAAGGCTGCGGTGCCATTTTTGGGTAGATGCAAGAGCTTCCTAGGAAAATAAATTTCGATACATCTTGCTGCAACGCGGAATCGATCAGGTTGTTTTGGATTTGCATGTTCTCCATTAAGAAAGTAAACGGATAGGTGCTATTCGCCATGATACCACCAACTCTTGCCGCGGCGTCAATCACAACATCGGGTTGCTCGGAATTGAAAAATTCGCGAACTGCATTTTGATTTTTCAAATCCAATTCTTTGCTGGTTTTACCGATTAGATTTTCATATCCGTTCGCTTTGAGGGCTTTCCATATCGCGCCACCGACCATGCCCTTGTGTCCTGCAATGTATATTTTGGATGTTTCTTTCATTTTGTTTTTTATTTAAAGACAGCTAGAAATTCGTAAGCTGCTTTTTTCATTCTATTGTCGTAAGGTTCGTACAGCATTTTCGAAAAATCCCTAGAAGGAAATTGTTCTAAAATGGTTGCCAATTGGGAAGCATTGTGCGGTTCGAAATAAGTGCCTGTGCTTTCCAGCTGTTCCATATTTACATTTAAATTCGCAGCGATTACCGGAACCTGTAGCGATTTTGCATCTTCGATTACCGTGCTCCAACCCTCAAACAAACTCGGTTGGATAATGGCTTTCGCGTATTGCATCAATAGCAATTGATCGCCACGTGGAATCAGTCCTAAAAACGAAATCGACTGTCGCAAGTCATTCGTATTGATGATATCGTGTAATTCCTTCAAATACTCAGAATTGGGCTCCTCAGGAAAACGACCGGTAATGGCAATATTCACTTTGATGCCTTTTTTCTTGAGTTCCGCAACCGCCTCGAAAGCCACTTTATGATTCTTATGCTTGTGAAATTGGTTGCTAATCATATAATATTCATCCTGAAGATTGTACTTCATTTTGATTTCCGAAGCAGACAAATCAGGTAAAGCATCAATAATCGAAACGAAATGATAAATCTGAATCTTGAGGCTTTTCGGCACTTTATAAAACTTCAAAAAATCATCTTTGACTGCTTGACTCGATACCACCAAATCCTTTGAATTTCTCAAAATCATCTTGATCCGCATATTGCGTTCGAATATTTTGAATTTCGAAAAAAACTGTGGATAATATTGGTGCTGCAAATCGGCATACCACGATACTAATTTACGATTCAATTTACTTTTTACGGGATAATCGTGCATTGGAAAAATCGCGTCTAGCTTTTGATCGACCACCAAATCATCTACAAATAAATTTTTATTTTGAAGAATTGAAAGCAAATATCCTTTGTGTATCGATGGAAAATTGTGCGGGATTCTTTCGATATACAGATACTGAATTTCATCAACATATTTTTGCAAAGTTGGATTAAAAAGCACCACTACCGTAGGTTTATGTTTATCTTCAAGGAAGTTTAGAATTCTGACCGCATTCACGAGATAGATCAAACCGCCTGTCCATTTTGGGTTGAAATTAAAAATAATACCGAGCCTAAACCTATTCTCCATGTAAAATGCTAAAATTAATTTGAAACAATAAAATTTTCAAATTCGGTGCAAATATAGTTCAATTCAAATTGCGCGATATACTCTTTTGACTTTTTACCCATCGATTCGATTTCCCA
>JANPJB010000105.1:0-1562 GCA_031425295.1 Flavobacterium sp. | reverse complement strand
ATTGGATGTGACTAGTAGTTTCCTTAATACGTGAAAAGTGTTGACATTGTTTTGTTCTACCATCCTTGGATGCATTTGGAGATGTCGAAAGATAAGTTTGCTCGTACAAACTCGTTTGGTAGATGGTGATGGTTTCGTTTGAACTAGATGGTAAAACACCCCTTTGTTTGTAGGACATGACAATTTGTTGGTGTAAAGTATTTGTCTCAATGTCTTCCGCAGTTGGGAATGTATAGACAAGTGTATTGGGATCATCTAATGGGATCTTACTTAAGCAACTGATACAACAGGTGGCGTTGCTTTTAGTTAGGTTGATTGGAGGCTTTTTATAATCATATTTCGGCCACCCCTTTTTTGTTTTCAGTTCCAACTCAAGCATCATTAGTTTCACTTCGTCTTTCCCCGTATCCAATCTTGAAGTTTTTCGGACCGATTTTTGCAGAGACATTTGTGGAGCTCTTTTTACTAAAGCGTTTGATTTTTTGTCCATGTATTGATTATTCGAAAAATTCGTGCGTAATTTTGTTTTATCGCGTTTCTTACGTTTCCTGACAGTGCCGTAGACTTTTTGTTGAACGGAATTAAACTGATGATTGCCGCCAGAAGCAGTTTTTTTTTTTTGGGAGCGTGGAAGGAATACACTGTCATCGCTATCGGAAGAAGGAGAATACGAACTGTGTTCCGAAAGGTCAACAGATTGGTGGTCACAGGGGACGCTATTCTGTCTAACATCCTCCTTGTGTGATTGCTCGGGTGAGGAAGAGAGTGAGAACGACTGATATACCTTTAGTTTCTTGGAGGATGAACAAGTTCTGGCAAAGTGTCCGAATGATCGATCCACTCTCTCTGTGGTAGCTTCAATTTCTGAGTCCAAATGATATGCAACTCCATTTTTATTTGTTTGGGTTTTCGACACTTCTTTACGTCTATTAACGTAGATGTGATGTGAATAGTTGTACTCAGTCATTTTTTTCATCCTGGAAATTCAGAGGAAACAGAAGAAATATAAGTTATCCATTTGAAGTCTCGATCAAAGATTTATTATAGAAATGACTTTAACATAAACTAGAATTGTAATCGACTTTACAGGCAAATATTTCAGGCAATAATGTCAGCGAACTAATTTTCCGTGATTACAAAACTAGGTTGCTTTAATCCCAAATTTGTAATTCCCAAATAACCGCGTTTGCCAAACAATTACATTTCAAGCAAGAATGGCAGTGAACTAATTTTCCTTAATTACAAAACTAGGTTTCGTTCAACCCGAATTTGTAAATTCATAAATAACAGCGTTTGCTCAACGATCACATTTAGACAGATATCAGAGATTACTTACTTTGCTTAACCTTAATAGTGAATTGACGTATTTACCTCGTAACGAAGCTTTGTTGCAGTTTCTTATGTCTTTCAGTATAATCAAACGATTTGATTGTTTTTTTTTTTAAACTAATAATAAAAAAAGCAGCCGGTTGTTCAGTTCTCAAAACTGATTCGTCATGGTCATGAAGTCAATTTCTGGCAATGTTGGTGTTTTGATTAATCCAAATACTGAGTGATATTTA
>JANPJB010000104.1:0-34308 GCA_031425295.1 Flavobacterium sp. | reverse complement strand
TGTATCAACTCCTATTTGCAAATTTTAAAACAAAATGTTTTTATGAAAATAATGAAGATTTTAATTTTTGTGTTTTTTCTTATTATTGGATTTTCTCAAATTCAGGGAGAAGATGAAGTTTATCTGAAAGGAGATTTGATTGAAGCAAAGTGCAACGGTGGAGATTCGTGACATTTACAAATCATACGCTCGCAGTTTAGCTTCAATGCATTTTTTTTCAAATTCCAGCACTTCTTTTTTTAATTCCTGTTGCATTAGTATTGTCGCATAATCGACCGCAAGGGTTTGATTCGCTTTGCGCGAAAGGTCTGCTTGGTATATTTTTACTGCCGCTGCATTGTTAGTCTCAAGGTTCTTTAAAAACC
Source organism: Flavobacterium sp. (assembly GCA_031425295.1). GTDB lineage: Bacteria > Bacteroidota > Bacteroidia > Flavobacteriales > Flavobacteriaceae > Flavobacterium. The sequence continues at coordinate 33,943 of JANPJB010000104.1, read as the reverse complement.
CAACAACTGACAATAACCCCAATTGTGATTCTTGTTTCTTTTGGGTTGTAGCCATTTTTCTTGCGAGCAGCAATCGCTGGTATTCGTTTTCGCGCAGCAGGCGTTCCAGCTGTTGGCGTTGTCTGTCGGATTGTTGTTTGTCGTGTGTGGGCTTGCTGATGGCGTTTGGCGACTGTGCATGGGTGAGCATTTCTATAAGTAATTGCTTTGCGGGTAATGGGAGATCGCGTTTTCCTATTTCGTACATGCTCCATTGGCTGCGGGTTATGCCGATTAGCATTGAGATCTCTTTTTGGGAGAGCCCTAGTGATGTTCGGATGGTGGCGTCTTTTTTCATAATTGGTTATTGTTGTGGCAATTTTTTTTGAAACAAAAATTTTGCCACAGAAGTTGTGGCAAATGCTGTTGAACGAAAAATTTTGCCACAGCAGTTGTGGCATTTTTTTATTTTTGAAATTTTTTTGCCACAGATTTTCTATGCGAAATTTTGAGTGAGATAGGAGAAGAAGGTTAGGAAAAAGGCGTAACAGAATTGATTGTTGTGTAATTTCGATATATTTACATGCATTGTAATTAAGAGTCTAGCAGACATATCTTATACTTAGCAGCAACCTTAGCAAAATAGCCATGAAAGAAATTTTTAAAAAGTTGCTATTTGGACGACAAGAAGAAAATATCCAACTCCATCACACTTCAATTGGAAACCAATGGAGAAACTTAAAAAAAGTTTGGAATAATGAAAAGCACAATGATATAGGTCTTGAAAAAATCTTGCGATTATTTTTGGTGGCCGTTCAATTTGCATTTCCAGGAATATACATAAGAGATAAATTTGGCAGAAAAGGATTGACTTGGAAAAACTTAGCGATAGAAGCATATGTTGTGTTTAAAACAATACTTCCACTACTTTTCCTTTTAACGGGAGTTTATTCAAATGGGTTTGTGATTTTTATAACTTCCTACTTACTTGCTGAAACTATTCTTTATGTTGCAACATTAATTTTCGTCTCGGATATCTTTGCCAAACCACGTTCTTACAGAAGATCAGTACTGCTCTTATATTTTAATTATTTTGAAATAGTTTTAGCTTTTGCAGTTATTTACGGTGGTCTTAATTTATTAAATTCAAGAGCGGAATCTATTATTGATTTTATATATTTTAGCTTTGTTACTTCCGCAACAATTGGATATGGGGATGTTTACCCAACTACCGACTTGGGTAAAATTATGGTGAGCTTTCAATCGATTGTTTTCTTAGTTTTTATAGTATTATTCTTAAATTTTTTTAGCTCAAAAGTGGAAGATAAGGACTACTTTGATAAAGGCGAAAATAGTAAAGAGTAATGTACATTAATTATTGGTGGCCGTCAACACCCGTCAAAAGCAATCGCTGGTTTTCGGTTCATTGTTCGTTTTATTTTCCTATTTTCGTTTTCTCCTAGTGGAGAAAACTCGGTCGCCAAGGCGCGACTGCTTCTGTCGCGGGAACGTTGGCAGCGATTGCCTCGAACCGCAGAAAAAAACAGAAAAAGAAAAATTAATTAAAAATGAAAAAGATATTTACAATTTTATTATTGAGTACAAAACTTGCAACGCTAGCACAAAATGGCGCACCAGCAAATCCTTATTACGATGGTTTCGATTGGAACCAATCAGGAAATACTTTAAAAAATGCTTTAGCAACTAAAATTACAACGACTCATACAAAATTATTAGAATATTTTCAAACTGAAAATGCTTTGCAAATTGTTGATCGAGATCCGACCGATCCAATTAATGTTTTTTTAGTTTTTGGATTTAGTAACGATATATGTACGTATACTAATGAAACAAATTATGGAACTTCCGCAAATTGGAATGAACATAGAAAAAGGCATAGAGCAGCTGACCAGCCAGCATTTGTTGCACCAAATCCGCCATTAACGGAATGTGTGTGGAACAGAGAACACATTTATGCATTAAGTTTAGGAACGCCAGCGTTAGTTACTTCAACAGCAGGTGCAGGAACTGATGCACATCATGTTCGAACAGCTGATGTCGATAGAAATGCTTTAAGAGGAAATAAAAAATTTGTTAGTGGTTCTGGAAATTCGCGTGTTATCGGTTCTAATTGGTATCCTGGAGATGAATGGAAAGGTGATGTTGCAAGAATGATGATGTATATGTATTTACATTATCCAACGCAATGTAAGCCAATTAATGTTGGCACAGGTGCAGTTGTTGCAACAGATACGAATATGATACAATTATTCTTACAGTGGAATGCAGAAGACCCTGTTTCACAATATGAGGATTCCCGCAACACTTATATAGGCAATGCATCAAATACAAATGGACAAGGAAATAGAAATCCTTTTATTGACAATCCATATTTAGCAACCTTAATTTGGGGCGGACAAGCTGCACAAAATAGATGGCCAGCAATTTATTTGGGAACAAATACTTTTGATTATGAAAATGCTGTTTCTATTTATCCAAATCCAACAACAAACCAAAGCGTCAATATTGCTTCAACAGTAGCATGGAACGCTATAAAAATTTATAATAGTAATGGACAACTTACAAAATTCATAAAAAATCCAAATTTTATAAATAATGAACTTCAATTAAATGATTTAAACAAAGGTTTTTATTTTGTGAATTTTATAAACGAAAATAGTAATGTAACGAAAAAACTAATCATTAATTAATAAAAAAACCAACCATTTGCCAACAGGCGTCAAAAGCAATCGCTGCTGTTAGTCCTTCGTTTCTTTTTTTGAATTATCCGTTTTCTTCCGGAACAGCTGTATCACCCAAAAACAAAAAACCCGAAACAACGTTTCGGGTTTTTCAGTGGTACCTCCAGGGATCGAACCAGGGACACATGGATTTTCAGTCCATTGCTCTACCATCTGAGCTAAGGTACCTCTCGCTTAAAGCGGTTGCAAATATAGCATGATTTTTAATTTATACAAAACAAATATTAAAAAAAATCTATTCGTAACTTCGCCGCATCAAATCAAGGGTATGCTGTTAGCAATCGATATTGGAAATACAAGAATTAAAGCCGCTGTCTTTGAACACAATACCCTCGTGAATCACTTTTCGTTTTCGAAAGAAGCACTCGAATCCAACATCAATTTAATACTAAAGCAATATCCGAAATGTAGCGATTTGGTCGTGGCTTCGGTGGGCGATGTGCCAAAAGAATCGTTTTTGGCTTTTCAAAATCAACTCAACATCCACTTCATTTCGCACGAATCGGATTTTCCGTTCTTCAATTTATACCAAACACCACTGACTTTGGGAATCGACCGCATGGTTTTGGCATCCGGAGCCGTATTGCAATATCCGAAGCAACACCGTTTGGTCATTGACGCCGGAACTTGTATTACCTACGATTTTATTGATGACAAAGATCAATATCTCGGCGGCGCCATTGCTCCGGGCATCAGATTGCGGTATGAAGCGATGCATCGGTATACTGCAAAACTGCCGTTATTGACAGCAGCGTATCCGAAGCAAAATATCGGAAATACCACCGAAGAAGCAATGCATGTCGGCGTTGTTCAGGGAATGCTTCACGAAATCGAGGGGTTCATCACGCAGTATCAAGCGCGATACCCAAAAATTATAATAATTTTAACGGGCGGCGATACAGAATTTTTGGCTAAGCCATTAAAAAATACCATATTTGCCAATTCAAATTTTCTGCTCGAAAGTCTGAACCAAACTTTTCAATATAAAATTCAAAAATGATTAAAAAAATCAATCTTGCTCTTTTTTTACTGTGTTCCATAGTAGCAATCGCGCAACAATCTACGTCATCTCCGTACTCCTTTTATGGTATTGGTGATGTCAGATTCAAAGGAACTGCTGAAAACAGATTGATGGGTGGCGTTTCTGTGTTTCCTGATAGTATTCATGTCAATATCCAAAATCCGGCTTCTTATGCGAGTTTAAACATGTCGACCTACACCGTTGGCGGCTCTTTCAACTCCAGCAGACTCAACTCGTACTACGGCAACGAAAAAGCACAACGCACTACTTTAGATTATATGGCGGTCGGGATTCCACTGAAGAAAATGGGATTCGGTTTCGGATTGATTCCTTATTCGTCAGTAGGTTATAGAATCAGAAATCAAAGTTCCATCGTTATCGATGGGGAAACTATAACCACAACCAAAAGATACAACGCGACTGGTGGACTCAACAAAGTATTTTTAGGATTTGGTTATAAAATCAATCCTAAATTCAGTATTGGAGCCGATATCAACTATAATTTCGGCAACATTGAAACCGTTGGAATTGAAAAAATATCGACCGTTCAATTAGGAACTCGCGAAATAAACACTTCTGATTTGTCTGGCCTCAATTTCAATTTGAGCATGATGTACCAGCGAAAAATCAACCAGAAACTCGATGCGTACGGAAGTTTTGTAATTACACCTGAAAGCAGTTTGACGTCAAAAAATAGAAGGGTAATAGCAACCGTGATTTACTCTGATGTTTTCGACCCGCAAGACCAAGATGTGGCTGATGCAATCACTAGTAGCAATACGATAACACTGCCGAGCAAATTGGCTTTGGGTTTTGGTGTAGGGCAGAGTAAAAAATGGATGATCGGAAACGAGTTGACCTTTCAACAAAGCAGCAAGTTCGGCAACCGCTACAACGACATGCAGAATGTGACTTATAAAAACGCATTCAAGTACAGTTTAGGCGGCTACTATATCCCAAACTATACGTCGTTCTCTAATTACTTTAAGAAAATTACATACCGCGGTGGTTTGCGTTACGAGAATACTGGCATGGTTATCAAAAACGAAACGATTCGCGATTATGCTTTTTCTGCAGGTTTAGGGCTGCCTTTGGGTGGTGCGTTTTCGAACCTTAATATTGGTGTTGAATACGGCAGAAGAGGCACGGCGAAAGCGTTGCTAATCGAAGAAAATTACACCAATGTTATTATGAGCTTGTCATTAAATGACCGTTGGTTTATCAAAAGAAAATACGACTAAACGCAATCCTGCTTTTGTCTAATACACAGCATTGATGTTGCATATTGCCAAACATACCCGTTTTTGCTTCTGGATTTCAGGCTTCGCTGTGTTCCTCATTATGGGTTGTGAAAGCAATTTCAAAGAAGTTCAGAAAATCAACTTCTCCGAATTCATGCCCAGCGGCGAAGCGGAAAACTTCAATTTAAAGTATACCGATTCCGGAAAAATCAAGTCGATTTTAGTGAGTCCGAAAATGCTCGACTACTCGAATGTCGAATTTCCGTTTACCGAATTCCCAAAAGGCATCCATGTGACGATGTACGACAACAACGGCAAGAGAACCTTCATCACGTCCGAATATGCCGTTACATTTAAAGGTACGGATCTGATTGATTTGCAGAAAAACGTCAAGATATCAAACGAAAGCGGACAATTCCTAGAAACGCAACAGCTTTATTTCGATCAAAAAAACGAATGGTTTTTTACCGAGAAAAAGTTTAAATTTACGGATCCGAAAGGTGTTTCTTTCGGCGAAGGCATCGATTTCAGTAAAGATTTTAAAATTGTAAACTCGCAACGCATCAATGGCGCAATCGACCAAGCGGAATAACCATACGACATGAATTATTTAAAATATACCCAATACGTTTACCTTGTTTTCAGCGCGTTTTTCATTTATGACGGCTGCAAGAAACTCAACGACGGCGAATCACCCTGGATCTCGTTTGTCATAGCAGCCGTAGCCTTGTTCATGTTTTTCTTTAGGAGAAACTTCGCCAAAAAATTCGAGAACAGAAACAAGAATACCTAAACCATGGAAATTAGTATTATCATTATATGTCTAATACTAGCGGCACTTTTTTCAGGAATGGAAATCGCCTTTATTTCCTCGAACAAAATCTACTTAGAGATTGAAAAGAAGCAGCACAATTTTCTGTCTCGCGTCTTAACCAAACTTACCGAAAAACCTTCCAAGTTTATAGCTTCCATGCTGATCGGCAATACGATCGTATTGGTTGTTTATGGGTTTTTCATGGGCGAATTGCTGATGCGCTGGATTACGCGAATGGGTTTCAATTTCACGAATTTGTCGAACGTGCTGATCCAAACTACGATTTCTACTTTTGTTGTATTGATCACTTCGGAATTTCTACCCAAAGTTTTTTTTCAGATTTACGCCAATACGTTCATCAAGATTTTTGCGTTGCCGGCATATTTTTTCTACTTGCTTTTCTACTTCATTTCCAATTTTATTTTGTGGATATCGAATTTCATTCTCAAAAAATTCTTCAAAACCGAAGGCGACCACATTCCACTATTCTTCAGCAAAATCGAACTCGGAAATTACATCACCGAACAGATGAGCACCGTGCAAGACCAGGAGAACATCGATTCCGAAATTCAGATTTTTCAAAATGCGCTAGAGTTCTCGGGTGTAAAAGCACGGGATATCATGACGCCGCGAACCGAAATGTCGGCGGTCGAAATCCACGATTCCGTGACTGATTTGAAGGAAAAATTCATAGCTACAGGCTACTCCAAAATGCTCGTGTACCAGAATTCACTCGATGATATTTTGGGTTATGTGCATTCGTTCGAATTGTTTAAAAAACCCAGAAGCATTAAGTCGGTGTTGATTCCCGTGGAGTTTGTTCCTGAAACCATCTTCATAAAAGATGTACTGAACCTGCTGACCAAAAAAAGAAAAAGCATCGCGATTGTACTTGACGAATATGGCGGAACTTCCGGAATGATTACGGTTGAAGACATCGTCGAGGAACTTTTTGGAGAAATTGAGGATGAGCACGATTCGATTGAAGCGCTTATTGAAAAGAAACTCGAAAACAATGTGTATTTGTTCTCCACGCGCCTTGATGTTGAATATTTGAACCAAACTTATAAATTGCAGATTCCCGAAAGCGATTCTTACGGCACTTTAGGCGGATTTATCGTGAATCACACGAAGGACATCCCACAAAAAGGGGAACAAATCACGATTGATAAAATTCGTTTTACGATTGAAGAAGCCACAAATAAGAAGATCGAATTGGTTAAAATGGACCTGCAGGAATAGTCATTTCAAAAAAAAATAAAAAAACTTTCAAAATATAACCCTACGGTTATGGTTATTAAATAGATAATTGTATTTTCGCAAACTGAATTAAAAATTAACAATAAAAAAAATGGCAGTTTTACAAAAAATCAGACAACGTTCCCTACTCTTAATACTCGTTATAGGCTTTTGTTTATTCGCATTTATCATCGGTGATTTATTCAATAAAGGCGGTTTCGATAGCACGCCAAAATATGTTGGAACGGTTGCCGGGAAAGACATCTCTTTTGAAGATTTCAGGGTTAAAGTAAGCAACGTTGAAAAAAGCGGACAACAAGGAATGACACCTACGCAAGCCGTAAACCGCGTCTGGGACCAAGAAGTGGCCATTGCTTTGTTGACGGCAGAATTCGATAAATTGGGCATTCACACGGGTGAGAAACACATCATGGAAGTGTTTAAGAACGACCAGAATATCGGTCAAAACGCAATGTTTCAAACCAATGGTGCTTTTGATTTGGCGAAGTTTAAAGAATACTTCAAATCAAATCCAGAGCAAGCACAGTTTATAAAAGACAAAGAAAAAGACGCAGAACTCAATGCGAAATATATGATCTACAACACTTTGGTGAAAGCAGGAATGTATACTACTGAAGCCGAAGGTAAATTGAAATATGAAATGGAAGCCAATAAAGTCAATTTTGACTACGTGGCCGTTTTATTTTCTACTTTGAAAGATGCCGATTTCAAAATCACCGATGCTGAAATCACCGATTATATGAAAAAGAACGAGAAGCGATTCAAAGCGGAAGAAACACGCGAGATAGAATATGTCCTAATCGACGACAAAGCTTCTCCGGAAGATGAAGCGGAAGTGAAGACTACGATCAATTCGTTGATGAATCAAAGAGTCGTTTACAATCAAACAACGGCTAAAAACGATACGTTGCCAGGATTCAAAGGTGCAGCAAATACCATTGATTTCGTTAATGAAAACTCCGATACGCCTTACGATTCTACTTATGTGGCTAAAAAAGATTTGCCTGCTGCAGATGCCGATGCATTATTCGCTTTGCCAGTTGGAGAAGTTTACGGACCATACATGAACGGGAATATGTACTGTATCACCAAAGTAATGGGAAGAAAAGCTGGAGCAAATGCTAAAGCAAGCCATATTTTAATCAGCTATGAAGGAACACAAGTTCCAAATAAAAAAGAGAAAAGAACCAAAGAAGAAGCGAAAGCTAAAGCGGAAACATTATTAGCACAAGTGAAAGCCAATCCGGGGAATTTCTTTATGATGGCCATGATGAATTCTGATGATTCTTCAGCACAACAAGGTGGCGACTTAGGCTACTTTGGTCCTGGTCAGATGGTAAAGCCTTTCAATGATTTTGTATTCAACAGTCCGGTTGGAACGATAGGTTTGGTTGAAACGGATTTTGGTTTCCACATCATCAATGTTACAGAGAAACAAGACGCGATCCGTTTGGCTACAATCGCTCAAAAAATCGAACCTTCTGAAGCCACTACTGATAAATTATACACCAAAGCGGTAAAATTTGAAATGGATGCGAATGATAAAGATTTCGAGAAAACAGCTAAGGCTGCTAACTTGACTGTCAATCCTTCAGTGAAAGCTAAAGCGATGGACGAGAGTTTCGGAGGTCTAGGAAACCAAAGACAAATCGTGCGTTGGGCATTTGAAAAAGAAACCAATGTTGGTGACGTTAAACGATTCGAAGTCGTCAATCTAGGGAATGTAATCGCGAAATTGAAAAAAGTCAATGAAAAAGGATTAACGGCCATTGAAGACGCAAGACCAGCTGTTGAACCGATTTTGATCAAGAAGAAAAAAGCGGAAAAAATCAAAGCGAAAATGAAGGGAAGTTCATTACAAGCGATCGCTACAGCTGCAGGTTCAACCGTACAGCAAGCAATCGACCTTACTGTAGAAAATGCCAATATTCCGAATGCAGGTTTTGAAAGACAAGTTGTCGGAACCGCTTTCGCAATAGGATTAAACAAAGTGTCAGCACCGATTGAAGGTAATGCCGGAGTTTATGTGGTAAAACCAACCCTAATCACGAAAGCACCGGTGTTGAAGAACCATGCTGATTATGTTACAAAAGTAAAATCACAAGTATCAGGTTATTCAGGAAGAGTACTTCCTGCGTTAAAAGACGATGCGGAGATAGAAGATAACAGAGCGAAATTCAATTACTAAGAACCGCATAAGTTAAAACTAAAAACCCGATTTGAATTTCAAATCGGGTTTTTTTATAAGATCATTTCAGCATACGTCAGCACGGTTTCATAACCTTTATCCCTGAAATACTGCGACGGATTCTCCTTAGACAATACCAAAACAAAATCGCCGCCCCAAGCTCCTAAACTTTTTACCGTACCGCTAAAGTCTGCAAACAATGCCTGCTTTACGGTTGGCAATTCCAAAATTCGGCTCATCAGCATCTCATGCTGTTCCAGCGAAGCTGCAAGGTTGTTGTAATCATTTTGTCGCAATATAGCATCCGTAATCGCATCAAAGGACGGAATGGTATTTTCAAGCGCGTGCGCTTTCAACCGATACGAAGCAATCGCATTTTTGCTGTTTTGCTTCTGGTTCAGATACACAAAATAGAGATTCGACACACATTCAGGTTCAAATACGATCGGTTGTACCGCAGGTTTCCCAGCAACAAGCCGGTAAAGAATCGGGTTGCTGTTTTGTGCACAGGCGATGTCATAGCCGCTGCCGCCAAAAGTATTGCGCAATAATACGTAGGCTTCGATTTTGAGCCACTGCGCGATATTGTTGATCAATGTTGAAGACGTGCCCAGACCCCAAAACTTCGGAAAGGTAAGACGCGTCGCGATTGTGTAACCAGTGTTTTGTCCGAGAAAAGTGGGATTTAAAAGGTGCGCCTCATGCAAAATGGCAATCAGCATGTTTTTCACCGGTTGATGCTCAAAAGTTGTCTTATCGCGTATCGTCGCAAAAGAAAACCTATCCTCAAACCAATAACTGCCGTCGTCATCGTAACTTGTCCATTGAATTTCATTCGGAGTTCCCAATTCTACGGTCAAATCCTGTCCGAATTTGGTCGGTAATGCCAATGCTTTGGCGCCGTCTAAAACGAGATACTCGCTCGTGATTAGTAGTTTTCCGTTACTGTAGAAGGTTTGTTTCATAGGGCGTAAAACGTATTATTCGCAATGCATTTTTTCAGGAGCTGATCCCGCTGTCATTCCAATCTTTTCTGCCGAACAACGGCAAAAAAGGATTTTCCCTTCGATCGGGGCTAGGTTGTTGTTTTCAGAAACCGCTAACGTTTTACCCGCAACTTTTCAATAAAATCCACCGCGGCGGCATGCGACACGACATTATCTTTGAAATGGCTCTTCACCAGTTGACGTTCTTCCGCGGTAGCCTGAAACTGGTTTAAAATATTATTCAAATGCATTTTCATGTGTCCTTCTTGAATGCCAGTGGTCGTCAGCGAACGCAAAGCCGCAAAATTCTGAGCCAAACCTGCAACCGCTACGATTTGCATCAGCTCTTGAGCTGAAGGCTTCTCCAACATTTCCAATGAAAACTTCACCAGCGGATGCAACGATGTCAAACCGCCCACTGTGCCCAATGCCAATGGAATCTCAATCCAAAACGTGAATATACCGTCATTGATTTCAGCGTGGGACAAACTCGAATACGTTCCATTTCGGGAAGCATACGCATGAATCCCAGCTTCTACGGCACGGAAATCATTTCCAGTTGCGAGCACCACTGCATCGATACCGTTCATGATGCCTTTGTTGTGGGTGACGGCTCGAAAAGGCTCAACTTCTGCAATCTGAACCGCCCGAACGAATTTTGCTGCAAACGCCGCCGGATCCTCTATTTTCTTATCGATTAAATCAGCAACCGGGCACGAAACTTCCGCACGCACGATACAATTCGGAACATAGTTCGATAAAATGCTCATGACGATTTCGATGTTTTTTTCTTCCGTTGAAAACGCCTCGTATTGCAATGCTTCTTGACTGAAAGTTTTGGCAAACTGCTCCAAACAAGAGTTGATGAAATTAGCGCCCATCGAATCAACAGTCTCAAAAGTAGCATGCAATTGAAAATAGTGCGGCAGTTTGTGCGTTTGGTTTCTGAGTTCAATTGCCACGATACCACCGCCGCGTTGCTGCATGTTCTTAGTGATATTGTCGGTAGCAGTAACCAATTTAGGTTTGACCAGTGCAAAGAAATCTTCTAATTTTTTTGGATCGCCAGCATAAATAAAATGCACCTGCCCGATTTTTTCGGTATTCAGAACCGTTGCTTTAAATCCACCGCGCGTAGCCCAAAATTTAGCTGATTTGGCGGCAGCCGCTACGACAGAACTTTCTTCAATCGCCATCGGAATCGTATAGTTTTTCCCGTTGATGACAAAATTAGGAGCCACGCCCAAAGGCAAATAGAAATTGGTGATGGTGTTTTCGATGAATTCGTCATGCAGTTTTTGCAGTGCGGCATCGGAGTTCCAGTAATTTTTTAAAAGTGTCGTGACGGCATCAGGATCAGGAAAATAAGTTTTCGCAATCCATTCGATTTTTTCTTCTTTTGATAATTTAGAGAATCCGGAAACGGCGTTATTCATGTTGCAGGCTTTTAACTTTGTTTAATTCGGCTTAAGGCCTTGGTTCTACAAAGATAACTTTTCACACCATATAGGACTTTGTTTGCGCGACATAAATTTTATCCACAACAGTTCATTTTTTGCACAAACAACTTCGTTTTTGAAAAGGCTATTTGCAACAGCAAATCAAAGATGACTTCTTGAGTTATTGCGCCGTTGAAGGTGATTTGGCAGGTCACAAAAAAACGACTTTCCTTGGAAGTGTTTCCAAAAACAATCGTCAACATCGTCGAAGGCCTCAATAGCTGCATGGCGTAATGTGCCGAAAAACAGTGCCCAAAATGGAAGAAATCGCAATGTGAACAATTGAAAGGTGGTCAGTGGCAATTGTTTACCTGAAAATAGTTTTTGTGGCAAAACAAAACCAAAAGAATGTCAGCAAGTCTGTTGATTAAAAATTGCATTTAACACAAAAAACAGCCATTATATCCAAAATTTTCACTAAAATTGGTGGTTTTTATATTCAATTTTATCTATGAAATCAAATCAGCTGATTGCCGCGCTTCTTTTTCTGTGTTTGTCTGTTGCTGCTCAGGAAAAAATCACTGTCGAATCTATTTATTCAGGAACGTTCCGCGCCAAAGGAATGGATGAATTACAATCTTTGAAAAACACCAACCAATATACGGTACTCAATTTTGATCGAGCGACGAAGACCATGCAGATCGATTTGTATGATTTTGCAACGCTAAACAAAGTATTGACCTTAATCGACACCAAAAACCATAGTGAATTGGCAGCGGGAATCGACAGTTATACTTTCAGCGCCGACGAAAAAACGATGTTGATTGCCAACAATTCGAACCAGATTTTCCGCCATTCTTTCACTGCGGATTATTACTTATACAGCACCGCTTCGAAAACTTTAGTAAAGCTTTTTGATTTTCAGGTGCAGGAACCGACTTTCTCGCCCGATGGAAAAAAGATCGCTTATGCCAAAGAAAACAATTTGTATGTGTACGATATCGCTTCCAAAAAGTCGACGCAGATCACAACCGACGGTAAGAAAAACGCGATCATCAACGGCATTACGGATTGGGTTTATGAAGAAGAATTTGCTTTCGTAAGAGCATTCGATTGGAGCGCGGACAGCAAAAAGATCGCATTCATCCGTTTTGATGAAAGTCAGGTTCCAGAATTCTCGATGTCGATTTTTCACAAAGATTTGTATCCAACCGTTGAAACGTTCAAATATCCTAAAGCCGGCGAGAAAAATTCAGTGGTTTCTTTACACCTTTACGATGTTGCTACTGCTTTAAAAAAAGACATTAACCTGGGCAATTACTCAGATTTCTACATAGCGAGAATGAAGTGGACCAACGACGCGAATGTATTGTGCGTGCAAGTGCTGAACCGCCATCAGGACAATCTTGATTTGTTATTTATCGATGGCAACTCAGGTGCGGCAAAAGTAGTGTTGAACGAAAAAGACAAAGCCTATATAGATGTGACCGACAACTTAACTTTCCTGAAAGATAACAGTTTTATCTGGACGAGCGAGAAGGACGGTTTCAATCACATTTATCTTTATGACAAAACGGGAAAGCTCAAAAATCAAGTGACCAAAGGCAATTGGGAAGTCACGAGTTATTATGGCTTTGATGAAAAATCGAATACGGTGTATTACCAATCCGTTGAAAATGGTTCGATCAATCGCGATGTTTACCGCATAGGTATTGATGGGAAAAATAAAACACGTTTAACCACGCAAACAGGAACGAGTAAGGCGACTTTTAGCCCAAATTTCCAATATTTTATTAATGCTTTTTCGAGTGCCACGCAACCGACGGTCTATACTTTGAACGAATCGAAAGCAGGCAAGCAAATTAAAGTCATCGAGAATAACGAGGCACTTTCGACAAAATTGAAAGCTTATAACATGCCTTTGAAAGAATTTTTTGTATTGAAAACCGACAAAGGAAATGCACTCAACGCTTGGATGATCAAACCAAAAGACTTCGATGCTTCTAAAAAATATCCGGTTTTCATGTACCAATATTCGGGTCCGGGTTCGCAGCAAGTCAATAACGAATGGAATTCCACCGATGATTATTGGTTTGCCATGTTGGCGCAGCAAGGTTATATCGTGGCTTGTGTTGATGGAAGAGGAACAGGTTTTAAAGGTGCCGAATTTAAAAAATGCACGCAGAAACAATTGGGGAAACTTGAAGTTGAAGATCAAATTGATGCGGCGAAAGTTATTGGAAATTATCCCTATGTTGACGCCAAACGCATCGGAATCTGGGGTTGGAGTTATGGCGGATTCATGGCATCAAACTGTATTATGAAAGGCGCCGATGTCTTTAAAATGGCGATTGCGGTAGCGCCAGTTACCAATTGGAGATTTTACGACAGCATTTATACCGAACGTTATTTGCAGACGCCACAGGAAAATGCGAGCGGCTATGATGACAATTCACCGATCAACCATGTCGACAAACTGAAAGGGAAATTCTTGCTGATTCACGGTTCGGCCGATGACAACGTGCATGTGCAGAATTCGATGCAGATGATAGAAGCGTTGATTCAGGCAAACAAACAATTCGATTCTCAAATTTATCCCGATAAGAACCATGGGATTTTCGGCGGCAAAACCAGAATCCAGTTGTTCAACAAAATGACGAACTTCATCAAAGAAAACCTATAATTCATTAACCAATACAAAACTAAAACAAACTAAAATGACAGAAACTCAAGCAAAAACAGGACATCCAAAAGGACTTTGGGTACTATTCGGAACCGAAATGTGGGAGCGTTTCAATTTCTACGGAATGCGCGCGATTCTAACGTTGTTCCTGGTGAATTCATTGATGATGAAGGAGGAAGATGCATCGTTGATTTACGGTGGATTCTTAGGGCTTTGTTACCTTACTCCAATGCTGGGCGGATTCATTGCCGATCGTTTTTTCGGTAACCGAAATTGTATTTTATTGGGTGGATTGATGATGGCAATCGGTCAGTTTTTATTGTTTTGCAGTGCCAGCATTTTCGGCACCAACCTCAGTATGGCGAATACCTTAATGTGGTCGGCCTTAGGAATCATCATCTTTGGAAACGGTTTCTTCAAGCCGAACATTTCAAGCATGGTGGGAAGTTTATACCCGAAACAGGAAAAAAGCAAACTCGATACAGCGTTCACGATTTTCTATATGGGAATCAATTTGGGTGCATTCTTAGGACAATTGATCTGCCCGCTTATTGGCGATGTCAAAGACGCAGACGGCATCCGTGACATCCATGCTTTCAAATGGGGATTCTTAGCAGCGTCAGGTGCGATGCTTATCGGAACCGCAGTGTTCTATGTTTTGAAAAACAAATATGTAGTTACTCCGGAAGGTCGACCATTGGGTGGATTACCATCTAAAAATGAAGCTTCTGATTTCGAAGAAGGCGAATCGCAAAAAGCGGTGTTTTCTCAAAAAGCTCTGATCGGTGCCGCAGTTTCGTTTTTAGCCTTGGGTGCGCTGATTCATTTTGTATTCGATCAGAATTTAATTTATACTTTGATCTATTCAAGTGGTTTGACATTAGCAGGGTTAATTGTTTCGGATTCGTCGTTGACTAAAGTCGAAAGAGACCGAATCTTCGTCATTTACATTGTCGCGTTCTTTATCATTTTCTTTTGGGCGGCGTTCGAACAAGCGGGTTCTTCATTGACGTTCATCGCGGATAACCAAACCGATAGAAATTTCTTTGGCTGGAACATGCCGCCGTCGATGGTGCAAATCTTCAACGGATTGTTCGTAGTGGCTTTTGCCGTTCCATTTAGCATGCTTTGGGATTATTTGAGAAGCAAAGACCGTGAGCCGATTTCGCCTGTGAAACAATCGATCGGATTGGCATTGATCGCGTTGAGTTATTTCATCATTGCTTATAATGTAAAAGATTTAGGCAACAGCGGATTACTAGCGATCAAATGGTTAATCCTTTTATATTTAATCCAAACTTGTGCAGAGTTGTGCTTGTCACCGATCGGATTGTCATTGGTTGGTAAATTATCGCCAAAACGATTTTCTTCCTTGTTGTATGGTGTGTTTTTCTTATCGAATGCTTCAGGTTATGCATTGGCAGGAACTTTAGGTTCAATCATGCCCGCTACGGGAGATAAATTCGTGAAAGCAAAGGAATTGGGAATCGACTTACAAGCGGTTCTCGATAAGACTGTAACCTTAACACCCGAGCAAGCGGCTTTGTTGTCTAAAAACCAAATCACAGACCACAACCCGGTTTTTGCAGGTTTTGAAATCCACAATCTGTTCGAATTCTTTATGGTATTTGTCGTGCTTACTGGTTTGGCGGCGGTCATTTTGTTTGCATTGACGCCTTTCTTGAAAAAGATGATGCACGGTGTGCGATAACCCAAAAAACATAAGGTATGTGGAATAAACACCCAAAAGCATTACCGTACTTATTTTTATCCGAAATGTGGGAGCGTTTCGGATATTATTTAATGATCGGTATCTTCACGCTGTATCTCAAAGATGTGGAAGCCGGTTTTGCGATGACCGAAAAAGAAGCATCGGATTTATATGGCACTTTCATCGCGTTGGTTTTTCTGACACCTTTCATTGGAGGCTTGGTAGCGGATCGTTATTTGGGCTACAAAAAATCAATTGTCATTGGTGGACTCATGATGGGCGCCGGTTATATGATGATGGGTATCCACGATCTGACGATGCTTTACGTTGCGATGTTTCTCGTAATTATCGGCAACGGATTCTTCAAACCTAATATTTCAACGCTGCTCGGGAATTTCTACAATGATGAGCAATACAAAGACAAAAAGGATGAAGGCTACAATATTTTCTATATGGGAATCAATGTCGGTGCGTTCATCTGCAACTTTTTTGGTGCCGCATTTAAGATATTATTCGGTTGGCAGTATGCGTTTATGGCTGCCGGTGTCGGTATGGTGATCGGCGTCGTGGTGTTCCTCTTGGGAACCAAGCATTACGGCGACAAGACCGATAAAAAAGGTACACAACCTGGCGACATGCCGTTTTACAAAATCGTATTATTCATACTATTGCCTTCAATATTATTCGGCGTCATCGGGTGGTTTTTGAAAGGCGTGCAATCTGACACGAATACCGATTGCGCCATTTTTGGCTCTGATAGTACCGATGCTTTTATTTTTGCATGCATTCCGGTGATTCTGTTTTATGCAAGTTTATATTTCAAAGCTAAAGTCGAAGACAAACGCCCGATTGGCGCGCTGCTCGCTATTTTTGGTGTTGTGATTTTGTTTTGGGCGGTCTTCAAACTCAACGGATCAGCGCTGAACAATTGGGGCGATAAATATACCGATCGTCAATTGCACGGAACCTCACAAGTCATAGGCTCGAAATTGGTGCTTGTCGACACGTTGACCTATAAAAAGGATTCTGTCGCTTTATATGATGAAGCGTTCCGAATTCAAAAGAAAGACGGAAAAGTGGTTAAGATTGTTGATTATCCGCTGTATTTTAGGAATGTCCACAAAGATAAATTGCCACAAGAAGGCAACAGGATTTATACTTGGTCAGCGAACTTAAGCCAATCGATCAATCCGGGATGGGTCATTTTACTGACACCTTTAATCGTAGCTTTTTTTACCTATTTAAGGTCGCGCAAAAAAGAACCGACGACACCCACAAAAATCGCTTTTGGTTTATTGATATCCGCATTGTCGGTTTTAGTCATGGTCGCGGCAGTAAATGCAGGCGGCAATGGTGCTGAAAAAGTCAGCGTTTGGTGGCTGGTCGCTAATTACGGCGTTATTACAATTGGTGAATTATTCTTGAGTCCGATGGGATTATCGGTCGTTTCGAAACTAAGCCCGAGGAACATCACATCGTTGATGATGGGCGGCTGGTTCTTGTCGACCTCAATCGGAAACAAGCTCAGCGGCGTACTAGCCAGCCTTTGGGATACTTATGAAGACAAAACTGATTTTTTCTGGATCAACTTTTCGTTATTGATGTTTGCGACTTTACTGATGTTCGCATTACTCAAACAACTCAACAAGGTCATGAAGGAAAAAGGAATTAATTAAAAAAAATGGAACAGATACCAACAACCAATATTGAAGAGATTCAAAATTTTAAAGGCAAATATCCAAAACAATTGTGGTATTTGTTTTTCAGCGAAATGTGGGAACGTTTCTGTTTTTATGGTATGCGCGGGATGCTCGTTATTTTCATGGTCAATAAACTGATGATGAATGAAGAAGTGGCGAATTTACAATATGGCGCTACGCAAGCTTTCGTGTACGCATTTACATTCATTGGCGGATTGTTCGCCGATAAGATTTTGGGTTACAGAAAGTCGCTGTTTTGGGGTGGTATCCTAATGATTGCAGGCAGCGTCATCTTATCGATTGATCCAACGCGGTTTTTCTTTTTGGGCATCAGTTTCACGATTATAGGAACCGGTTTTTTCAAACCTAATATTTCAACGATGGTCGGAAAATTATACAAGGATGATGACAACCGTCGTGATGCTGGATTCTCCCTGTTTTATGCAGGGGTCAATTTAGGGGCATTAATCGGCGGGTATTTATGTATTGCTGTAGCAAATGGGAATATGCTTTCTTCGGTGATTCCGCAACAGCTGCGCTGGAATTTTGCTTTCGGTTTCGCAGCAGTGGTAATGGTCATCAGCTTATTGACATTTGTACAGACTCAAAAATCTTTAGGTGATATCGGAATTTCGCCGATGCTCAATATTGAATCTTCGAAAAGAAAAACCTACGAATACATAACCTATGCCGGTTCATTGCTGATCATTCCGATCATCATATTGTTGGTTTCGAATTCAGGCTACACCGATATTTTTATGTACATCATCGGTCCGTGTTCACTGTTGTATTTGTTATACGAAATGAGAAGCTTTTCTACCAATGAAAATAAAAAACTACTGGCGGCATTGGTTTTTATTATGTTCTCCATCGTATTCTGGGCTTTCTTCGAGCAAAGTGGCGGCTCATTGAGTTTATTTGCTGCGAACAATCTGAACAATACGGTCATCGGAATTCCACTAGATCCGAATGGGGTAAACAATTCAGCGAATTCATTGTTCGTGATCATTTTTGCCGCGATTGTGGGCATGGTGTGGCTGTGGATGGCGAAAAGAAAAATTGAGCCTAATACGTTGATCAAATTCGGTTTGGGCTTCTTGTTTTTGGCAGGTGGATTTTATGTGTTCTATTACACCAAGTTTTTTGCCGATGCCAACGGAATCACTTCACTTGATTTATTCACTTTTGGATGGTTCATCATTACGTTCGGTGAGTTATGCCTGTCGCCAATCGGGATGTCGATCATGACCAAATTATCACCGGCTAAACTTCAGGCTGTGATGATGGGCATGTGGTTTCTAGCGAGTGCTTACGGGCAGTATTTTGCTGGATTGTTAGGCGCCAATATTGCCGGTGCATCGGAAAATGCAACCAATGCAGAGAAATTAATCGTATATGCTGACGGATACAAACAGTTGGCAATTTATGCATTGATTGCTGGAATAGTATTGATTGTGATTTCACCTTTTGTGAAAAAACTAATGCAGGAAGTAAAATAAAATTTGTAATTTCGGCACTGTTATTGTCAAAAAGCAGAAAATTAAAATTATAAAAATGAAAAAGATATTGATCACCGTATTGCTTGTTGTAGGTTCATTAACAGTTCAGGCACAAGAATTAACGTGGGAAACCAATTTGAAAAAAGCTTCAGAAGTTTCCATGAAAACCAAAAAACCGTTATTGTTGTTTTTTACAGGAAGCGACTGGTGCGGATGGTGTATCCGTTTGCAAAATGAAGTACTTAAAAAGCCGGAATTTGCAGCTTGGGCTAAAGAAAATGTAGTATTGGTGGAACTTGATTTTCCACGAAGAACGCCACAAATTCCTGAAATACAACAACAAAACATGGAGCTTCAGCAAATCTTCCAAGTACAAGGCTATCCAACCGTGTGGTTTGCGCTTCCTTCAACAGTTGATGGAAAAATGAACCTTGCTAAATTAGGAAGCACGGGCTATGTAGCCGGTGGTCCATCAAAATGGTTAGAAACTGCCAATCAGATTTTAGGCAAAAAATAATCAATCTTCAAGTTTAAAGAATCCCTTTTCATTCGTATGATGGAAAGGGATTTTTTGTTTTAGGCAAGTCGCTTTCCACAGGGAAACATACGATTTGTAATTGCTCGCATCGGCAACCAATACTTTTGGTCTGCAGGTTTCCAGCACACGTTCCAAATTGATCTTTGGAGATTGGCGTAAAAGCATCACGTCTGGATTTGCATTTCGAAGATAATTTCCTAAACTGTCAATGATTAGAATTTTTTTATTTTTAAAATAAACGAGATTTCCAATCGGTTTTTGCGCTTCGATTTTACAAAAGTTAGCGACCAAAAAAGGTTGCAAAGGATTGTTTTTAGATAAATCAGTGTTTGTAAATACGGTTACATTTTCACCAGACTGAGCGGCAATCAATGTCGATTTTTTAACATTGAACACAATCCATTCTTCCTGCTGCTGTGATTTCAAACGCAACCAAAAATAACCCGACTGAAACAATAGCACCGTCGTTAGGGCAAAAACGATTCTTTGAAAATTCGGCTTTTTAAAGCACAGCACCAGCGAGATAATTACTAAATAGGAACAGATTAACATCGATGCGTTGAGCGGAAGGTCTTTCAAAATGAACTGTTCAAAAGAAGCGATTTTAGCAATGATTTGATTCAGGATAAGAATCAGTCCTTCGAGTGAAATAGCCAGTAGCTGTGGCACAAATCCAAACGCGGCAAGCAGCATCACCAAAACACCCAACGCCATGATCACGCTCAGAAATGGGATAACGACGATATTCGTAATAAAAAACAAACCCGAAAGCTGATGGAAATAGTAGATACTTAGAGGCAGTGTACCAATCTGCGCCGCAAATGAAACCGTGAGTATCTGCCAAAAATAATTGGTGATTTTATGCTTCGGCTCCCAAAGTGCATCCAAGGAAGGTTGCAGCCACAAGATAAAAAACAGCGCCACGTAACTCAATTGGAAACCGACATCAAAAAGAAACGAAGGTTCAAAAAGCAGTATCAATAAAAGTGAAACCAGTAACGTGTGGAAAATATTCGTCTTTCTTTTCAAATGCATGCCAACCGCTACAAAGGAAAACATCGTGACCGATCGAATCACTGATGGAGAAAGACCAGCTAAAACGGCAAACGCCCAAAAAAAGCACACGATTATCGCAAGTTTATAGTACGAGGCTCTCTTGGTATTTGGAATGAACTTCAGCAATAAGTTCATAAACATCAAAATAAACCCAACGTGTAAACCCGAAACCGACAATATATGCACCGCGCCGGCGAATTGATAATCACGCACGATATCCGGAGAAATGTCTTGTTGTTGTCCTAATATTAATGCCGCCAACACGTTCAGTTCATCGGCATGAAAATTATTTCTCTTCAGATTGTTAAGAATAGTCGTTCGAAGTTGATCTGAGTAATAGAATAAATCACGAACGCAGTTTCCGTTGGTTTTCACATTCGAAACATCAACATAAGTCTGTGCCGCGATTGACTTCTGGTTCAAATATTTCTCATAATCAAACTGATTCGGGTTTAATGGCGGCGATGGTCGCGCGATGTTGTTGCTTATTTGAAGTTGCGTGCCAATCTTAAAGTCTTGTTGAAACTGCAACGCATTGAAATTAACCATCAATTTTCCGGAACATGGTTTTTGATCAATGCTTTTTACATTGGCAATGTACCGGCGATAATAGGCGGTAGTTTTTAATTTTTCGCGCAGCACAACCACTACAACATGCCGGGTATGCGAAGATTTGATTTGATGGACGTAGTTGTCCTTTTGATACCGACCAGCGTGAATGATCAGCGTTGAAATCCCGATGCAAATCGACAAAATGTAAGTTGCTATTCCAAAAAAGGCATTTTGAAATAATTGTTTTTTCGATCCATAAAAAGAAATGGTGAATAACGGTATTGCGGCCCATAGCAAGACAAAGCCCAGCGTTGGAGCGAAGAAGTCGAAGTAATTGGCGAATAAAATTCCTAATATAAACCCAATCGTGATTCGGGTTAAAGGAAACTGCATGGCGTTCATGCTTCTAAAGTATTCAATTTTAGTGAATAAGCCAAAAAAATTACTCTAAAATTCGATTCGCTTGTGTAAAAGTTCTGCCGTAGTACGCTTCTTTAGTCGATGAGACAATCACGCCTTTCTGCGTCGAAGAATGGATGAATTTGATTTCGTCATCGTTGATCTCGGTGACCATTCCAACATGGTTGATGACTTTTCTACCATTGGTTTTAAAGAAAATCAAATCGCCTTTGCGAATGTCGTCTTCATCTAATTTTCTGCCGATCTTAGCCATTTCAAATGAAGATCGCGGCAGCGTGATGTCGAATTTTTTAAACGTACTGTACATGAGTCCCGAACAATCAAATCCATCAGGAGTAGTACCGCCGGTTTTATAATGTGCGCCCAATTGCTCCGAAGCAGTATTGATAAGCTGTTTGACGAGATAACTCGAATTATCTACATTAATTACTAGGTCATCATCATTCTTGTCATTGATGCGGTTGCCTACTATTGTTGCTTTTTTAAGTTCGACTTTCTCCGCAAGATATTTAGGTTCTGCATTGTTTTTGGCTGCAATCTTGATATTAGCGGGTGCTTTATAGAGGCCTTTTCTTTGGGCTTCTTCTTTAGAAGTGATGATACTTGAGGTCGATTTGCAACCCGTTGCAAAAACGAATAATAGGAGTAGAGGAAGTAATTGTTTCAAAAGATATTTGTTTTAATTTAATCTGTAATCCGAGTTTCATTGTAACGCAATTATCGTAAACTTCGTACAATTTGCTGCGCTGTCTTTTTGCTCGCACCAATGCCGCCAAGCTTTTGTTCGAGCGTATCATACTGACGGATAAGTTGTTTTCGGTAGTCGGGATTTAGTAATTTCTGTAATTCAATTTTAATGTTTTTGGTGTTACATTGTTCCTGAATCAATTCGGTTACGACTTCTTGATCCATGATCAGATTCACTAGTGAAATATATTTCAACGTAATGATGCGCTTGGCAATCTGGTACGAAGCCCAACTGCCTTTGTAGCAAACGACTTCTGGCACTTTGAATAATGCCGTTTCCAAGGTTGCCGTTCCCGAGGTGACTAAAGCTGCCGTCGCATGACTTAATAAATCATAGGTTTTATTGGCAATAAAATGTACGTTTTTGTTTTTGAGGAATGGCTGATAAAATGCGTACTCTTGACTCGGCGCACCGGCAATCACGAATTGATACGCCTGAAAGTCTTCCGCGACACTTAGCATCACGTCGAGCATTTTCGTAATTTCCTGTTTCCGACTCCCAGGCAGAATCGCTATAATCGGTTTATCATCAAGTTGATTTTCTTGAATGAAATCTTCGTGGCTTGTAACCTTACGACTTTGAATCGCATCAATCAACGGATGGCCGACAAAAGTCACCGGAAAATGGTGCTTCTCCTCGTAAAACGCTTTTTCAAAGGGCAATATCACATACAAGTGATCGAAGTCGCGTTTGACCGCTGCAATGCGATTTTCTTTCCAAGCCCATATTTGCGGTGAAATGTAATAGTGTGTTGGAATACCGCGTTGTTTCGCCCATTTCGCAATGCGCATGTTAAAACCAGGGTAATCAATAAAAATAATGGCGTCGGGCTTGAATTGTTCGATATCGTCTTTACAAATCTTAATGTTGCTCAATATGGTTTTGAGGTTGAAAATCACTTCAATAAATCCCATGAAAGCCAGTTCGCGGTAGTGTTTCACCAAAGTGCCGCCGGTTTGCTGCATCAAATCGCCGCCCCAGAATCGGATGTCAGCCTGTGCATCTTCTTTATAAAGCGCTTTCATCAAATTCGAGCCATGTAAATCCCCGGAAGCTTCCCCGGCAATAATGTAGTATTTCATTGCGATTTATTTTAGATAACCAATGTTATTATGGTCAAGATAAACATACCCAAAACAACACCGCGCGCCATCAGCTCTTTGTTGAATTTCAATACTATGAAAAACAAAATAAGATTCAGTATCGCCCCCAAAGTAATAATTTTGCCTAGTAAACCATGCGCCTTGTAAAACGCGATGCCATCGGCGAAATCAAATCCGGTAAAGGCTTCAATAAAAATGAAACTGCCGAGTACCGAAGCGACAACCGACATCAAAACGCCCAAAATCAAATCTTTGTATTGCATCTTTATTATTTTAAATTCCAAGTATTCAGCTGTTGTATCGCATGATACGCCGTGAGGTCAAATTGCACGGGAACAACGGATACGTAACCGTTTTCCAAAGCCCATTCATCGGTGTCTTCACCCAAATCTTGGTTGACAAATTCGCCCGTAAGCCAATAATAATCCTTGCCATAAGGCGTCGTCCTTTTATCAAATTTCTCGGCCCAAATGGCTTTTGCTTGCCTGCAGATTTTAATGCCTTTTATCTCATGCTCTGGCAATTTCGGAAAATTGACATTCAAAATTGTACCTTCCGGCAGCCCATTTTCCAAAGTCTGCAATGCAATCTTTTTGATGAATGATTTCACGGGTTCAAAATCGGCATTCCAATCGTAATCCAACAGCGAAAAACCGATTGCGGGAATGCCTTCAATTCCGGCTTCAACAGCGGCACTCATCGTACCCGAATAGATCACATTGATCGAAGAATTCGAACCGTGGTTGATACCCGAAACGCACAAATCAGGCTTCTGTTTCAAAACTTCATTGACCGCAAATTTTACCGAATCTACGGGTGTTCCTGAACAACTGTATTCTAATATCGCAGCGTTTTCCGCCGAAACCTTGTTGAGATACAATGCATTGTTGATGGTAATGGCATGCCCCATGGCACTTTGTGGTTTGTCTGGCGCTACGACTACAACATCGCCAATTTCAGCCATGACGGCAATCAAGGCGCGGATGCCCGGTGCCGAAATACCGTCGTCATTGGTTACTAATATTAGTGGTTTTTTTCTCACTGGAAACGAGTTTTTTGTGTTCGAAGAATATTCGATTTCATTTTTAGGAGCTTAATCCTGCTATCCGTTACACACGAGCGTAGCGAATTGACCGAACCCATTCGTAATGTCATTACCTTTGTGAGGTAATCTTTTGCGCCAAACCCCGGCACAAAAGGATTCTCACTGCTATCAGGGCTAGATTTAAATTCGTTTGAAGGTCGACTTGATATCGACTCAAATAATTTTGGCAAAAATAAGCATTTTAGGCGCAAACTTATTAAATTAGCATCTTTAACAAAAAATTAGCCATCGAAACAAAGCGCCGCTGATGTTTTTATGTAATTTAGTTCAAAAATTTTAATGAATATCTTAATTCAATATATGAGAAGGAATTATAAGTTGGTACTAGTAGTAATAGCCCTATCTATGGGGTTATTTGCTTTCACTACAACGTTGAAACCCAAAGGAGATCCTGAAAAGGACAAGATGCTGTTGGAACTATTGACATTCGTGATTGAAAGAGGTCATTATGATCCCGCGGCAATCGATGACAAATTTTCAAAAGGAATTTACAAAGACTACATCGAAGCTTTAGATCCTTCGAAACGATTTTTCATCCAAGCGGATATCGATGAGTTTGCCCCTTTCGAAACCCAAATCGACGACCAGATAAAGAATAAAGATTTGTCTTTTTTCAATCTGACTTACGATCGATTAATAAAAAGAATCAGCGAAAGTAAAGTTTTCTACAAAGAGATTCTAGCCAAGCCCTTTGATTATACGGTTAAAGAAGAATTTAATACGGATTACGATAAACTTCCATACGCCAAAAACACTTCGGAACTCAAAGAGAAGTGGCGCAAACAAATCAAGTTGTCGACGCTTTCTTCATTGACCGACAAGATCAAAATGCAAGAAGATAAAAAGAACGGGATTACGCCCGAAAAGTCTCCCAAGAAATCAGCTGAAGAACTTAAAAAAGAGGCTTTAAAGGCAGACGCAAAGGATGAAGAACCGAAATCATTCGAGCAACTGGAAAAAGAAACACGCGAAAGTTCGTTGAAATCACTCAATGAATACTTTGATTTTATCAACGACTTAGACCAGAACGATTGGTTTTCAGTGTTTGTCAATGCGATTGCCACGCGGTTTGACCCGCATACGAACTACTTTCCACCAGATGAAAAGGAGCGTTTTGATGTTAGCATGAGTGGAAAACTCGAAGGAATCGGCGCCCGTCTTCAAAAGAAAAATGATTACACTGAAATTTCAGAATTGATCTCAGGCGGTCCGGCTTGGCGTGGAAAAGAGCTCGAGGCAGGTGATGTTATTATGAAAGTGGCGCAAGGCAATGACGAGCCAGTTGAAGTTGTCGGTATGCACCTCGATGATGTCGTGAAGAAAATTAAAGGACCAAAAGGTACTGAAGTGCGTTTGACCGTGAAGAAAGTCGATGGTACGATCAAAATCATTTCGATCATTAGAGATATCGTTGAGATTGAAGAAACTTACGCCAAATCAAGCGTTGTCGAAAAAAATGGAATCAAATACGGGATTATTTACCTGCCTAAATTCTACATCGACTTTGAAAACAACGATAGCCGCGATGCAGGAAAAGATGTTGCGATTGAAGTGGATCGACTCAAAAAAGAAGGTGTTCAAGGCATCATCATGGATTTGCGAGATAATGGCGGTGGTTCATTGAAAACGGTAGTCGATATTGCAGGACTATTCATAGAAGATGGTCCGGTGGTGCAGATCAAATCAGCCGGGAGAAAGCAAGAAGTGCTTTTCGATAAAGATAAAAAAATCCAATGGGACGGTCCGCTGGTTGTGATGCAAAATAGTTTTTCTGCTTCGGCTTCAGAGATATTTGCTGCGGCGATTCAGGACTATAGAAGAGGAATCATCATCGGGAGCAAGCAGTCTTACGGAAAAGGTACGGTGCAAAACGTTATCGATTTGAACCAATTCGTAAGAGGCAGCAGTGTTGGTGACTTGGGTGCGCTCAAAACAACAACTCAGAAATTCTATAGAATTACAGGTGGCTCAACGCAGCTCGAAGGTGTAAGCAGTGATGTTGCAATTCCCGATCGTTACGCTTATCTGAAAATGGGAGAACGCGATATTGATAACGCAATGCCTTGGGATAAAATCGAACCGGCTCAGTTTAAATTCTGGGACAAGCAGAACGACTTCGATTCGGCGATTGATAAGAGTAAAAAACGAATTGCCGAAAATCCTAAATTCAAACTCATCGATGAGAATGCGCAATGGATTGACCAACGCAATAAGGAAAATGTTTATAGCCTAAACATTGACCAATTCAAAGCGGAGCAAAAAGCGATAGAGGAAAAATCTAAAAAGTATAAGTCGATAGCAGATTATCAAAACACCTTGCAATTCGCTTCTTTGTCTTCTGAATCCGAGCAGATGAAAAGTGATCCTTCTTTAAAGGAAAAACGCGAAAGATGGCACGAAAATCTCGCGAAAGACATATACGTTGAGGAAGCGCTTAATGTGCTCGATGATTTGCAGCCTAAAATCGTGAAGAAAGATGTTGCCAAGTTGAAAAAAGACAAGTTGGTGAAGTCGTAAGGATTTAGATTTAAAATATTTTTAGCCACGAATGCACGGATGATCAGCGTGTCTCGTGGCTATTTTTTTTACGCTAGTTTGAATTACCATTCATTTACCTTATTGGCGTCCATCTTTAAAAAGATAAACAGCAAAATTGTAAAGCCCCAAAGTCCGGAGCCACCATAGGAGAAGAAAGGAAGCGGCACGCCAATCGTCGGAAAAATTCCCGCGACCATCGCAATGTTCACAAAAAAGTGAATGAATAATATACATGCCACACAATAGCCATAAACCCTGCTAAATTTGGTCTTTTGCCGTTCTGCCAAGTAAATGGTTCTAAAGATTAAACCTACGAACAACGCAATCACGATCATGGAACCTAAGAAACCCCATTCTTCACCAACGGTAGTAAAAATATAATCAGTGTGCTGCTCAGGAACGAATCCACCTTTGGTTTGGGTGCCTTCAAGAAAGCCTTTTCCGAACCAACCGCCTGAACCAATAGCAATTTCAGATTGGTTGGTATTGTATCCGATGCCTTTCATATCAACTTCCTTTCCGAGTAAAATATTAAAACGGTCGCGATGATGTTGCTTGAACACAGAATCAAAAACATAATCAACGGAAAATACAAACCCAGAAACCAGCACTATTGCAATGGCGCTCGCAATAATATTTCGGTCTACGATTCGGCTTTTGAAATACAATAAAACCATAACTCCGACTGCAATTAATATTACCGCCCAAGGTTCCAATAGCAGCGCCAATACAAATAAGATGATCGCTATAAAACCCGTCCATAAATACCACGGCGGCAATCCTTCACGATACAATACAAAGAACAATGTCATGAATATTAAGGCACTTCCAGGATCATGCACGACAATCAATAATACGGGAATAAAGATGATGCCAAGGGCTTGAAGCTGCCTGTTGAAGTCTTTGAGATTCACCTGCACATCACTCAAGTATTTCGCCAACGCCAATGAGGTTGCTGCTTTAACAAACTCAGAAGGCTGTAATCCAAAGGCGCCAAAAGAATACCAGTTGTTTTGCCCCTTGATGGTTTTCCCGAAAACAAATAGTCCAGCCAGCGAAAGCAATCCTATGATGTAAATGATGCTAGAGAATTTTTCATAAAACTTTCCATCAACAGATAACACTACAAATATCAGCGGAATGGCGAGCCCAATACTCAACAACTGTTTGCCGTAAAACTGCGACAAGTCTAAGGTGAAATTGTCCTCTGACAATGACAATGATGAAGAATAGATATTTAGCCAACCCATAATAACCAATAGGATGTAAATGATTACGCTGATCCAATCTAAGTTGTTTGTTACGCTTTGGTTCTTCATCTTAAATTAATTTTCAGTGGCTTCTTCAGGAGTTTTCGCGTCTTTCAACTTTTCGTCGACAGCACCTGGAGCAACCGGAGGTTTAGGTTTAAGCAATAAGCTGTCTACTTCCTTCTTTCCGGTATATTTCGCATATTCACCTTGCAGACTGCCTTCAAGCATTCTTTTCTCGAGGTCTAACCTGGTGATTTTCTTTTTAATATATTTCTCAATCATCAGACTCGTAATCGGTCCGGCCCAGCGCGCACCCCAATACCCGTTTTCAACCAAGACGGCAATAGCAATCTTCGGATTGTTTCTGGGCGCAAAAGCCACAAAGATCGAGTGATCCTGAAGTTTTACGCGCTTGCCATTAATCTTCGCGAAATTCTCAGCGGTACCGGTTTTACCACAAATCTCAATACCTTCAACTTGCAAAGCGTGGGCAGTTCCTAAATTGTACACGTCAAATAATCCGTCAATCACCGGTTGAAAATACTTTCTTTCGACCGTTGTCATGTGTTTGGTTCTGTATTTCTTATCGATGGTTTCGCCTTTAATCGACTTAATGATGTGAGGCGTATAGTAAAAACCGTGATTCGAAACCGCAGCCATCATGTTTGCCAATTGAATTGGTGTCATCAAAACTTCGCCTTGTCCAATCGCATTCGAGACAATCGCAGTACTGCGCCAGCCGCCATTCGGATAGATTTTTTTATAAGTTTTTGACGTCGGTGCTTTTCCGCGTCTTCCGGTCGGTAGATCATAACCCATAAATTCTCCCAAGCCAAAACTTTTAAGGTGTCGACTCCAGACATCAACACCATCTGCTGGCTTAACGTATTTATTGATCGTTTTCATATAAACGGTTCCGAAATAGGCGTTGCAGGATTCGTAAATTCCACGATGCAATTGTTGCGCACCACCGTGACAGTGGCATTTCATGAATCGACCTCTTGCGTAGCTAAATCCGTGTCGACAATAAACAGTCGTCTGCTCATCAATCACCTGCTCCTGTAATGCGATCAAACCCGTTAAGATTTTAAACGGTGAACCCGGAGGATATTCCGCCAACAGCCCGCGATCGTATAATGGTTTGGCAATCGAGTCATGGTATAATTTTGTATAATTTCGAGAACGTTGCCTGCCGACCAAAATCGCAGGATCATAAGAAGGTGCTGTAACCAGTGCGAGGATTTCGCCTGTATTTGGTTCAATCGCGACAATCCCGCCACGTTTATTGGCCATCAATTCCTCGCCGTACTTCTGTAGTTCAGCGTCAATCGTTAAATGAATGTCTTTTCCTTGAACAGCAATGGTGTCGTATCTGCGTTCTTTGTAAGGTCCGATTTCGCGGTTGTACTTGTCTTTTTGGATGTACTTCACACCCTTAATACCGCGAAGAATTGTTTCATAGCTTTCTTCAACACCTTGTTTACCGAGCAAGTCGCCACTATTGTAATACGGATTTTTGGCTACGGTTTTTTCGTTAGCTTGTGTGATGAACCCGAAAACGTTCGCGCCGAATTTCACCTGATAGTCGCGCAACGATCGCTTTTGAATATAGAACCCGGGAAATTTTCTGATTTTTTCTTGGAAAGCCGCAAATTCCATTTTGTTTAACTGCGGTAAAAACACAGAAGGCAGTCGCGGGCTGTAGACTTTGGCTTTGGCAATGATTTTAATGTAATCTTCTTTCTTGATATTCAACAGCTGGCAGAACTCCAAAGTATCAATATTTTTAAGATCTTTTGGAATCACCATGATATCATACGACGGCTGATTCGCCACCAGAAGTTCGCCATTACGGTCATAAATATAACCGCGTTCGGGATAATCATATTGAATTTTAATCGCGTTGTTATCGGATTTCAATTTAAAAGAATCGTCAATAATCTGCAGATAAAATAGTCTTAATACCAACAGTAATGTTCCAATAATAATGATGGTCGGTAGCAGTACTTTTCTCATCGTCGGTTGGGCTTAATTAAGTAGATGATGAGAATGCACATCAACAAGGTAAACAAGGTGCTGACTACGGTTTTGAGAATAATTTCGAAGATAAAATTCAGACGGAAAACCTCGAGGAGAAACAACGTAAAGTGATGGATGATTACAGCGATGAGCAGGAATGAAAAACGCTCTGGTGTCAATACATCATTAAGTTTGACGGTTTGGTATTCATAACTCAACCCGAATGAGAATTTGAAAATGTAAGGGCGATAGTATGCTAAAATCAGACAAGCCGCAGCATGCACGCCGCCTGAATTACAGAACATATCGAGAATCAATCCAAGAAAGAAACTCGCGAGTAAAAGCCCGGTTTTGTTGCCATTCACAGGGTATAAGATGATGAATAAAATATAAGGATACGGATTGATATAGCCCAAGAAATCCATATTGTTGAAAATAAGGATCTGCAATGCCAGCAGCAGTATAAATCGGACGATATTGATCAATACAGCGCTATTCATTTTCTTTTTTCTCTAAGGTTACAAGTTCCTCGCGGTCTTTGCTTTTGATGATGTATACATGTCCGAGATTGGTCATGTCATTGAAAAGCTTCACATTCAAAGTATAGTAATTGGTTTTATTGTCGATGTAGATATTGTTGATCGTCCCGATCCCGATATTCTCCGGAAAAATCACAGACTGACCGCCCGTAACAATCGTATCGCCTCTTCTAACCGAAGCCAAACGAGGCACGTCAATGAGTTGCACGAAACCAGTACTTTTGCCGTTCCAAACTAGCGAACCGAAATGATTTGTTTTTTTGATTTTCGCGTTGATCTGTGATTTCACATTCAAAATACTGATTACTGTTGCATAATTCTTAGAAGTCTTGTCGACAATGCCAATAATCCCGGAACTGTTGATGACTCCCATATCCGTTTTAATCCCGGCTAGGCTACCACCGGCAATGGTCAGATAATTTTCATAAACGTTATACGAATTATGAATGACTTTAGAAACGATGATATCGCTGGCTTTGACGCCTTTCAAAGAATCAATTTTGGGTTGCGGCACAGAATCTTTTGTATTGAAAATGATGCTTTTTAATCGCGCATTTTCAAGTGCCAATGCGTCATTCTGGTTTTTGAGATTTAAGTATTCGCTAACGGAATTTATCTGCTCATAAACACCGCCACTGAGAAAGTTAGCCGAGCTGATGACTTTACTTCTGTGGTACGAATGCGATTGAACGGTGAAGACTAACGAAACTACCAAAAGCAGCAAAAACAGCAATCTATAGCTGTTTTTAAATATAAAAATAAATATTTGCTGCATGAGGGTTCTAAATATTTAAAATATCAAATTCCAAATTCCCACGCAACGGCTGACTGATGTTTTGGAATTTGGAATTTCATTATTGGAATTTTATTTAATAAGGATACTTCTAAATTTTGGAATGTTTTTCAATGCCATTCCAGTTCCTCTAACTACCGCTCGCAAAGGATCTTCAGCAATATAAACTGGCAAATCTGTTTTTTGAGAAATTCGTTTGTCTAATCCTCTCAACATGGATCCGCCACCGGCTAAATAGATTCCTGTATTATAAATATCTGCGGCCAATTCAGGTGGGGTTTGAGATAATGTCTCCATGACAGCGTCTTCAATTCGCTGAATTGATTTATCTAGTGCTTTCGCAATTTCACGATAGGAAACTTCTACTTGTTTTGGTTTTCCAGTTAGCAAATCTCTACCTTGAACAGACATATCATCCGGCGCAGTTTCTAATTCTTCTAATGCCGCACCAACTGTAATTTTTATTTTTTCAGCCGTACTTTCACCTACAAATAGATTGTGCTGTGTACGCATGTAGTAAACAATATCATTGGTGAAAACGTCCCCCGCAATTTTTACAGACTTATCACATACGATTCCGCCTAATGCGATCACTGCAATTTCGGTTGTTCCACCACCAATATCAACAATCATATTTCCTTTTGGTTGCATGATATCGATACCTATACCAATAGCAGCGGCCATAGGCTCGTGAATCAAATAAACTTCTTTTCCGTTTACACGCTCACAAGATTCTTTCACCGCTCGCATCTCTACTTCGGTAATTCCGGAAGGAATACATACCACCATTCGTAAAGCAGGTGTAAACATTCTCTTTTTTAGCGCCGGAATACTTTTGATAAACATGCTGATCATCTTTTCTGAAGCATCAAAATCAGCAATAACACCATCTTTAAGTGGACGGATGGTTTTTATGTTTTCATGGGTTTTACCTTGCATCATATTCGCCTCTTTTCCTACGGCAATTATTTTACCAGATATACGATCACGAGCTACGATCGATGGGCTGTCAATGACTACTTTGTCATTGTGAATAATAAGGGTGTTAGCGGTACCAAGGTCTATTGCAATATCCTCAGTCATGAAATCAAAAAATCCCATAAGTCTTTTAAGGGTTTATTATGTTTATATAAAATTTAGTGGACAAAGTTAAACAAATTAATGTTTAAAATGACGCGTTCCAGTAAATACCATTGCAACTTTATTTTCGTTGCAATAATCGATACCTAATGAATCTTTAATTGAACCTCCGGGCTGAATAACCGCTGTAATACCAGCCTCTTTCGCAATTGCTACACAATCAGGGAAAGGAAAAAAAGCATCACTCGCCATAACCGATCCACTCAAATCAAATCCAAAAGCGTGGGCTTTTTCTATCGCTTGTTTCAAAGCATCTACTCTCGAAGTTTGTCCAGTTCCTGACGCAATTAAAGTTCGGTTTTTTGCCAGAACAATCGTATTCGATTTTGTGTTTTTGCAAATCTTCGAAGCAAACAACAAATCTTCAATTTCATAGGAACTCGGTGCAGTAAGCGTAACGGTTTTTAGATGGTCTTTATTGTCTGTAATATTGTTTTTATCTTGAACTAAAATCCCATTCAAGCAAGTTCTTACTTGCCTTTGAGGCAACGCCACTTCATTTTGAACAAGTATGATTCGGTTTTTCTTTTCAGACAAAATTGAAATGGCGCCAGCATCATAACTTGGTGCAATTACAACTTCGCAGAAAAGTGCGTTGATTTCGTTTGCGGTTTCGACATCAATTTTTTGATTTGCGATAAGAACACCTCCAAATGCTGAAGTCGGATCACCTGCCAATGCTGCCAAGTACGCCTCTTTGATTGTATTTTTCGTGGCTAATCCACAAGCATTATTGTGTTTCAAAATAGCAAAGGTTGGGGCATCACTTTAAAATTCTAGAATCAAATTGACCGCTGCATCGACATCCAATAAATTGTTATAGGACAATTCCTTGCCGTGAATTTTCTGAAACATA
>JANPJB010000103.1:0-49579 GCA_031425295.1 Flavobacterium sp. | reverse complement strand
GGCATCAAAGCCTTTTGGATCTATTAGTTGCGTAAATTTTATTTTGTCTTTTTCGATAGCTTTCACCCATTTGTTTTTATCAGTATCAAGTGAAATGCCGATGATTTCAATTTGGCTTGAATTAGCATTGTTGTAGCGTTGTACTAACTTTTTGTTTCCTAATCTACATGGTGCACACCAAGAAGCCCAAAAATCAATCAGGATAAATTTCCCTTTAAATTGATCGCTACTCACTTCTTCATTGTTTTGATTATTTAAAACAATGCTTGGCATTTTATCTCCAATTTTGAGTTGTGCACGCAACGTTGAAGTGTTTGCCATTAATAGTATTATAAAAATTATTGTTCTCATTCTTATTTAATTGTTTCAACTGTTTTACCACAGCTTAACATCATTGAACCATAGTACGGATTCTTAACTGCATTTTCTTTACTCAACCAATTGGCACCTTTACCATCGTTGAACATTGGACAAAATTGATAGTACACCGGAGTTTCATATTTAGAAACCTTGATTAAGGTGTAAATGTCTTTGGATAATGTAGTAAAGACATTGCGTTGGAGTTTTACCTCTGTTGTATTTGCGATTTGTTGTGCACCTTCTTTTATCGGATTTAAAACTTTCATCCAAACCATATGCACCTCCATTTCAAGTTTATCCATTTTCACGTTATTGACCGCTATCAAAAGCGCTTTGGAAGCTGAAGCTGTTTTAGTTCCATCAGATGTGATTAAAGCATCTTTTACTAAAAAATAGTTATCAAATACTGCGTTTAACTGCTTTTCATTTTGAATTACAGTAGTAGTTTTTTCAGAATGATTCCCGTGATTAGAATGGTCTTCGTTGCTAGCAATCGTTTTGTTTTCTTCTTTTACAGCAACTTTTGCTACACGGTCATACTGGCAACAACCGTGAAGATTATTGTATACATCATCCGGGGCAAGAAACTGATCACTATCGTAACCTTCTAATGCAATTCTTTTGAGTATTTCATCTGGATTTGTTTTGGTAGCATCATAAGTTAAAGTTGCCATTTGGGTATCATGATTCCAATCGACATTAGCAATTTTTTTGATGTTTCCTGCTTTTTCGATTTTGGTTTCGCACATGCCGCAATTGCCATAAATTTTAACCGTCGCGGTTTTGGTATTTTTAATTTGTGCATGAATTGAAGTTGATAGCAATACACAAATTGCTACCATTATTTTCATAAATGAATTTTTCATTTTAAATAAAATTGTAATCAAAGTGAACTACCTTGATTGGTTGATAAAAATAAATTTGGATAAATAACAGTTGCGGAAGAAATAGTAATTGCAAACACTAATAATGTTGTAGCAAAATCAATCTAAAACTGTTGTGAATTGGATAGCAAAACGCTATGAATTTGACACACTTATGGCTGTCAAAAAAGGGATTTAGCTTATTTTAGGAATGAGCCAAATGGAATAAAAACCAGCTGAGATTGATGGTGTTGTGTATAAAAATTTAACGCTCTCGCTTGAAGAATAGTTAAACATAGTATTTTTTAAATTAATTTCAGATAAAAAACTTATTGAAGAAGCCGGGCATGTAGAAGAACAACCACATGCTGAATGACCACATTGGCCTTTACAACCTTTGTGGTCTTTTTCTTTGGAACGGTCACGATCACAACAACTCTTTTTTTCTTTTTTAGTAGACGAAATTTCTTTTTTACAACAGCTCTTTTCTGAACCTTTACCACAAGCCATAGCATTGTTAGGCGTAAGGAATAAGCCTAATAATACAATTAATATAAAGTGGTATTTTTTCATTTTTAAAACTAAACAGCGCAAAATTAAATAATATGAATTAGGATTTAACCAAACATTTGTTAAAACGTTCTGCTTTTTTACGCTAGGTGTTTTGAGAAAAACCGAGTAACCAAAAACTACTTTATAAAAATAGATTCTTACAACAAAAGTTAAATATTTCAATTAATAGCACCTCTAATGCTTTTAATTTCCCGCTTCAACTCCATAAACATACCATGAATATCTGTTGATTCAAAAGAGGCGGATTTGCTGTCATCGCGACCAATATGCGCCACATATTCCCAAATCTCTAAAATATCCGAGAGCTTAATGTCGTAAGGATTGTAAATCACATTGTCAGGCTCGACAGTTAACGAATCTGCATTTTTACTATTGAGTCGCTTATAAGTAATTCCTTCGCTAAGGGTTATCAGAATATACGTTTTATCCTTTTTTATTTCCCCGAGGTTCTCCACATATTTCCCGATCACAAAACTACGGTCATTATGCGGTGGCATGGAATCACCGCCAATAGGAAAGGCGCGATGTTTTCCGGATCCTAAAAAAGGCAATGCGATTTGTTGTAGGCTTTCAATAAATTCAGGATCGGCGTAACCGGTAAGATATCCTGCGCGGGCCTTATGCGGAACGACTTCAATAAAATTATTGCCGTTGTGGTCGACCGCTATCGGGAGTAAAATCCTATTGTCTCCCAATTGCAACAAATCGTCGACAGGAATTTTCCTCAAATCTACAGACAGCAATATGTCAATACTGACGTGAAAATATCTTGACACCGACAACAAGAAATCGGGTGGAGGCAAATTAATCCCGCCTTCATATTTTACATATCGGTCGCGCGGCACGCTACAGCCATCAGCAACAACTTGTTGGGTTACGGCTTTCTTGCTTCGAAGTACTTTTAAATTATCTGAAAATAACGACATAATGTTAATGTGAGGATTTGTCATGTCAAATATAAAAATTTATGTGAGGATTCAGCATAATTTTGTAATATATTTTCACCCTCAAATTTAATAAGCATGACACGCGCCATCGTACACATGGATTTAGACACGTTTTTTGTGTCTTGTGCCCGACTTCAAAACTCACAATTAAACGGCATTCCTTTGATTGTAGGCGGTGGAGAAAGGGGCGTGGTGGCTTCATGCTCTTATGAAGCCCGGTATTTTGGAGTCCGCTCAGCAATGCCCATCAGGATGGCGCTACAATTATGTCCGCAGGCAAAAGTTATCAAGGGCGACATGGAATTATTTTCCAATCTCTCGCATACCGTAACCGAAATTATTGAGGAAAAAGCACCCATTGTGGAAAAGGCAAGCATCGATGAATTCTACCTCGACATTACCGGAATGGATAAATTTTACGGCTGTTATAAATGGACGAACGAACTCACACAAACCATCACAAAAGAAACCGGACTGCCGATCAGTTTTGCGCTTTCTGTGAATAAAACCGTTTCTAAAATCGCTACCGGTGAAGGCAAGCCCAAAGGCAATCTTGAAATTCCACAATTGATGGTAAAGTCGTTTCTAAATCCGTTGTCGATTCGTAAAATACCGATGGTGGGTGAAGTGACATTCAACCTATTGTCGAGAATCGGTATACGCGATATTCAAACCCTTTCTGAAATGCCGCAGTTATACCTGCAGAAGATGATCGGCAAAAACGGACTCGAGTTATGGAAAAAAGCCAACGGTATTGATAACACACCTGTAGAACCTTACACGGAACGAAAATCCATTTCAACGGAACATACTTATCTGCAGGATACGATTGACATTGCTAAAATAAAATCGTTGCTAATCGGCATGACGGAGCAGCTCGCTTTCCAGTTGCGTTCTGAAGAGTGGCTTACTTCGACAGTCAGTGTAAAAATCAGATATGCCAATTTCGATACGGAAAGCGTACAATGTAAACTTCCCTACACCTCGTGTGATCATGTTTTGTTGAAGCAGGTCACCGCTTTGTTTGATAAACTTTACAACCGCCGCATGCGGGTGCGTTTGGTGGGTGTGCGTTTCAGCGGTTTGGTTCGTGGGACCTATCAAATCAATATGTTTGAAGATACCGTCGAAATGATGCAGCTCTATCAGGCTATGGATAAAATGAAAAAACGATTTGGCTTCGATGCCGTAACACGCTGTGCCGGAACGATTCTCAAATCTAAGAATCAAATACCCAAAAGTTTCGATCCGACAAAAGGAGCATATTAGTATAAAAAATTATAATTGATGTATCTGAATTGCCATTCTTTTCATTCGTTGCGGTATGGCACCATTCCATTACAGGAGTTGGTGCTTCAGGCTGCGGCGTGCGGTGTAAAAGCGATGGCGTTAACCGATATCAATACTGTAACGGGAATTTATGAGTTTATTAAAGCGTGTCAGGAAGTCAATATTAAGCCACTGGTAGGCATCGAGTTTCGCTCCGGCAACCATTTGCATTATATCGGTTTGGCAAAAAACCGCGCTGGATTTGGTGAAATGAACCGCATGGTGACAAAGCATAATTTTGAAGATACAGTGTTTCCAGATCAGCCTGATTTTGAAAACGTGTTTGTGCTTTATCCGTTTGAAAATGCTCCTGAAAAATTACGATCGCATGAATACATTGGCATTCACCCCGAACAATTACCCAAACTATTCCATCCGATTTGGAAAAGCCGCATGAGCAAAATGGTGGTGCTGCAGCCCGTTACCTTCCGCACGAAAAAGGAATTCAATCTGCATAAGATACTGCGTGCCATCGATACCAACGTTATCCTGTCGAAATTAACCGAAAAGGATTATTGCAAAACTTCGGAAGTGATGATCCCGGTAAATGAGTTATTAGAAAAATTCAGTGATTATCCGCAAATCATTCACAATACAGAAACGCTAATCGCCCAATGCCATTTTGAATACGATTTCTCTACGCCCAAAAACAAAAAGCATTATACTGACAACCGCCAATCTGATATCGAATTGCTGACCAAACTGGCGCACGAAGGCATGCTTTGGCGGTATGGTGAAAATAATGTCGAGGCAATCGCAAGGGTGAAAAAAGAATTGAAAGTCATAGATGAATTGGGATTTAGTGGTTATTTCCTAATCACATGGGATATTACGCAGTATAGTACAAGTCAAGGTTTCTTGCACATTGGACGTGGCAGCGGCGCCAACAGTATTATTGCGTATTGCCTTGGTATCACAGACATCTGCCCGTTGGAACTCGATTTATACTTCGAGCGTTTTCTGAATGTCAACCGCAAAACCCCGCCAGATTTTGATATTGATTGGTCTTGGAAAGAGCGCGATAATATACTGACCTACATTTTCAATAAATACGGTGCGGATCACGTGGCATTTTGTGGTACGAATGTCGAATTCAAATACCGTTCGATTTTCCGGGAAGTTGGTAAAGTGTTCGGACTTCCAAAAGAAGAGCTGGATGTACTCGCCAAAAATCCTATGGCAAAACACGATACCAATGCGGTCGTAAAATTGGTGCAGGAATACGGGATGATGCTCGAAAAATACCCCAACCAACGCAGCATGCATTCGTGCGGCATTCTGATTTCAGAGGAACCGATTACGAATTTTACTGCGCTCGAAATGCCGCCGAAAGGATTTCCGATTGTGCAGTTTGACATGCATGTTGCAGAGGATGTAGGTTTTGACAAGTTCGATATTTTAAGCCAGCGCGGTATCGGACATATTGATGATTCCGTAAAGTTGATTAAAAAAAACCGGGGCATTGATGTCGATATCCGCAACACCTCGATTTCAAAAGATGAGAAATTGTGTAATGAATACCTGGGCCAAGGAAAAACGATCGGTTGTTTCTATATCGAAAGTCCGGCGATGCGTGGCTTGTTGCGTAGACTCAAATGCGACAATTATAGGGTTCTTGTTGCTGCATCATCGATTATACGTCCCGGTGTAGCGCAGTCTGGCATGATGAAAGAGTATATTTTTAGGCACAATTATCCGGACCGTTTTGAATATTTCCACGAAGTATTCCGACAACAGTTAGGTGAAACCTACGGCATTATGGTGTATCAGGAAGATGTGATTAAGATCGCGTTGCATTACGCAGGCGTGCCGGCATCCGATGGTGATATTTTGCGTCGTGCGATGAGTGGAAAGGGGCGTTCCAAGTCGGCATTGCAAAAAGTTAAAGACAATTTCTTTGCGTGCTGTGCAGCCAAAGGCCATCCATTACCATTAAGCCAGGAAATCTACAGACAGATAGAATCGTTTGCGGGATATTCGTTTTGCAAAGCGCATTCTGCTTCTTATGCGGTGGAAAGCTACCAAAGTCTCTATCTCAAAGTGTATTACCCGATCGAATTCATGACCGCAGTGATCAATAATTTCGGAGGCTTTTATCGGACGGAAGTGTACATACACGAAGCGAAAATGTCCGGCGCTAAAATCCACAATCCTTGTGTCAATAAAAGTGAATACCAAACTACGCTGTACGGTATCCATATTTATTTGGGCTTTCAACACTTAAAAAGCCTAGAATTTAAAATAGCGGAAGCCATTGTAAAGGAGCGTCAGGAGCATGGCGATTTTGTTTCACTTGAAGATTTTATTAACCGTATTCCGATTGGTATTGAAGGCATACAAACTTTAATTTTTATCGGTGCCTTTCGTTTTACCGGGAAAACAAAAAATGAGCTCTTGGTGGTTGCCAGAATGATCCTCGTAAATTTCAGACCGGAGAATCGCAACCTGATGTTATTGCAGGAACCTGTAAAAGAATATAAACTTCCGATGTTGGCACGTTCTGCGTTTGAAGATGCTTTTGATGAAATAGAATTGCTGAGTTTTCCGGTCTCGGTGACGCCTTTCAATTTGCTGCAGACTGCGTATCGCGGCGATGTGATGGCGAAGGACTTGGGACAACACCATAAGAGAACGGTAAAAATGTTAGCGTATCTGATTTCCCGCAAGCATGTGCCCACCAAAAGGGGCGATATGTTTTTCGGCACCTGGATCGATGCTGAAGGCGGTTTTTTTGATACCGCACATTTTGCGGATTGCCTGCAAAAATATCCGTTCCAAGGTGGCGGTTGTTATTTGCTGCTCGGTCAGGTTGAGGTTGATTATCACTTTCCAACGATCACCATTTCAAAAATGGCTAAAATGCCTTTCATTCCCGATCCGCGTTATTCGGCAACCGACGAAAAGCGCTTTCAAACACAACATCAAATTCGCGAGGACATTAGTATGACACAACGGGCACCTTATCCGCAGGAGCATGAAATCAATTTACCGCGGCATAAAATGAAGGCTATCAACAACTAATATGATGACATTATTCAACGATACGGAACTATTTACATCAGGGACATCGGCCAAAAAAATATTTGATCTGCCAGATGCTGAGCTGCTGCTTTATGACAATTTCTTCACCAAGGAAGAGTCAGATTACTATTATAACGTATTGCTGCAACAAACGCCATGGCATGAATATCAAATGCCTATGTACGACAAGACGGTTACTGCGCCGCGCATGATTTCATGGTATGAAGAAAAAGACACGCTCGAAGCAGGCCCAACTTTGTCTTGGACACCTGAGCTATTGGCTATACGAACGCGCGTACAATTTGAAGTCGGTGAAAAATTCAATGCAGTATTGCTTAATCTTTACAGGAATGGAAATGACGGTGTTGGATGGCATAGCGACAAAGAAGTAGCAATCGGCAGAAACCCAATTATTGCTTCGGTAACATTCGGAGAAACGCGCATGTTCCGCTTGCGTCATAAAAGCTGTAGCACTATTCCTCTGGTCAAAATTCCTTTGCATCATGGTACTTTACTATTGATGGCTGGGACGACAAATACCTATTGGGAACATCAGGTTCCAAAGACATCGAAGGCCGTTTTACCGAGAATCAATTTAACATTTCGTCAGGTGAAACGTCAATTATAATCATCAATTAATCGTTATTTAAAAAGCCTTTAGTCAATAGGTAACCCACAATTTAGCGGCAATTGACGAAATTTTCAACATGCAAAAAAAGAATACCATCCAAACTGCCTGCGCTGAAGTAGCGGGCTTTTCAGAATTTTATCACAAGTTAGAACAGCAGATTTCTTTATCAGGAAAAAGTAAAAGTACACTCACCAACTATGCCCGGCATCTTGCTAAAGCTGCAATCTACTTTGAGGTGCTTCCGACAAAGGTTGGGTCTGAACAGATTGATCAATATCTATATTTCCTACAGCAAACCTTTCAATCGGCATCAGATTCGTATTTCAAGTTCACAGTATTTAGTCTGAGATTTGCCTATCGGATGGAAGGGCTTGACGAAAAATATATTTTATTACCGTCCATTAAAAGAGAAAAAAAACTACCTGTTGTACTGAGTAGGGAAGAAGTGAGGCGACTAATTGCCGGTCCGAAACTTTTAAAGCACAAAGTTTTGATTGGATTATTGTACGGCTGCGGGCTTCGATGTTTTGAAGCAAGAAATATAACAATTCCAGACATCGATTTTGACCGGATGGTTTTGCACGTACGCCAAGGAAAAGGCAAAAAAGACCGATATGTTCCTTTAAGTCCAGTTTTGGCTGAATGGCTAAAGGATTATATTGCTCAGGAAAACCCAACG
Organism: Flavobacterium sp.; assembly: GCA_031425295.1. Taxonomy (GTDB): domain Bacteria; phylum Bacteroidota; class Bacteroidia; order Flavobacteriales; family Flavobacteriaceae; genus Flavobacterium. The sequence continues at coordinate 41,176 of JANPJB010000103.1, read as the reverse complement.
CTCTGGCTCTTCAATGGATGCCCTAATGGTTGCGCCGGTGGTGATTTTGACAGTAGATATTCTAAGCGCGGTATTTTATGGGCTATACATCAAGTGGCAAAAAAAGTTAATATTCTCAAAAGCATATCTGTTCATACGTTAAGGCATACGTTTGCAACACATCTGTTGGAGGACGGTCTTGATATTGTAAGTATTAAGGATTTGCTTGGGCATGCGCGGATTGAAACCACTTTAATTTATCTCCATGTCGCACAATATGAAAGAATGAAATCTTTTAGTCCGCTTGATACGCTGTATGCATTTAAGAAACCTAATGTTGCAGTACTTCATCATGCTGATTCTTGTGTTTTGAGCGATCATATTCGAGAATGTCCGTGTTGTGTTAAGAGTGGACTTGCAGCTTTACTAAGTTAATAATCTGCGTTTGTCGTGTGTTGGCATATCGTTATTTCTGTTTGCTAGCGTTAATGTCTTCAGCATTACCGGATCTTACATTTTATTAATCGTTTGTAGTGTTTTTATAATAATGTCAACAGTAGTTCTTGAGCCTTAACGACAAACTGCGTTGCAATATCCCTAGATGGATAAAGAAATCAGCCATTTCTCAGGCAATTAAATTCCGCACTATTGATTGCTTAGACGACGCTAATTCTTAATCAATTTGAAGCCTTGGCTGCCTTGTGCATAGAAAACCGTAAAGATGTAGACGCCTGGTGACAAACAACTAATGTTGACCTCACTAGCAGTTTCGCGCCAAATATAGATTTCACAATCATTTTACAGTGGCTGCACACCATATTTCTGATGTAAAGTTTCATAGTAAACCGTTTTAGTTAAGAATAAAAATAACCCTGTCGATTTCTTAACAAGGTTAGTTTATAATTGAACTAAAGTTAGATATAATTTCGTTTTATTGCTCAGGAACAGGTTCGGTTAATTCCATACCGCACTTCGGACATTTGTCATGCATTTTGCCTTTCACTTCCGGATGCATGGAGCAAGCGTACATTTTGTCGTGATCCATCATTTTTGTGTTGTCGTCCGTCATGCTGCTGTCATCCACCATAACGGCGTTTTCATTGCCCATCTCGTTCGAATCATCAGTCGTCGTTTCTGTTGCTTTTTGGTTGCAAGAAACCAAGACGAAAGCCATTATTATGGCTGAAAGTATTGCAATTTTCATATTTTCTAAGATTAAATTATAGATTAATTTCTATAGTATAATGATACGCAAAAGATGCTTGAATTAATTATAGTTTAGCTTGTCTAATTTGTATAATTCATATTAAAATTACAATGTATTTATTTTAAATTTTTCGGAATAGGCAATAATCGCAAACCAAATTAAATCAAAATGCAGATTATAACGCGGTTTCAATCCGTTTATCTAGTGAAATCTTATCGTATATTCTATTATTTACAGCCCAAAACACAAGATGCCGATAGCATCCAAAAAAAATAACATTAAATTATATTATTTTTAATTGTAATACTATTATATTTGCACAAAATAATCTCAAAATGAATACAGTATTATCAAACTTAAAAATTCAGGTCAACGAAAAGATTTATGTAAAAGACCCGGAGACTTCTGTATTGGGTAGAAAAATTATTCAAGAAAGTATTATCCTGATCGATGAAATTGGTTTTGAAGATTTCACTTTTAGAAAGTTAGGAGAACGCATCGGTTCTAATGAAAGTTCGGTGTATCGTTATTTTGACAGTAAACATAATCTCATGTTATACTTATCTTCTTGGTATTGGGGCTGGATTGAGTATAAGCTGCTTCTTGCCACAACCAATATTTCGAATCCTACAGAAAAACTCAATAGAGCGATCACGGTCGTTACCGAAAAAATTGTTGATGACACGGAAACTGTTCATATTAACGAAGCGATCTTAAACAAAATCGTCATTGCTGAATTTACTAAGAATCTTTCCACTAAAAGAGTTGATGAAGAAAATAAACAAGGTTTCTTTTTAGTATATAAAAGGGTAATTAACAGGTTGATTGACATTATAAATGAAGTTAATCCTGAATATTCTTATGCGAAGAGTTTAGCATCTTCCGTAGTTGAAGGCGCATTACACCAGCATTTTTTAAAAGATCATTTGAAAACCATCACCAATTGCACATCTAATGATTCCGTGACGGAATTTTATATCGACTTAATTGAAAAAACGCTAAGCAAGTAACTATGGCACTAACAGCAGCTCGAAGGTTAATCAATCTCCTAAAACTAGATAAAAGAGATATATCGCAAATATTCTTTTATGCCATATTTGCGGGTCTCGTTAGTTTGTCACTTCCTCTGGGGATTCAGGCAATTGTGAATTTTATTCAAGCCGGAAGAGTAAGTGTTTCTTGGATTGTCTTAGTATTTGTCGTTATTTCGGGCGTTGCCTTGGTTGGTATTTTGTCACTAATGCAGCTGCGGATCACAGAAAATCTGCAACAAAAAATCTTTATCCGTTCTTCCTTTGAATTTGGATTCAGACTGCCAAAAATTAAAACAGAAGAATTGTACAATCAATATCCGCCAGAACTCGCCAATCGATTCTTTGATACAATCACCATTCAGAAAGGAGCAACCAAATTGCTTATTGATTTTTCAACGGCATTGCTGCAAATCACCTTCGGAATTATTTTACTTTCACTCTACCATCCCTTTTTTATCTTCTTTGGGATTCTGCTTTTGTTGTTGCTTTACATCATCTTTAAGTTTTCATACAACTCTGGACTTTCAACCAGTATGAAGGAATCTAAATACAAATACAAAGTTGTGGGCTGGCTTCAGGAAATGGCTCGCAATAATTTCAGTTTTAAAAAATCCTCGAATTTTGATTTCGCACTTTCTAAAAATGATCGGTTGGTTACGGAATACCTTTCTTATCGCGAAAGTCATTTTAGGATTATTAAGCGACAGTTTACCCAATTGATTGTTTTTAAAGTAATTATAACCGCTGGATTATTGTTAATTGGAGGTTACCTCGTCCTCAATCAAAAAATGAATATCGGTCAGTTCGTTGCCGCTGAAATTATCATTTTATTGGTCATTAACTCGGTCGAAAAATTAGTGGTCGGATTGGAAACGCTTTATGATGTGCTTACTGCCGTTGAAAAGATAGGGCAAATTACCGATTTGGCGGTTGAAGAAGCAACCTCAAAATCAGTTGATTACTGCTACTCGAACATCCAACTGGCGGCGGAAAACCTGAGCTATAAGTTCCCGGACAGTCCAGATTACGTTTTGGAAAAAATTAACCTGACGATCAACCAGCCTGATAAAATATTTTTAGAGGGAAATAACGGTTCCGGGCGAACCACACTAATCAGGATATTATCGGGTTTGTTGCAACCCACTTCCGGCTCGTTATACATCAATGACGATACTTACAAAAAGATTAATTTGGAAATGTACAGAACACAGGTAAGTACCATAATTACTGGTGAGACACCTTTTGAAGGCACTATCTTAGAAAACATCACGTTCAATAATCCGCTGATCAGTCCAGAAGATTTAAAATGGGCAATCGATAGTGTCAAACTTGGCGATTTTATCAAGTCTTTACCGAAAGGTTTAGACACTAAGATATTTCCTGAGGGCAAACAGTTGTCGTCATCGATTGCTCAAAAAATACTTTTGGCCCGCAGTATTATCAATAAGCCAAAAATCTTATTGTACGAAGATGCCTTAGATAAGATGGATGATGATGTAGCTATGGAAGTAATTGATTTCTTGACGTCAGAGAAAAACAATTGGACATTAATTGTATCCTCTAAAAACGCCTACTGGAAGACAAAGTGCACGCGTACAATCATCATGAATGAAGGAAAAATAATAAGCGATACTAAACAATAATTGCCATGCTGAATATCTCAAATAATAACCCGATTGGCGACGACATCAACAGATACAGCACTTTTAAAACGCTGGCCGACAGACCGCATTATAAAATTCTAAATCGCATTATTTTGGCGGTTTCTGTTTTTAGTATTGTTATTTTGTTTTTGCCATGGACACAAAACATATCAGGATCGGGAGCGGTAACCACTTTGAAGCCTGATCAACGGCCGCAAACCATTCATGCCGCTATTGCCGGACGAATCGAAAAATGGTATGTGAAAGAAGGCGACTTTGTTGAAAAAGGGGATACGATACTTTTTATTTCGGAAACCAAGGAAGATTATCTTGATCCAAACCTAGTTGAAAACACACAAAGCCAGCTCAAAGCAAAGGAAATGGCGGGTAAATCCTATGGTGGAAAAGTGAGTTCGTTATCGGCGCAGATTGCTGCGATTCAAAATGAGCGTGAACTAAAATTAAAGCAGGCGAAAAACAAGATCAGACAGTCGTTATTGAAAGTTAAAAGTGATAGTATCGATTTAATTGCCGTAAGAACGCAGATTAAAATTGCCACCACACAATTCAATCGCGCTTTAACGCTAAACAAAGAAGGGTTAAAGCCCATGACCGATGTTGAGGAGAAACGCTTAAAATTGCAAGAGTCTGAGGCTAAAATAATCACGCAAGAAAATAAATTGCTGACTAGCGAAAACGAATATATTAATGCAAAAGTCGAAGTCAATCGCATTATCGCTGAGTATAATGAAAAAGAACAAAAGGCCAAAAGCGACCAATTTACCGCACTAAGTAGCCAGTACGATACCGAAGCTCAGGTGAATAAACTTAAAAACCAATATGCCAATTACCAAATCAGAAACGGTATGTACTATATTAAAGCGCCGCAAAGTGGGTATGTTAACCGCGCGCTGCAGTCAGGATTAGGGGAAACGATCAAAGAAGGAACACAAATCGTAAGCATCATGCCTTCGAAATATGATATTGCTGTAGAAACGTTCGTGTCGCCAACCGACTTGCCGTTGCTGCATAAAGGTGAAAAGGTGAGGGTTTGGTTTGATGGCTGGCCAACGATTGTTTTTTCGGGCTGGCCGGGAATGTCATACGGAACTTATGGAGGAAAGATAGTGGCGATTGAAAACTTCATCAGTGAAAACGGAAAATTCCGGGTCCTCATTGCGCCTGATGCACAAGAAGTGTCGTGGCCAAAACAAATTAGTATCGGTTCTGGTGCGCAGACCTTAGCGCTTCTCGACAATGTTCCCGTATGGTTTGAAGTTTGGCGAACACTCAACGGTTTTCCACCCAATTATTATCAGCCAACATCGAATCTCCCAAAAGATAAAAAGTAATGAGATTAGTACTACTGTTTTTTCTTTTCTTGAATGTCTCGGCGTACGGTCAGTCAAAAGATTCAAAAGAGCTGACCTACCTAGAGTTTATCGGCTATGTGAAAAAATACCATCCACTGGTTAAAAGCGCCAATTTACAAATTAGTGCTGCTCAAGCAAATTTGATGATGGCTCGTGGCGCCTTCGATCCTAAAATTGAGATCGATTTTGAGCAAAAGAAATTCAAAGACAACGAATACTATTCAATCCTCAACAGTAGCTTTAAAATCCCAACATGGTATGGAATCGAAGTTAAGGCGGGATTTGATAACAATGACGGTATTTATCTTAATCCACAGAACACGTTGCCCAATCAAGGATTAACTTCTTTAGGAATTGCCATTCCGGTAGCCCAAGGACTGTTCATCAACCAACGCATGGCCGATTTACGAAAGGCTAAAGTGCAGGTGAAACTTACTCAGGCAGAGCAAAAGTTAGCGTGTATTGAGGTTATTTATGATGCGTCAATTGCTTATTTTAACTGGAAAAGAAATTATAGTGAGTTTCAATTATACCAGCAATACCTTACCAATGCTGACATTCGTTACCAAGGTGTAGCAAAGCTAATTGAACAAGGCGATAAACCTGCGATCGACAGCGCCGAAGCCGGAATTGTGGTTCGAAATCGAATGCTCGGTTTAGAAGAATCGAAGTTGAAGTTGGCTAAAGCAAAACTAGAATTATCAAATTTCCTTTGGCTGGAAAATAACATTCCGTTAGAGTTACAAGATGAGATTATTCCCGAAGAAAATTTAGAGGTTACGATCAAGGAAACATTATTGATCAATAATTTAATGTCCGAAAATATTGCTTTAGAAAACCATCCAAAAATCAATGCGTTGGATAGCAAAATCGAAATGCTCGACATCGAACGAAAGTTAAAGGCGAACATGCTTTTACCCAAAATCGATGTGGCATACTCCTATTTATCCGAGCCCAGCTACTTCGACGATTACCGACTTCAGGATTATAAAGTAGGGTTGAATTTCTACTTTCCGTTATTTTTACGAAAAGAGCGTGGAAGCCTGCAACTGGCGAAATACAAACTTCAAAGCACCAAATTTGATTTGGATTTAGAGCGCGTACAACTCAAAAATAAAATCAAAGCCCAGCAAACCGAAATTCAGTCATTACAAAAACAGCGGCTCTTAATTAACCAATTGGTAAAAGACAGCAAAACCATGCTCGATTCAGAAGAACGGCTTTTTACGTTTGGTGAAAGTTCAATTTTTTTAATCAATTCACGAGAAAATAATCTAGTGGCAAGCCAGTTATCAAAACTTGCTATTGAAAACCGTTATTTTGAATCGAACGCGGCATTATATCGGGTAATGGGAATTTTGTAATCGCTTATCAGCAAAATCAGTAGGACGCAATCCATGAAAAATGTTCTACTTTCAATCGTTCTTTTTGTGTTTGGATGAATTGCAAATAGGCCTTGGCTGATGGACTCAACTTTTTACCTTTCAGCCAAATGAGCGTCCAGTTCGTTACGATGGGTAGGTTCTTGACCGGTATAATTTTTATGCTGCCGTTTTCCAATTCATTTTTTAACCCAATGAGTGGCATTATTGAAAGTCCAAGTCCGGAAAGTACAGCCTGCTTTATAGCCTCATTCGATGTTAATTGTAATTTCATATTGACCTGAATTCCCTGCTTGCCAAAGTAATTTTCCATGGCAATTCTGGTCGCCGAACCTTCTTCTCTGTAAATGAGCGGGGCATCCGACACGTAATCGCTAATCTTTTTTTTATCAGTGGTGTTCATACTTTGACTTGCCACTAAATACAGTTTGTTGGTCAACAAAACTTCAGCTTCAATCCCGATTCCAGATGGTAAAGTGGATACCAATGCGAAGTCAATCTCGTTATTCTTTAAAGCATTGATTACACCGGATTTGTTGGTTACATCCATTTCCAACGCAATACCTCTATTCGAATTAGTAAAATCAGACAAAAAATACGGCATCACGTATTTGCCGGTTGATACAACGGAGATTTTTAATTTGCCCGACAATACGCCGCGGAAGGCCGAAGTCTTGTAATTGATTTTGTACACTTCATTAATAATATTTTCAGCTGCCAATGCAATCTCTTTTCCAAATTCAGTAACATACAGTTGCCGTCCGATGACTTCCGTGAGTGGAATTTCAAATTGATCTTGTAAATTTTTTAACTGTATAGACACAGCAGGCTGGGTCAGGTGTAATGCTTCGGCTGCCTTTGTGATGCTTTTTGTTTGCGTGATTTTTAAAAATACTTGGAGTTGATGTAAGGTGTAATTCATAAATTATGTTTATGTATATCATAACAAATATAAATAAAAATATATGAAAGGGGCATGCTACATTTGGCAAAAAAATAAACAACAATACTATGCAACGAATCACGATCGCAAAAGGAGACGGAATTGGTCCCGAAATTATGGATGCTACTTTAAAAATCATTAAAGCTGCCGGGGCCCAGCTGGAATATGATGAGATTGAAGTCGGTGAGAAAGTATATCTCTCCGGCAACACCTCGGGAATCGCCAAAGAAAGTTGGGATACCATCGTAAAAAATAAAGTGTTTTTAAAAGCACCGATCACCACACCACAAGGCGGCGGCTATAAAAGTTTGAATGTAACGACCCGGAAATTTTTAGGATTGTACTCGAATGTGCGTCCTTGCATGAGTTTGTATCCTTTTGTTGAGACCAAACATCCCAAAATGGATATGGTAATTATCCGCGAGAATGAAGAAGATTTATATGCGGGAATTGAACACCAACAAACGGATGAAGTGGTGCAATGCTTGAAGATTATCAGTCGTCCCGGTTGCGAGAAAATCGTGCGTTATGCCTTCGAATTTGCAAAGCAGTACGGTAGAAAAAAAGTGACTTGTTTTACGAAAGACAATATCATGAAACAGACCGATGGACTCTTTCATCAGGTGTTTGACGAGATTGCAGTTGAATATCCTGAAATTGAAAATGAACACTGGATTATCGATATTGGTGCGGCAAAGATGAGTGACACGCCCGAAGCATTTGATGTTATTGTTACGCTGAATTTATATGGTGATGTACTTTCCGATATTGCAGCTCAAATCGCAGGTTCAGTTGGGCTTGCAGGCTCAGCCAATATTGGCGAGGAATGCGCTATGTTCGAAGCGATTCATGGTTCGGCGCCAAGAAGAGCCGGGCAAAATATGGCGAATCCATCAGGACTATTACAAGGTGCGGTGATGATGCTCAATCATTTAGGTCAGAATGATGTTGCTACAAATGTTCATAATGCTTGGTTAAAAACCTTAGAAGACGGGATCCATACCTATGATATTTTCAAAGATGGAAAGAGTACGCAAAAAGTAGGCACTCATGAATTTGCCGAGGCGGTCATTGCCAACTTAGGAAAAAAGCCCCATACGTTGGCCGCGGTTAATTACGAAAATGGTCAAGCCTTAAATCTTCCAAAATACAAAAAGCGTCCGCAAGCAAAAAAGGAACTTATAGGACATGATGTTTTTGTGCATTGGAATGGCACCGACGCAAACGAACTTGCCTCCAAAATGTCAAAAATTGGCACACCGAATTTAAAACTCAACATGATCACCAATCGTGGTATCAAAGTGTGGCCGGAAGGATTTTCGCAAACCTTTTGTACCGACCATTGGCGATGCCGATTTAAAACAGACGAAGGCAAAACCATCACTAAAGAGGAAATTATTATACTGCTGCAGCAATGCATCCAAAATGAGATCGATTCGATTAAAACCGAAAACCTGTACCAATTTGATGGCAAAATGGCGTTTTCACTAGGACAAGGACAATAAAACGATACCACTATGGAACTACAACTAATTGATGGCGCATTTAGCCCGACAGAAATTATGGATATTTTGACCCAATTGTTTCATGTGAAAATAAAATTTCACGAAGATAAAGTCAAGAACAGCAAAAATGAAGAAGACATCAAAATGAGAGAACGAAAGATCAAATTATTACAGAAGAACTTAGACGAAGCAAGAGTTTACATCAAAAGGCAGAACAAAGATTTTCATGTCGAGAGTAAAATCAATATTTTAAATTAACTACAACGCATTAACAAAAATGGAACATACAAAAGAATTTAAATTAATTGATGGTGTTTTTACTACTAGTGATGCTGGCGCACTACTTTCTAATCTTATTAACGAGAAAATAAGATACCATAATCTCGATGATTTCAGCAATCATATTCGCAACGACCGCGATGTGCAACATTCCAAAGAAAGGATTGCAGCATTGACGCAAACGAAAGAGGATTTAAGCGCATGGATTCATTTGATCAAAGACAAAGCACCGCATCTTATCGTAAAAAGTACCGTTACCATTGAATTTGATGAAAATTTTCAGCCATCGTAAACTGTTGATTGCGACCAAACATCAGAAAGAATCGGTAATCGCACCGCTTTTTGAAAAAGCACTTGGCGTTTCTTGTTTTGTTTCTGATGCCTTTGACACGGATACTTTAGGCACTTTTTCGGGAGAAATTTCAAGAAAGGATGATGCACTTACGACACTTCGGAAAAAATGTCTATTGGCTATGGAAAAGAATGGCTGTGATTTGGTCATCGCCAGTGAAGGATCTTTTGGCGCGCACCCTTCCGTTTTTTTTGCCAAAGCCGATGACGAACTTATGATGTTGATCGATGCCAAAAATGAACTGGAAATTGTAGTGCGTGAACTCAGTATGGACACCAATTTTAATGCTTCAGTCATTAGATCCGAAGCCGAATTGGAATCATTTATGCGGCAAGTTCATTTTCCGTCACACGGACTTATGCTAAAGCCAGCTGAAAACAATTACGAAAAAATAATTAAAGGAATTACGCAACCGGAAGCGCTACGAGAACATTTTCAAGCTTTTATAAAAGAATACGGCGCTGCTTATGTGGAAACCGATATGCGGGCTCATTTTAACCCAACCCGCATGAAAGTAATTGAAAAAGCAGCAGTAAAACTCTTAAAAGCGGTTGAATCTATATGTCCGAACTGTGAAACGCCGGGATTTATCGTCACCGAAGCCCGATCCGGATTGCCTTGCAGCTGGTGTAATTGCCCTACGGATTCTACACGAAGTTTTATATACCGTTGTAAAAAATGTGATTTTCAAAATGAGGTATTATTTCCACACGAGAAAACCACTGAAGATCCCGCGTATTGCAATTTCTGTAACCCCTAAAATCTATAATAATGATATCAAATGACATTTACAAGGCAGCGCAACTGCTGCATCATGAAGAAGTCGTCGCGATACCTACTGAAACGGTATACGGACTTGCCGGAAATGTTTTCAGTGAAAAAGCCATCAGTAAAATTTTTGAATTAAAAAAGCGTCCTCATACCAATCCCTTGATTGTTCATATCGGTTCAAAGGAGCAACTCTACGAGATAGCGACTGAAGTACCTGAACTAGCAAAAAGATTGTCTGACAAATTTTGGCCCGGACCGCTAACACTGGTACTTAAAAAAAATATGAATATTCCCGACCTTGTAACGGGCGGCAAAGACACCGTTGCGATCAGAATGCCAAATCATCCTGAAGCACTTAAATTATTAAACTTGTTGTCTTTTCCATTGGCGGCACCCAGTGCAAATCCGTTCGGTTCTATCAGCCCAACCGCTGCAACCCATGTTGCTCATTATTTTGACGGTGTGTTACCGATGGTTTTCGATGGAGGCGTTTGTCACGAAGGTATTGAGTCTACCATTATTGGATTCGAAGATGAAATGCCTGTGGTGTATCGATTGGGTTCCACTACTATTGAAGCGATCCAAGATGAAATTGGGGTCGTTCAAATAAAAAATTTCAATAAAGCCAATCCCGAGGCACCGGGAATGATGGCAAAGCATTACGCCCCTAAAACTAGAACATTCCTTACTCAAAATATGAGTGATGCTATTATCGAAAACGAAGGAAAACGAATTGGACTTTTATTGTTCGATTCACAGGTGATGAATACGCAAATTATACACCAGGAAGTCCTTTCCCCTCAAGGGAACCTTAAAGAAGCAGCTTCCAATTTATTTGCGGCAATGCATCGTTTGGATGACTTAGCACTAGACATCATTATTGCTCAAAAATTTCCAGACTACGATTTAGGTATCGCAATAAATGACAGGTTGTCGAGAGCGGCTGAATCAGAAAACCCCAAAATTATGTACTCCAGATAGCACCGGCGCGTTTTTCTATTAATCATGCTATCCCAATTTTTTAAAATATTCAAATGAACCTAAACTTACTTTTAGATAATTTAACTAATCCCGCCTTACTGTTTTTTCTGCTCGGAATTCTTGCAACACGTTTAAAAAGTGATTTAGAAATACCCTCAAACACCTCTAAATTTATTTCCATATATCTATTATTTTCAATAGGATTTAAAGGCGGGCAGGAACTAGCGCACAGTCATTTTACACTTGATATTCTATGGTCAGTCTTTTTTGGATTGGCAATTGCCACAATCATCCCGCTGTATTGCTTCTTTATTTTGAAACGAAAGTTCAGTATTGAAAATTCAGGAGCAATAGCAGCAGCGTATGGATCGGTAAGCGCCGTAACCTTTGTAACAGCCACAACCTTTTTGGAAATTCAAAAATATACTTTTGGAGGACACATGGTTGCAATAATGGCATTGATGGAAGCTCCCGCTATTATCGTAGGTGTAATTTTGATGAGGGTATTCTCTAAAAGCGACGCTAATACCACAACTTTAAAATCAGTGATCAAGCATTCATTAACCAATGGCAGCGTCTTATTAATTCTAGGAAGTTTAGTCATTGGTTTCTTAGCCAGTGAGCAACAAGCCATGGGAATTAAACCATTTACTACCGATATCTTTAAAGGATTTTTGGCCATCTTTCTTTTAGATATGGGCATAGTGAGCGGTAAGAAACTTAACGATTTCTTCAAAAGCGGCTGGTTTGCAACAGCATTTGCAGTCTTAATTCCGCTTGTAAATGGTAGTTTGGTTGCTTATTTTAGTCAATTTGTTTCAGCGCAAGTAGGTGACCGTTTTATTTTTGCCATTCTTGCAGCAAGTGCCTCATACATCGCGGTTCCTGCAGCAATGAAGATCGTAGCACCTAAAGCCAATCCTGGATTGTTTTTACCGATGGCGTTGGCTGTAACATTTCCGTTTAACATCACGCTGGGTTTTCCATTATTTTTTACTATCGTAAATGCGTGAGAAGTTTGTTGAAATAACCACTGCTTTAGCGCTGTTGAGCTTTCACTTCAGAAAAACAAATGGCTCGCCTTAGTTGGACATACTTTGCAATAAAGAACACTTATCCCCATTACCACAATTTCTAATGACATTGTGTAGCATCGACTCGAAATCCCGTAAAATTTTGATGTTCCGCTTAAGACTAATCCGGGAATTTGAGGAAAGATAAACTACATCCAATAGCATTCTTTTGTACACTTTCGAATTTCAGCTCGCTTTCAGAATTTTTTAGATAAGCTAAATGCCGCGGACCATTTCCACTGTAAAATAATAAATGGCAAATCCTACAAATCCAATAATGATTGCCCAAAACCAAGCGGGTGTAGAATGTGGCGTTTCACTTCCTTCAATCAAAAACTCTTTTTGATCGCCTTTGCCGTAGGCGTTGATCATGATTGGAATCACACCGTCGACGACATCATTTTCAGCGATGCCTTCGATGGCGATGGATGGGCCGTTGCGTACAATAAAGGATATTTTTCGGATGCCTTCTTTACCGTTCGGATCTTTGCTAACGATTTTTAGTGTATGTTCACCATCGACCAATTTTGTAGTATCCAATTCGAAATTGATCGGCACTACAAACTCGCCAAAGGGTTGTGTCTCTTCATCTAAAAATATAAAAACAGCGCTATTTTTTTTCATTTTGATTTACTTAAAAATTGAAAATTTGATATGGTCCGTATTGTTTTCATTAGGATTTACAAGCCATTTAATAGAAAAAACCAGTGCCAAAATCGCAATCACGATCGTAACGCCAATACTTACATAATCCCAATTGCTCTCTGGTCCAGAACCGTGAACGATGCCGCGTAGCACTTTAGGCTGATTGCGTTCACAAACCGGGCAGGCGAATGTTGTTACTTGAAAGAAGATCAGAACTAGAAATGTGAGGATTTGTTTCATTGTAGTTTTCTTTGGTGGATGCAAATTAATTCGATACGCTTTGGATTCCTTATTGATCGGCAGCGATTTTGACTTTTATGAAATCCATAATTTTCTTAACTTCTTCGGGCGTCACTTTTTTGCCTTTATTCCCCCACGAATTTCGCTCGTAATTGATAATGGCTGCTACATCGTGTTCGGTGAAATTCATATTCGTTCCAACGGCTGCCATAACGCCGTAATCCGCTCTGGCATCATATCCATTCATGATGATATCAACATACAGTTCGAGATTTTCTCCAGTCACAATAGGGCTTCCTTTTAAAGATGGAAATGCCCCTTTCAAACCTTCACCATTGACTTGATGGCAGGCGGCACAATTGGCAGCGTAAAGCGCTTCACCATCAACCGACTTTGAACCACCTTTGGAATCCGCAACTTGAGTTACCGGTCGTTTATACAAGAATTCTTGAGGCACAGTGCCATTGGGCAATGGTGTTTGCTTGAGCGATTGAATGTAAGCCACCAATTGCAACGCTTCTTTTTTAGCCACCAACTTCCCGGTTTTTCCGTCGAGAAATTCGGCTGGCATACTAACCACTACATCATTTTTGGATGGATTCGCTTTCAATTCAAATAGCCACTTATACGATGGCATAATCGATTGTGCCACGACGCTTCTTGGTTGGTATAAATGCATCAGGTTCCAATCTTGGCTAGATTGACGATTTCCGACATCTGTCAAATCCGGTCCTGTGCGTTCCGTTCCCATCAATGTTGCCGTGTTTTGCCATATGCTGGTCCTGCCAATGTTCGCATAATCCGATGCCATACCCGGACGGCTTCCGAACATTTTATCCATTTCAACGTTGCGGACCTGCTGCGAGTGACAGCCGACACAACCTTCGGCAATGTAAATCAGTTTGCCTGCTTTGGCGTCACCAGAAAGGGGTTTCGTTCCCGGTAAAGCCCGATTGCTGTACTGATTCTGAAGTGCGGGCATGATGACAGTCAGATACGTCAGCAAAGCAAACAGAAGCCCTGCGACAGTGTATAGTCTTTTATGATTATTAAAAATATTCATTGCTATAATTTATTTGATTGTTGTTCTAAAATTTTGAATGCTTCTTCTTTGACATCCAATTCCTCGACTTCTTTTGTAGTCATGCGGTAGAAATTATAGGCAAAGATTAAATGCGAAATAAACATCAAACTGCCACCAATGGCGCGCCAAACCCAGAAGTCGAACATTAGCACAACACTGTCGATAAAAGGTTTGCCTTCCATCCACATGATGCCGCGTAAAGTTGCACCGATTGATAGGGGTACGGAATAAAACAGTAATCCGATGAATGCGAGCCAAAAATGCACACCGACCAAATGTTGCGGTGGTTCTTTTCCAGTAAGCCTCGGGACAACTACATAAATACCGCCCCAAAGTGTAAAAGTGATGATTCCATAAAATCCCAAGTGGGCATGCGCGACTGTAAAATCCGTGAAATGCCAAAGCAGGTTTGTGAATTTAAAGGCTTCCGCGGTGCCTTGCATCGACACCAGAAAGTAGTATATCACGGCCAGTAAAAAGAACGGTAGGGTGTAACTCGAAGTTACTTTGTTCCAATTTCCTTTGAATGTCATAGAAAAATTGATCGTGCCCGCAACGACTGGAATGATCATCCCAGCACTGCCAACAATCGCCACCGTTTGCAGCCACCACGCGATCGGTGCGAAAATAAAATGGTGCGTTCCAATGATGGTATAGAATATAATCTGAGTCCAAAAAGCCAAGATTCCGAGGCTGTAAGCATAAATTGGTTTATTGATTTGCTGTGGAATAAAATAATACAACAACCCCAAAGTATACAGCGTAAACCACATGCCGACGCCTGAGTGCATAAAGTATCCTTGCACAATCGTTTCTGAAACACCATCCTGCCAAAAAGGCAAATAGGCGGTCAGCGCTACGATTATCGTAAAAATTATAGCGGATACGATATACCAATTGGAGATGTAGATTTCCTTAGTAGTCCGATTCGCAACCGTCATAATGAAATTCGCTAGCGTTAAAATCAGCGCGACTGCAAAGAATGCCATTACCGGCCATATGTATTCCCGGAATTCACCGCCACCATTATTGATTCCGCTCATCAAGCAAATCGTGCCAAGAACAACCATCAGATTGGTCAGAATCAAAGCGATCCAGCCCCATTTTATACTGTAGATTTTTGTATTGCTGACGATCGGCACAACATAATAGCCCAAGCCTATCATTGCCAACGATGCCCAGCCCCAAAACACGATGTTGGTATGCACGGGGCGCAGTCGTCCGAAACTCAGCCAACTCGTATGGTCGATATCGGGTGCTACGAATTTTATTCCTAAATACTCTCCAATTCCGGTTCCGAGAACCAGCCAAAAAGTAGCGCAGCCAATGTACCAGATGATTAGTTTGGCAATATTGGGTTCAAGCCCTGGTTTTTGGACAGCTTTCTTTTTCAAGGAAACAAAATGCGTTTCGTGTGTTTCGCGGATATTGTTTAGTATTCCAATCCGGTCTTCCGCTTTGGCCGTTCCTGAAAGTTCATTATGCGATAAATTGAATTCCAATGCGTTTTCCCGTTTCGATAAATTTTCCGCTAGTGCTTGATCATCCAACGCTGCGAGGTGTGCTGCAAATTTTTGAGCTTCATCTTTTTTCTCTTTGTTAATGTAGATTTTGAGCACATTATTCGCTTTTATCAATGCAAAAATAACGGCGAATAAAATCGGAATCAGCACAATGATCACGGTGATGATGATGCCGGGCTGGCTGAAAAAATTCTCTTTCGGGTTCATAGCTGATTGTGCAAAAAGGCAGTTGGAAAATAATAAAAACGCGATTGTTTTTAACAGGCTCGATGGACTGTTTTTGGGCTTATCGGTTTTTTTGAGGTTGATTAATTTCCGGATTTGAGTTTTGCTTAAATTCTTGAGGTAATCAGAAAAGTGGGTTTCGCTTTGCAATCCTTTCCATGCCTCATTTTCGGTGACTTGGTCTTTGAACTTCAGGTATAATACGCCGATAAAGACCAAGGCCGGTACTGTGATAAGAATTAAGAGGAGCCATAATCCAAGGGAATTTCCAGAATCAGGGATCATGTTATTTGTACTTTGGGCAAAAAGTGATTTTGAAACCAGAAAAGTTAATAGCAAAGTCAGCATTATTTTTTTGTCAGATTTCATTTTATGGAATGGTATACGTTGCGGTTTTGAGGTATTCATTTTCAATGATTTAAATTGATATATATATAGTAAATATTAGGCTAATTATTCAGTAAACCGTTGTGGAATTTTGGTCGAATGTTGTATTTTTTTTTGATTTCATAACATTGTAACTTAAGATATTAATACCTTTTTATCTTTAATCAATATAAAAAAAAGCTATTGGTTTTTGAGGAAGAATTTACCTGTATCTAGCTTTTCATTAAAGTCAGCAATCGTGTTATCTTCCAACATCATGATTAAATTTTTCTTGATTTCTTTGTATTCAAAATGAATAGGGCAGGGATTTTTTTCGGAACAAGCTTTCAGACCGATCACGCAGTCTTTGTAAATTCCGTCACCATCAATGGCCTTGACGACATCGGCAACCGAACATTTGCTATTGAATTGATCGATGTAAAACCCACCATTGGGCCCTTTGACAGAATTTATCAATTTCCTTTTTCCTAAGTCTTGCAGTATCTTGGCGATGAACGGTTCAGGAGCATCAATGCCTTCAGCAATTTGTTTTATGCTAACACGAACGCCATCTTTCGATTTTTGAGCGACCAAGATCATTGCTTTTATTGCGTATTCACACGATTTTGAAAACATTTTCTTTTAGTTGATATGCAAATGTAAAAATAAATTACAATAATAAAAGAGTTTTTAATCTTTTTTTATTTTACACCGAAATGGCTCGCCGCGAAGTGATCAGGACAGCATTCCACATTCGCATCATTCTGCTTTAATAATAATGAATTCTTTGCATCTTTTTTCATAGGTTTGTAGTAAACTTCTACATTATGAAAACAGAGAAACCTTTAAAATTAGTGCAATTGCTGCATCAACTTGTGGCAGAAACCGACAAGATGAATGTGGGTAAAGCTTATATCGCCGTCATCGATGAACTCCAACGCGTTAATTTCGTAGAAGCACAACACGCACCTTTTTCTGATTTAATTTACAAGCATCTGATCCAATTATCGATAAAAGATTTCATCCATGCCGGGCGCTCTGAAGCCAGTGCTAAAGTGGTCAACGATGTTATTGAATGTATTTCACATGCGGATGTATTGGCATAAACCTTTACAGCATTGGTATGTAAATGTCGAAAGTAGCACCTCCATTTTTTTCGCCTCTGGCACTGATGATGCCGCGGTGGTTGTCTACAATGCGCTTGACGATCGCAAGTCCGATTCCTGTGCCGGTATATTGACTTCTTCCATGTAAACGTTGAAATACTTCAAAAATCTTTTCGCTGTATTCCTGTTCAAACCCGATTCCGTTGTCCGCGATGCTGATGTGGCAATATTCGATTCCTTTGGTGAGCCTGCTGTGGTTGAAGAATTCGGCATCCGCACAATGGGCTTCGATTTGTATTAGGGGCGGCACATCTTCTTTCGCAAATTTGAGTGCATTGCTGACCAAATTGTAAATCAATTGTCTAAATTGGAACGGGATGATCTTTAGGATGCATTTTTCCGGATGTTCAATGACTGCCATTTTGGCTTCGAGTTCTTCAGCCATATCTTCTTTGACTTCCTTGATGATTTTGGCAAGATCTGCTTTTTCGAATTTTCTTTCCTGAATGTTGGTTCTCGAATAGGCGAGTAGGTCATTGATCAAAACCTGCATTCTATTAGCGGCGCTGTGCATCCGATTGAATATGTCTTTTCCATTATCCGATAAATTAGGCACTTCCTTCTCCATGATCAGTGTAGAGAATGCTTGTATTTTCCGCAACGGTTCTTGCAAGTCATGACTTGAAATGTATGCAAAGGACTGCAGTTCCTTATTCATTTTCTCGAGTTCCTTGTTTTTAACTTCAAGCTCTGCCTTATTCGCTTTTAAAAGGTCATCTGCGACTTTTCGTTCTGTTAAGTCATGGGTAACTTTTGAAAACCCAATCACTTCATTTTTATCGTTATGAACGGCCGTAATGGTAACACTTGCCCAAAAAAGGCTTCCGTTTTTGCGGACGCGCCAGCCTTCTTGTTTCGCTTTTCCGGTCTCCTTTGCTACTTTCAATAATTTCTGCGGCAATCCATTATTGCGATCTTCTTCGGTATAAAAAACCGAAAAATTCTTGCCGATGATTTCATCCGCCTTGTAGCCTTTGATCTTTTGAGCACCTAAATTCCAATTTTCTACAAATCCCAAAACATTGATATACAAAATGGCGTAATCCTGAACTTCTTCTACCATCAAATGATATCGCTCTTCACTTTTCTTGAGCGATTCGTTCGTTAAACGAAGCTCTTTGGTACGCGCCTCCACTTGTTTTTCCAATTCGTTTGTGAAGGTTTTCTGATCTTGTATATCGGTGCTGGTACCGACCCACATTTGTATGGTGCCATTTTCATCGGTTTGTGGCATTGCACGGCTAAGCTGCCAGCGGTATTCGCCATCGTGTCTTCGGAAGCGATGCTCGAATAAAAAATCTTTTCCGGTGGTGATGGCTTCCGTCCACGCTTTAATATTCCCTTCCTTATCGTCAGGATGTACAATCTGTATCCAGCCATCTTTTTCAATTTGTTCGGGCGTTATGCCTGAATAATCAAAAACCGATTGGTTGAAATAATTTAAATTTCCTTCAGGATCCGATGTCCAGATGTGCTGCGGCATCGAATCGGCAAGAAGTCGGAATTTTTTTTCATTTTCTTCCAGCTCTTGCTGGTATTTTCTCTCGGAAGTGATGTCGCGAATCGTACCGATCATTTTATCAGGCTTGTTGTCTTCATCGTAAAAGACTTTACCTTTACCTTGCATCCAGTGAATAGACTTATCGATCCATACGACTCTCGCCTCGTATTGTAGATATCCGGAAGTAATTGCGTTTCTAAAACCTTTTTCTCTGATATGGAGGTCGTCTGGATGAAGATGACTTAGCAATTGGTCGTGTGTAAGTTTCACTTCCTCCTGATATCCTCCAAGAATTTCAAGATATCGTTGAGAATATTTAACTTCTCTTGTTTTTACATTCAATTCCCACGTACCGAGTTCACTGGCTTCTACAATGATGTTCAGCTTTTCTTCATTACGCTCGGTTTTCAACCGTGCTTCCACTTTTTCCTTCACTTCCGTAACCGTTACAATAATGCCTGATATTTCCCCATTTTCTTCTCGTAATGGATGGTATAGAAAGTCGAAATACGAAATTTCTTCTTTACCATGCCGATTGAGCGGAATTGGAACTTCGTAACCGTGGTAAGCAATTCCGGTATTAAAAACATTTTCTAATAATGTACTTACCACTTGTTTTACTTCGGGTAAGGATTCGAATAAGGGTTTGCCTACAAAGGAATTTTCGTCACGGTCGACGAGCTGCAGATAAGCTTCATTAGCCATTTCAACAACATAGTCCTTGCCGCGTAAAATGGTGATTCCAACCGGCGCCTGCATAACAGTACTGCGGAAACGTTTGTTAGCTTCTTCTATCTTTTTTGTTGCTGTGTTTAATTCTGTGAGGTCAACACCCGTATTCATCACCGCATATATATTCCCTGAAAGATCATATAGTGGCGTAAAACCATAATTGAAAAAATAGGTGTCCCGCTTTCCGTCTTTGACAATTTCGATGGGTGTATTTTCGCTGTAGAACGGCACACCGGTTTTAAAAACGTTTTTAATCTGTTCGAATACTAACTGGCCTTTGAGTTCAGGCAACAGTTCCGTAAATGTTTTTCCAATCACATCACTGCCTTTACCCCATATATTGATAATTGCCTCGTTGGCAAGTTCGATGCGCATTTCTTCACCCATGTAGACTGCAATAGCAAAAGGAGAATTTTCTACAATAGCCCGCAGTTTGTTTCTGCTTTCTTCTAATGTGGTACGCGACATTACTTGGGAAGTTACATCGGTAGCAATCGCTAAAACACCTGAAATCGTCCCATCTGTTTCTTTGAGTGCTTCATATACAAAACTGAGGTAGGTGGATTCAAGGTTTCCATTGCGCGGCAGTTTTACCAATCGCTCGTTGGCTGTGAATTTTTCTCCGGTTTCAAAAACACCATCGAGCAAAGCTTCCAATCCTTGGTTTTTTGCTTCCGGCAATCCTTCAAAAACGGGCTTATTCAGTACTTCATTTACGTTTTTTCCCCAGATGTCCAGCATGGGTTGATTGGCAATCTCAAGTACATGGTCTTTCCCGCGAAAAATGCACATCGCGATCGGCGACTGAAGGATGCTTTTTAAAAATCGATCATTGCTTTCTTTTAAGGCATCGGTTGCCCTTTTCTTTTCTGTGGTTTCAACCACGGTTACCAAAACACCACCGACTTTTCCGTTATCCGTGCGAATTGGACTGTATGCGAAATCAAAATAACATTCTTCGTGATATCCGTTTCTGTTTAAGGTCAGTTTCATATCGGAAAAACCGATAGCGTTTCCTTTCATTACATATTTAAGCATTGGGCCAATCGTGTCCCAGATTTCGGAAAATGTTTCTGTTGTACTGATTCCCACAGCTTGAGGATGTTTTGTCGCGCCAAGTATCGGGCGGTAACCATCATTATACAATTGAGTAAAATCATTTCCCCATGCGATATACATCCCAAAAGGATTCTCTAGCATTACGGCAACCATCGTACGAAGGCTTTGCGGCCAAGTATCGGGATCGCCCAATGGCGTTTTACTCCAGTCTTTAGCGCGTATCAGTTCACCCATTTCCCCACCGCCAGAGAGGAAATAGTGTTTGTTGTTAGTAACACTCATTTAATGGGAATAAAATTACACTCATTTCATTTTGGAACAGACTGCATTTCTTTAACACGAGTTGCGAAGATAGGAAAAAGTATGCGCTTTGAAATGTTAAAAATTCGGATTTAGAAGTAGATTATCAATCATAATAATTCCAGATCTATCGCAAGGCAAGTTAATCTCAGGCTTGTTTTGTAACGTTTCGGAATCATAAATTAACGTTTCAACGTTTTTTGAGGTTAGTTATAGGGAAAATAATACAAAAAACGCCACAGTATATATCTTAGCTCTGATTTTATAATGATGCCCCCAATCTTATTTAAATTAGTATGAAAAGTTTAGCCCCCTTTTTTATAGTAATATCTACTATATTTTCGTTTACCTGTATAGCACAAAGTAGCCGTTCTATCGCTCACCCTGTGAAAATCAAAAACACGCAGACTCTTGTTGACGAATATTCTGGGGACGATCTCGCAGTATTGTACTATCATGTCGAAGAGAGAATCAACATGAATTTTGGAAGTACTGTCACGACGTATAATGTTTCTAATTTAAGCCTTGTTAGCACGACAGAACTCGGCGCGAACAACGCAAGAATCATAACGCCGAAGTATGGAAGAGCAAAGGCTAAAGTTGTGGCGGCGAAATTAATGCCAAAAGCGGCAGTCGCATCAATCAACGAAATGCCAAAAGCTACCGTTGATATTGTAAAACCTACGGTAGTTAAAACTCCGGAGAAGAAGTTGAAATATGTTGATATTGACATTGTCGGCACTTATGAAAGGGTTTTGGATAAAGGTTACAAGTCGGTCGATATGTTAAAAAGGGCAGCCAATAGCAGATTTTTTGGTGGTGATCTTGTCACGGCCGCAAAATGGTATGACAAACTATTTTCCATGACTACAGATTTAGAAGTGGAATATTATTACCGTTATTCGCAAGCGTTGCTTTCAATTCAAGAAACGGAAAAAGCCAATGAAATGCTAAAGCTGTTCGAAAAGAAAAGCATGTAATTCCCGACTTTGGTCTTCTAAACGCGCTGCGTATGAAAGTTTTTTTTCGGTTCCCGTTCTTTTAAAATAATTGATATCTGTGAATAAAATTTAATTTGACAAATAGCTAAAAAACAGTTATCTAGTTTGTCTAAATGCCAGCTATACTAGCAATTTTTTAATTAATACAATTTGTGCCAAATGGTAATAACTGTGTTCGATCATGCCTTCGATATTTCTTTCATAAGTTCCATAAGCTTCTTTGACAAAACGATCTTGCAATTTTTCGTTTGACATATTTTCAACTAGGCTCGAAAATGCTTCAGCATCACGCCAAAATTTATCTAAAAACGATTCCCATTCGTATTGAGAAGTAATCGGTGGGAAGTCGAAACTATAGGCATCGCGAATTTCCAAATCGCCACCTAAAAAAACATTTTTTACGCCATTGATGTAATAATGAAGATGCTGTGCCAAAATTGAAATCGAATTTAATGATTGGTATTTTGTCGTGGCGGTTTCCCAAGCTACGTTTTGCAATTGGTCTTTGAAATTGGTGTTGGCAATCCAAGTTCCAGTAAGGATCACTTCCCTAAATCTATTCGCTAGGCTGGTACTATCCATAAAAAATAGCTTAAAATGTTGAATGACGTAAAGCGTTCTTGCTTCATCATTTGATTTTCTCTAGAGTAGCATCGAAAATAGTAAAAATTGCATATGAATGCTAGTATGCCTTTCATATTCATCGAATATCTTTAAGAGTGAATTACAGATAAAACTATTCTTTTTGATCGTATGGAATATAATTTTCCCAACGCCAAGGCGTGTAAATATCGCCAATAGCGGTTTCCAATAAGGCTTTAAAAATACTTTCTGCATTATCGCTGTTACTCATGATAACGATGCCAATTCCGGATGCTGGAAATAGGATGGAATAATGTTGAAAACCATCGCCATGTCCTTCCTTGAAAGCGCCGATTCCGTATGGGGATTTAAGTAAAACCCAACCAAGTCCATAACCCAAATCGATGCTGTCGTTTGCATCAGAATCTTTGAGCCGCATCGGTCCGAACTGCGCTACAGATCTGATTTTGATTTGTTGGGTAAACATCGTTTTTGTCGTAGCCTTCTTAAGCAGCTTGTGATTAAGTACCGCTTTTGTAAAAATAACATAATCATCGAGCGTAGTTTCTAAGGTACTTGCTGATCTCGCCTGGTTGTCTTTATCTTTTTCATACAATTCGCCTTTTTCGTTATGACCGATACAGTAATTGTCTTCAAAGCGCGGCTGCCATGTGTAAGAAGAATGGTTCATTTTCAAAGGTTTAAAAACCCTTTCCTGCATCATTTGTTCCAGTGGTTTGCCTAGCAGATGTTCTAGCACGACTTGTAAGTATACCAAACCTTCACCGGAATAGCTATATCGCGAACCCGGCGTAATCTTGGTCCGCAATTTTTGATCAGGTTCATCCCAACGCCAATTGGGAAAACCCGAGGTATGTGCTAAACACATTCTTGCCGTTATTTTGAGGTAATCGGGATTATCTTTAAGATCTAGAAAGTTATCATGCCATTTTTTAGTGGGTTTGTACTCATAAATAGGTTTGGGTAAATAATCTTGCAGCGGTTTATCTAAGTCGATAATGCCTTTCTCTACAAGCTGCATTACCAAAACCGCAAATACAGGTTTGCTTAATGAAGCACCATAAAAATTGGTTTCATTGCCAATTAATTCTTTCGTAATGGCATTTTTATACCCGAAAGTCTTTTTATAAATAGGTTGATTTTTGTTGAAAACTGCGATACCCATCCCTGTCACTTTAGCTGCTTTCATTAGTGCCACAATTTTGGCATCTAAATTTACCGCTGAGATTTCAGTCCCGTCGAGCTTTGTAATCGTTTGTCCAATGGCAGCATAGAATGGTAAGATGATCAGCAGAAACCAGTAAATCTTTTTTGTAAGCATGATGAGATTGTATTTGATTACGCCTAACAGTGCTCAAAATTACTAGCTTCTAATCGACTGATTGTCGTGCACTGTAGAAGACGAAGTTAGAAAAAAATTTCGCCTAATCAACTTGTTAGTTTATTACTTTTGTGCTGCGGGTATGTAAATATCAAACGTAGATCCTTCCCCTAATTGACTCGTGGCAGTAATAATACCATGATGATTTTCAACAATCTTTTTTACAATTGTAAGTCCGATTCCGGTGCCGTCATAATTTTCTTTGTCATGCAAACGTTGAAAAATCTCGAAAATCTTATCCTTATACTCAGCGTCAAAGCCGATGCCGTTATCGCTGACGCTGATGTGGCAATAATCCGCTTGAAACACAAATTCTCTAGTGCTCGTAGGGTTATAGGTAATATAATCACTTTTTATAATGATGTGTGGAGCCCGTTCCGGAATGGAAAATTTCAGCGAATTGGCGATTAGATTTTGTAACAGTTGTCGAAACTGAAAAGGAATAATGTACGCTTCGCATTGTTTGCTTACTTCGATGGTTGCGTTTTTCTCTTGAATTTCTTCTTTTAGAGAAGTCATTACTTCCCGCATGATTTTGTTAAGATCGATGGTTTCAAATTTGCGTTCGGTTGCCGTCGTGCGTGAATAAGCGAGCAGATCGTTGATTAGCGACTGCATATGCAAAGCCGAAATTCGGATGCGTTCAAAATAGTGCTTTCCTTTCGTCGATAAATTATCAAATTCACTTTCAAGGATACGATTCGAGAAAGATTGAATTTTCCTTAAGGGCTCCTGCAAATCGTGACTTGAGATGAATGTGAATGACTCGAGCTCTTTATTGGCAATCAACAATTCGGCGGCACGCTTTTCTTTTTCCTGATTTTGAAAAATAAGTTCCTGATTAGCGATGACCAATTCTGCTGCACGCTTTTCCCTTTCCTCATTTTGAAATATCAGTTCCTTATTGGCAATGACCAATTCTGCTGCTCGCTTTTCCTTTTCGAGGTTTTGAAAGGCAAGTTCTTTGTTGGCAATAACTAATTCTGCAGCACGTTTCTCTTTTTCTTTATTTTGGAAAGCAAGTTCCTTATTGGCGACAGCAAGTTCTGCGGCACGTTTTTCTTTTTCTTTATTCTGGAATGCCAGCTCTTTGTTCGCGATAACTAATTCTGCAGCACGCATTTCCCTTTTACCATTCTCAGATTCCAATTTTCTGTTGGCGATGACCAATTCTGCGGCACGTTTTTCTTTTTCTTTATTCTGGAAAGCGAGTTCTTTATTGGCAATCACCAATTCGGCAGCACGCATTTCTTTTTTCGTATTGGCCGACCCAAGTTCTTTATTGGCAATGACCAATTCCGCGGCACGTTTTTGCTTTTCCTTATTTTGGAAACCCAACTCTTTATTGGCGATTACAAGTTCTGCAGCACGTTTTTCTTTTTCCTTATTCTGGATGCCAAGTTCTGTATTGGCAATGACCAATTCCGCAGCACGTTTCTCTTTTTCACTACTTTGAAAAGCGAGTTCTTTGTTGGCAATGATCAATTCTTCCGCCCGTTTTTCCTTTTCTTGATTTTGAAAAGCAAGTTCTTTATTGGCAATGATTAATTCGACATGCGTATCCTGCTGTTCTTTTGGAACAGTAATTTTAGCTGCAATTTTTTCCTTTTTATTCATGTCTTTGTCTTGTTGCAAAGGTAGGGCTTTAAATAACGGCATTTACAAAGCGTTGCGCATTACACTTTCAAAATATACACCTTTTGATGAAAGGGAAATTTCCGCAGGATGGAGCGCATTGACTGACAATTTAGCAATTGTGTTTTCGCATTTAATTACATTTATACAGGAATTCGCGGTCAGAAGGATTGAAAGTTTCCCAATCTATAGTAAGCACATAATGGATGACTTTTTTTAGGTCCAACAGCGAAGTGGGCTTTCTTATGTAAAGTCTGGCGCCTAACGCTCTGCATTTGGCAATATCAGCCTCATGAATTGATGTGGTCAAAATAATGACCGGAACTTTACCATAAGTAGTGGAAGCCTTAATTTCTTTTAAAATATCAAAACCGGATTTGAAAGGCATGTTCAAATCGAGAAATATTATCGATGGCGCCGGTGGTGGATTTTCCATTACTTTCAGCATCATATCACCCAACTGAAATACGGAGGTATTTTCTTCCAAACCTTCCGTGGCCTCCATAAAAAAATCTAAATCATCGGCATCATCATCCGCATAAAAAAGGGTGATGTGTTTTCGGTCTGCTGCATCCATAAATTGAAATAAAATGATTGAAGTAAAGATATAAATTAAACAATTCAAAATTCTCCTTGAACATTTTATTCTTGTGCGCTTTTGAGATCATTGATGATTTTGCGTTTTTATGGCATTTTCTGCTCCTGTTTCAAAATCCAATTTGCGATTTTTTCTGAGACCAATTTGCCCGAATTTTTGCTGAGATGCACACCATCGGTATACTGGAATGCAGCATTTTCGGCAGTTAAATCGAGAAATCCGCCAGTTTTTTCCGCTGGTTTCTTCATGAGCTGATTGAAATTTGGAGCGAACTGATTTTCGATTGCCATTAATTGTGGCGAAATCGGAAGTCTCACGAGATAGACATCACCATATTGATCCAGGTAATCGATCGTTTTGATGAGATAATTGTATCTTATTTGTGAATATTTGTAGGTTGACCTATTGTTCCGATAACTGGACAACGTTGCTTTTGTTCGTCTGTCGACCGATGCCGCATCCATGTCGAGCGATACTTCATACCAGCCATTTTGATTTAAAACGGCTACGGGCGATTTGAAAATAATTCTGTAATAGCTGCCCGACATATATTTGAGCAGGTATTCAAAATTGGGGTTTTGATCGACAGTTTCCATGGCGCCGACGCATGCGTTATTTTCACTGAAATGCTTTGTGTCATTCGGGTTTTTGCCTTTAGTCGAAATGCTCCAACAATCAACTGTTACAATGAAAATCCCGTTTCGGCTCTTCTTGTTTAGTTTGCGTTTGATACTTTCAAGGTATTTTGGGCCATATGGACTTTTACTAATATCAAAGGAATAATTGTAAATATCACGGTATAAAGTTCTATTAATAATATCGGGTTGCAGCCCTTGCGCAGACTTTGAATTGCCGATAATCAAACTGCTTTGTTTG
Organism: Flavobacterium sp.; assembly: GCA_031425295.1. Taxonomy (GTDB): domain Bacteria; phylum Bacteroidota; class Bacteroidia; order Flavobacteriales; family Flavobacteriaceae; genus Flavobacterium. The sequence goes on along the minus strand of JANPJB010000103.1, from coordinate 13,719 downwards.
GGCGTGGTGAATCTGAGGTAATAGGCATCAGAATAACCATCTGCACCGCACAATATGATACCGATCGAAAACCCGATTACCGCAGCAAAAAGCAATAGATTGATAATGAACTTTCTCATGCGATTAAAATTGAAAGTAAATAAATTCTTGGCTCGTTGATCCGAATAAGAAAATGACCATCGCGATCAAATAATAAAACAACCATTGCCATGGTTTCTTCGAGCGGGCAAAAATCGTCTGGATCGCGTATTGCTGTTCTCGTCCGATCCATTCGATGATGAGTAACACCATTATAAAGAGCACGGTGATCGCCGCTTCTTTTATCCCAAGGAAATAAGGCATGGAGTATAAATCATAGGATGCAATTCCTGAGATATAATTTATGGCGTACTCTGTGTTTTCTGCCCTGAAGAATATCCATGCGAAAACGGTTAAGGTGAAAGTCAACAACATCGAAAATAGTTCTTTCATTGTTGGGAAACGCCTTCCGTGGGCTACAATCTGCAGGTGGATTCTGTTTTTATCCCGAAGCAATAATGGCAGGAAATAAACAGCATGTAATGCACCCCAAATGATGAATGTCCAATTAGCGCCATGCCAGAATCCGCTGACTATAAATATAATGAATGTGTTTCTGACGCGCAACCATCTGCTACCATGACTTCCTCCTAATGGAATATATAAATAGTCTCGAAACCATGATGATAGCGAAATGTGCCAACGTCTCCAAAATTCGGCTATATCCCTTGAAAAATAAGGGAAAGCGAAGTTGCGCAGCAGTTCAATCCCGAAGAGTCTTGCGGTGCCGAGCGCTATGTCGGAATAGCCCGAAAAATCGCAATAGATTTGAAATGTAAAAAACAAGGCGCCCAATACCAACGTGCTTCCTGAGTAATCCTCACTGTTTCCAAAAATGAGGTTGGCATAGGTGGCGCAATTGTCTGCAATGACCATTTTTTTAAATAGTCCCCATAAGATTTGTCGTAATCCATCGACCGCTTGTGCATAATTGAAGGTTCTTTTTTTGATGATTTGCGGTAAAAGGTGCGTGGCTCTTTCTATTGGTCCGGCTACGAGAAGCGGAAAAAAGCAGACGAAAACCGAGTAGTTTACGATGTTTCTTTCGGGTTTTATTCTGTCTTTATAAAGGTCGATTACGTACGATAAACCATGAAAAGTGTAGAAAGAAATTCCAACTGGCAAAATAAGATTAATAGACCCTAAATCGGCTTTTATACCTATTAACGAAAGTGCAGCGGCAAATTCTGCGGCGAAGAAGTTATAGTATTTGAATATTCCAAGAAACCCCAAGTTGATTCCGATGCTGAGCCATAGCCAAAACTTTTTGCTTTTTTTGTCAGCGGCGTCAAATATTTTAATCCCGGTGTAGTAATCGAGTGAAGTGGATGCCATCAATAAAAATAGAAATCGGTAATCCCAACAAGCGTAGAAGAAATAGCTTGCCATCAGTAAAATGATATTTTGAAATTTTACGTTCCCTTTTGTAGCAAACCAATAGATCGCAAATACGATCGGCAGGAATATGGCAAAATGTACGGAATTGAAAAGCATATCATTTACTTGGTTCGTTTGAAATTTAGGATCATGGTTTTCCAATGGCGCGAACGAATATAGCAAAAACTTTATCGAATATGTATTTCTTGATTGTAGGAATCTGTTATGCTAGAACATATTCACACTATTGCGTTCGTCGCATTTTATCCCTTTTGCGATTTTTAGATAATTCGTCGATGTACCCAAGCGAAAGTCATTATTCCACTGCGTTCATGAGCATTTGTCATTAGTTTTGCTCATTAGCCTGCGGTGCATTAGCGCTACTATTAATGCTATTCTTTGTTGTCGAGCGCAAAAACAAAAGTCCGATCAATCCCGCCAATATTGAGGCGATTAGAATCGCAATCTTTGATTCGGTGATAATGGTTTCACTATCGAATGCCAAAAGCGTAATGAAGATCGACATCGTAAAACCAATACCACCTAAAAATGCGGCACCGATGATATGCTTCCATTGGAGATCATTCGGTAGCGCACACCAACCCAAACTTGCGCCGATGAATGAAAACAGAAAAATTCCCAAAGGCTTACCAATGACGAGTCCTGCAATAATTCCCAAACTATTTAATTTTGTGATGCTGCTAATCCAGTCATCTCCTAAAAAAATACTTGTATTGGCGATTGCAAACAAAGGCAGAATAACAAAGGCAACCGGTTTGTGTAGTAAATGCTGAAGAATATACGATTGTGATTTTTCATTGCCATTGCCAAATGGAATCGCAAAGGCCAGCAAAACACCCGTAATGGTTGCATGAACGCCAGATTGCAGCATGAAATACCACATGGCCAGACCGCCAATTAAGTACGGAATTAGATTGTGTATTTTCAGCCTGTTGAATATTAATAGGAAACCGAAGATTGTTAAGGCGATCGCTAAGTTCATAAACGACAGCGAAGTCGTATAAAAGATCGCAATGACGATGATCGCACCCAAATCATCAATAACGGCTAATGCAGTCAGAAAAACTTTCAGCGATAAAGGAATTCTGTTTCCGAGCAGCGATAAAATACCGATGGCAAAAGCGATATCCGTAGCCATTGGAATTCCGGCTCCAGATTGGGTGGCGGTTCCGTAATTGAAAAGCAGAAAAATTCCTGCGGGAACAACCATTCCGCCTAAAGCGCCGAAAAGGGGCAGCGAAGCATTTTTTATATCCGATAGTTCGCCGTGGTATATTTCTCTTTCGAGTTCAAGTCCAATTAGTAGGAAAAAAATAGTCATTAATCCGTCATTGATCCAGTGCACCAAGCTATGGCTGCCGAGTTCGAAATTCCAAAAGTTTAAATATGCTGATTGCCAGGCTGAATTGGCCAGCACCAACGACAATATCGTCACGAAGACCAGAATTAATCCGCCGGCCTTTTCACTGTCGAAGAAATCATTAAATAGTTTTGTAAGTTTCATGTCATTGATTTGGGTTTTCAGCGCGCTTGAAGTAATTGATCTCTGTGCGCTTAGAACTTTTTTTGGCGTTATAATCGCCGATATCGTATTCTGACAGATTAAAAACCACTGGCGTTTTTGACGATTTGAAGCATCTTATCCCATTTTATTCCCAATAAAACCGTTTACTTAACGTAGTTCGGAGAAACGCATGCCTCCCAATACGATAGAATGGTATGGATCACTTGTTTTATGTCTTTGTAATTGGTAGGTTTTACAAAAAATCCTTGAATGGATTTGGAATAGGCATCAACAACATTTTTTTGCTCTGCACTGGTGGAAAAGAATAGGTATGGAATCGATTTTAATCTGAGATCTTCATTCTCATGAATTTTTTCCCGAAGTTCCATACCACCTAATCTAGGCATATTGATGTCGGAAAATATGATAAAGGGCTCAACATCAGTTGAAGTAAGGTATTCCAAAGCTTTTTCGCCATCGGGAAAAAAGATGATTTCGTTTTTACAATGCAGATCCGCAAACACTTCTCCTAAAATTTCTTGATCGTCTTTGTCATCTTCAATGATTATAATAGGACCGCCTTTGTTCATTTTTTATTTTTTGTAAATGTAATCAATTTGATAAAATAACAATTTTTAAAAGATCGCTCACTGGGTATTGGTTTGCAGTCTTTTAAATATTTTCAGACGAAAACTTCTTAACATAGTGTTTAATCATATCGCGAACGACTCGGAATTGATTTAAAATTGCTTCGTCTGTACCTTCGGCTTTAGCCGGATCGGGAAAATTATGATGAAATTTTTGAGCCTTTGTCGGGAAGAACGGGCAATGTTCTTTTGCATGATCACAGACGGTAATTACGAAGTCAAAATCGATATCGCGATACTCGTCTAAATTATTTGAAGTGTGGTTTGAAATGTCGATGCCATCTTCCCGCATTATTGCAACAGCTTTTGGGTTGACACCATGCGTTTCGATTCCGGCACTGAATACCATCGCTTTTTGGTTTGTAAAATGTCTTAGATAGCCTTCTGCGATTTGGCTTCTGCAACTGTTTCCTGTGCAGAGGACTAATATTTTTTTCATAACAATAGCCAGATGATATTAATAATGCAAAACTTTGGATCCCAACCAAAAACCAATTGCAAGACAATGATCGAAGTTGTGATCACAATCGGTTTTTTATATTTAATAAAAATTTCTTTCATTTTAGCAGCAATTACTTTCAGGGGAACAGCAAACTTTCTTTTCTTCGATTTTAGGCTTCGTGCCGCAGCTTTCTTGAGCAAGACAAGCGGTTTTCTTAGAAAGCAGGATGAAATTTTCGCCATCAAACCCTAAATCATATTTTCCAATTGTTTCGGATTGGTATTCCACTTCAATTTCCAGATCTTCCATAGCCAGTATCTTTTCTGAAATTGCAATGATGTTCAAAAGTTTTGCGGGTTTGAGTTTGTGTTCGAAATCATTGGCATCCCAAAGTTGGAAGTTCGCTAATTTCTCATTTCTGACCTTTCCGCCGCAATCGATGAAGTGCTTTGTGACGACACCAATTTCGGTTACGTGAAAATGTTCGGGAACATAGGTTCCGTTTTCTAATTTGAAGTTTACCGTTGCTAACGTATTCAATAGTTCTTTTACTTCGGATAGTTTCATGATATTGTTATTTTAGGTTAACAGCAATTATTTCTTTTGGTTTCGAGCGTATTGGAGATTGCGGCAAAATAGGCTTGCAAAGTTTTAAGTTTTTCTTCATCAATGCAATAACAAATCGCGTTGCCGTCAATGTTCCCTTTGATCAGTCCAGCATTTTTGAGTTCCTTTAAATGTTGGGAAACTGTAGGCTGGGCGAGGGGCAATTCGTTTACGATATCGCCGCAGATACAGGTATCAATATTCATTAGATACTCTATGATGGCCACTCGTGCTGGATGTCCAAGTGCTTTTGCCAGCGTGGCAATTTGGTTTTGCTTCTCCGTAAAGTGATCAGTTTTGGTAGCGCCCATATTTTTTATTACATTGCAATATTACGATAAAGATGATAGGAACAAAATTTTTTTACGTTTTTTATAAGTTAAATTTTCGGTTGTTTTGATTGTCTGATTATAAATACCTTCACCTTAAAATTATGCAAGATTACCTTTTAATTGCATACAAAATCTTATTTACATAATGATCAACTTTGTTTTCGTGGAAAATGAATTTCACAACTTAAATCGTATAATCATGGAAAATAATCCCAATTCACAAGGACGTCCTATGTTAACAGGAATGTTCACGGACCGCGAAAGTACTGAAAAAGCTTACAATGCACTTCATGAGCGCGGCTATACTAAAGATGATGTCAATTTGGTGATGTCTGACGAAACTAGAAAGAAGTATTACTCGGATGAAGATGATGATTCTGAGTTAGGAACAAAGGCAGCCGAATCAGCTGGAACGGGTTCTGCTATTGGCGGAACGATCGGTGCTATTGCAGGTGTTATTGCTGCTATTGGAACGAGTTTAATCATCCCTGGATTAGGTTTAGTAGTTGCTGGTCCACTGGCGGCTGGATTGGCAGGCGCAGGCGCAGGCGGAATTACAGGTGGACTCATAGGCGCGCTAGTAGGTTCAGGAATTCCGGAAGATCGGGCTAAAATGTACGAGTCCGGTGTCAAAAATGGTCATGTTGTTATGGGTGTACATCCTAAAAATGACGATGATGCAAATTATTTAGCAGACAATTGGAAAACAAATCGTGGACAAGATATCTACAGATAAATAAGGTTTCACCAAAAAATACCCACTAACCCAGTGGGTATTTTATTTAATATCGTTGTAATAGGATTTGTTGCCATTTATTATGTAGAGGTTTCATCAAAGAAGTGTAATTTATTGTAAGAAAAAATTTTCATTCAGCAATCTGTTGGAAATATAAAGACACCGTTAAAATGGCCTTTGTGCAGTTCGTCGGAAACGTTACATAAAATCCGATCCACCTTCAATAGCACTATCTTCACCCCGCAGTAGTAATCAAATTACTGCGATATCCCTCAAATCTTATGAATAAATCTTTACTATTGGTAACTTCGGTTGCCTTGCTTTTTATTGCCCAATCGCATGCGCAGGCACCAGTCTTGGGAGCGTCCTCTGGTTTCGCACTTTTTTCAACCAATGGCGCAGTCAGTAACACCGGTTTATCACAACTTACCGGCAATATTGGTACCAATAACGGTTCCAGCACCAATTTTGGAAACGTCGATGGTGTTATGCATGACGGCGATGGAGCTACAGCACGAGCGGCAGCTGATCTTACAGTGGCTTACAACCAATTAAGCGCTGCCATACCCAATTTTTTTCCAGCGCCACTGCTTGGAAATGGTCAGACGCTCAACGCCGGAACCTACGCCATCGGACAGAGCGCAACTTTAAATAATACACTAACACTTGACGGGCAAGGTAATGAGAATGCCGTCTTCATCTTTAAAGTGAAGGGATCTTTCTCGTCAGCAGCCGGAGCACAGATTGTGCTAATCAATGGTGCGCTCGCGTGTAACGTATTTTGGAAAATTGAAGGTCTCGTAGACCTTGCCGCCAATACAGTCATGAAAGGAACTATCGTTGCCAATAATGCCGCCATTATATTGAATACTGGTGTTTTATTGGAAGGAAGAGCATTATCAACTACAGGCGCGGTAACCGTTTCTGGCGTAACCGTAAGAACGCCTTTGGGATGTGGAAGTCCAACACTTACTGGTCCTGCTGCACCACCGCTGAATAACGTTGTATGCTACACTGTTTTCTCCGGCAATGGGGAAGTCACCAATACAGGGATAACTTTTGTAACTGGAGACGTCGGTACCAATGTTGGACTCACCACCGGTTTCCAAACTACAAACGTTACAGGCACCATCCATCCAAATCCTGACGTGTCGACGGCCCAATGCGCTGCAGATCTTAATGTGGTTTATTCTTACTTGAACACGCTCCCAGTTGATATCGAATTGTTGTATCCTGCTGCATTTGGAAATGATCTTGTACTTACGCCACATACGTATTTGCTAAATGCTGCTACAGTACTTAACGGTACGATTTCGCTGAATGCGCAAAATAATCCGGATGCCATTTTTGTTATAAAAATCGTCGGAGCACTTTCTACGAGTACCTATGCTAAAGTATTGTTGATCAATCAGGCACAGGCGAAAAACGTCTTCTGGAAGATTGATGGCGCAACCAATTTGAATGATTATACGAACTTGAAAGGAACCGTTATCGGCAACAACGGCGCTATGATATTAAATACTGGTGTAGCCATTGAAGGCCGTGTACTTAGTACAAGCGGAGGTGTAAGCACCTTCGGTATAAACGCACAGATGACAGCGGGGTGTGAATCTTTGGCTACGACAAGTTATACAGCACCTACGCAGTTGGCTCAGGTATATCCGAATCCGTTCAGCGGATCATTACATGTTTCATTGTCAGGTTCTGTCTCTGCGCAATCTGAACTTAGAATGTACAATGCTCTAGGTATGCTAGTCATGCATGCTTCATTGAATGGAACAGAAACGACGATACCAGTTGCTTTACCTACTGGTATGTATTACTATAAAATCGCCGGTTCCGATGGTTCCGAACAAGTGGGTAAACTGATGTCGAAATAATAACGAGATTCTAAATTTTTATAAAAGCCCTGCCGCAAATGGTAGGGCTTTTTTTATTGCGTAAATGATTCACTATAATCTATATTTTTTAGAATTTGATTGAATCAATAAATACGGAATTCCAATTAAAATCGCACCAAAAAAACTTGCATTTTCGATACTGGTATTTTCGAATTTAATGGCGGTGAAGTATCCAATAATCATTATTAATGCCATTCCAAACATCGCGTTTCTGAAAACGGTTGCAATTCCTTTAATATCGACTTTTGCTCTTTCTGCCTTAGATAAAGTGTTGTATCCGGCAATAAGGAAATACATTTTGCCATATTTGATTAATATTCCAAGAATTACAAATAGTATGGCGATTCCTATCATATTTTTTTCTTTTTTTAACTTTAATTCGCTTATTTTTAGCTCTTTAGTTCTTATGGTATATTAAAAATTCCCTACTTAAAAAAGGATTTTTCTCGGGCATCGTTTTTTTATTCGTCTTCGTGTTTTTCAGCATTATCTTTTTCATTTGCTTGCAGCGTATTTCCACTTCTGATTTCCGTATGTCTAATTTCTCCTCCTGTTGTTCCGGTCTGCATACCAAAAAAGATGACGACCATTGCAAAGACTAATATTGCCATTGAAACTATATTCGAGAAGTTTTTTTGCTTGAAACTTGCCCAAAGTCCAATTAAGGACATGCCTCCTAAAATATAAGAAAGCAAAGCCAATGTTTCAGCGGTTTCTTCGTGGATTTTAATATAGTTTTCTGTAGTATCACTTATTTGCTCAATTACTTCTTCTGCACCTTCGCCGGTTGTCATTGCAGCGATTGAAGCTAATGAACCCAAAATAAAAATCATCATTGCTGTTCGCTTCACAGCTTCTGATTTTGAAATAAAACCCGTAATCAAGACGAGAATTCCAACAATAGGAAAGATGATTGGTAAATGATTTACCACTAAATGCCAATGTGCTCCGTTCATAACTTTTTATTTTATAATTAAATCCTAACGCCAAATATATAGCCAACCGCTGCAGATAAACCCATTGCGATGGTTCCCCAAATCGTAATTCGCAATATCGCTTTTGGAATACTTGAACCACCGGTTTTTGCAGCCATTGTCCCCAAAATAATTAAAAAAATAATTGTGGAACCGTAGAGCCAGTATTCCGTGCTTTTAACGGGAGCCAATAGTACTGTTAAAAGTGGAAAAATGCCGCCAACTGTAAATGCTGCACCCGACGCAATCGCTGCTTGAATTGGATTTGCTTGACTAATTTCATTTATTCCTAATTCGTCTCTAATGTGAGCGGCTAGTGCATCATTTTCGGTCAATTCAATAGCTACTTGCATGGCGGTTTCTTTTTTTAGGCCACGCTTCTCATAAATTTGAGCTAAAATATTTAATTCTTCAATGGGCATTTCTTTTAACTCTTGTTTTTCTCTTTCAATATCTGCTTTTTCTGTGTCTGTTTGAGAACTTACAGAAACATATTCTCCAGCCGCCATTGATAAAGCACCTGCGACAAGTCCGGCTACCGTTGCCAAAATTATCGGTTCTTTGGTGTCACTTGCTGCAGCGACGCCAATTGCTAGACTTGAAATGGAGATTATGCCATCGTTTGCTCCCAGAACGGCGGCTCTCAACCAGTTACTCCGGTGTATATAATGGCTGTCTAAATAGTTGTCAATTGTGATCATTTATTGTGATTGAATTTGCGCGTTTCTTAAAGCACTTCTCCCAAGGTTCCGACGCCAGAAGCATCTATCGTGGCTTGGAATTCATCTTCATCATTTGGAGCAACTAAAGTAGGAAAAAGAAACATACAAAAAACGGATAACCAGTGATTGCATTCGACACCTTTTGTAAGATGGTTTTTATTTATTTCCTTTAGATGTTCTTTTTAAAACCCAATGCACATTGTCTTTTCCTTCTTTTCCATCGAAAACCAAGGTGTCTTTATTGATTATTTTATAATGCCCAACGACTGAAGTATGGTTCATACTGTCCTTCAGGCTAGTCAAGCGTATCAAATTATTATTTTTACTATTGAACGATAAATTGAAGTCTTCGTATTGATACGTTTTTTTTATCGTGGCGATTTTCCCTTCGACATATAGCCGCAGAATCAATTTTTCATTTTTTTCTGGAATTGAATCACTGTAGTTCTTTACTGAAATGTCTTCCCATGCTCCTTCGAATGGTGATTGAGACACAGTTTTAATTTGTTTGAAATTAGTAAAGAAAGCAAATATTAAGACGCCCAACACCGCTATGGTTTTTGATACTTTATTGGATTTTGTAGGTAGACCATAATTAGTAACTAATTTTTTAGGATCTATGGTCTTTTGATAAATGAAAAATGAAATTAAGGATTTAACAGAAATACAAATCAGGAATACATCCATAAACAATAACACGGTAATAATGTCTTTAGCAGGAATATCATAATTATAATCAATTAGAGCAATATTGAATAAGATCGGCAATAGAAAAAGCGCTCCCAATAAAGTTGTGCGTCGAAACAATAACAACAAACCTCCAAAAACTTGTGCTAATGCTATTATCGAATTGTAGCATTTAGAATAGCCAAAAAAAGACCAAGTTAACTGAAATCCAGATAATTTTCCTAGTTCATCCCCATACCAATAATATCGCATGTTTAATTGATTTACCATCAATTTGTCAAGCCCGTAAAAGATGATTATTGCTGCGAGCAAGTAACGGCATGAAACTAAGCAATAGTATATTAATTTTTGGTTTCGTAGTGGGTTATTCGATTTTCTTTTTTTCACATCGGCATAATGCCATAATAGCGTTGATGCAATAATAAGAATTGGGAATAGCGTATAACAAATGGTGTAACAATTGGTAATAAATTCAATTTCGGCTGCATTATTAGATTTATTGACATCGACAAATGCCAAAACTGACAAAGTTATAAGAAACGGAAAACCGATGAATGCTACCAACGTGTAAAGAAATTTTTGAAATAAATTAACGGAGAAATTTTGGTTTTCTTTTTTCATAAGTCATTTCTTTAGTTGTATTTCATCAGTTTGCAATTCTAAACTATCGTATAACACTTTGCCGCCAGACATATTCGCGGTTTGGAAATTGCGTTTTCTTCATTAGGAAAATAGAAAAAAAGCGCACAATGAATCCAGTCGCAGCGATTAATTTTGATGCTTTCGATAAGCGTTTATGTTCGGTAGTAAATTTCAATGCACAAAAATATTATTGTTTTAAAATCTTGATCAATGAGGTGTTTGTATCGTTGTAAACTTTTATTAAATACAGTCCATTTTTTAAGTAAGCTAATTCAACAGTAACAACATCTAATGCATCAAACACCGTAGCATCTAATTGCTTTCCTAAAAGATCAAAAACTTCTATTTTGCTTATATTTTTTCCGCTGATCTTTATTTCACCTGATGTTGGATTCGGAAACACTTCAAAAGTGTTACTGTCATTAAAAAGCGGAACAGCTAAAATCGCTGTCCGAAGCATAGGCCCTCCGCCCCAGCGGAATATGCCTCCTTCGCTTGGAGAAATACTAAAACCACTAGCGAAACCATAATCCTCATTAAGCATTGCGATGGCACCGCCATTTACAAAATCTTGATCGGGATTGTTATTAATGTCAATCCATGTGATTCCTCCATCAATCGAAAAAGAGGAACCTCTTTGCGTGAAATCTACATCGTATCCTATGGAAATATAGGTATTGAGCAAGCCGGGAACAGCGGTGATATTAAAATCTCTTAAAACTCCAGACCATGCTAGATTCGACCAATTAGTGCCGCCGTCGTTGGTATGGTATAATTCGTAATTTGCAGTTTGGAGTAATCCCTGATTTTCATTCGAGAATGCCAAATGCGGATGTGCATCAGGGTCGCAAAAACAGCAAGGTTCGAAAGATAGTGGCGATTGCAGCGTCGTCCAACTATTTCCTTTGTCTGTTGATTTAAGTATCCTACCAAATGTCGTAAATGCCCATATCGTATTCCCAGACACTGTAAAATTATTTCTAACGCCATATTCCTCGGGATCTATGGGGATCAGCGCCGAAGACAAAGGCACTCTGGTCCAAATATCGCCGCCATCAGCGGTCGTGTAAATTTCGAAGTATCCATTTGCGGGGTCTCCCAACGTAACGCCCTCATTGACATTCCAGAAATAGACAAGATTTGGAAAGGAGTAATTTGTCGTGGAGAAATCAGCAGAAGCTTGCCTTGACCAAGTGTTTCCACCATCTACAGTTTTCCATACGCCGCCATTAATATTCACTTGTTTTGGAAAAACAGAAGCATAGGCAGTTAAAGCAGATACACCGCTGATATTAGCTACTTCTAGGTTTACAGATTCAGGACCTAAATCGATTTCATCAGTAGTGCATACACTGCCACCATTGACCGTTTTTGCATACCCTCGGATTGTGGAACAACCAGTGGTTCCGCAGCTCATATTTAGCCAAGTGGTGTTTGTGTCAACAATAGAAATACTTCTGATACCTGTTGGAGAAACCGGTTGCGAAGTAGGAAATTGGGTCCAAAAATCCTGCGACCACGATGCCACGGTCCACAACAAGCAATACAATACAACAATTTTTTTCATGATAGGAATAATTAATTTCGCATTACATTTAAGTTACGATACTATTTTACTCAGAACACAATTCTCAATTTTACAGGTAGGCGAGAGGATCATGATTGATAACATTTCGCCGCCATGCCTCGTTATGGAAAAATCGAACTGCGATTTCTATACTAAGATAGCCTTTTTTGGTTAAGACAATGTCTTGACTAACAAAATTGAAAAATAACCTTCACTGTTGTGCGCTGTTGTGTGGCGTTCTTACAATCTAATACACATCCCTAAGCCATATTTACCTTCGTTGTAAAAAGGCATAATCATTCCCGTCATATTTTTGTTGTCTCTGAAGATTTTTCTTTTCAGATAGGGATGAATCCAATAAGCGATTTTGGTACTTAAAATTCCAATTCCTGCTCCAGCTGCTACATCAGTTAGCCAGTGCCGATTATTGTACATTCTAAAGAATCCTGTGCCAGTAGCAACCAAATAGCCAGAAACGCCGTACCAAACGGAGCTATCTTTATACTCTTGATATAAAAATTCAGCACCCATAAAAGCTGTTGCAGTATGCCCAGATGGAAATGAGTTGTTGGAAGTTCGATCCGGTCTTTCAACATTTCCCGTATTCTTAATTAGGTTTACGGTTGCGCCCATTATTATGTAGGCAGTACCTAAAATAATGGTCCTATCTTTAAAGTTATGTTTCCCTTGAATGCCTATTGCATTAAGTGCATAAACCGATGCAAATGTACTATACTGCGAAAAGTCGTCTATCGTCAGCTTTTCATCGATATGTTCTGTTATTTCTTTTTTCGTATTTGAATTGACGAGTTTGACGGTGTGGCTTTCAAGACCAACAATCCCGTATCCAATTAAGGCTGCAGGAATAATTAGAGTTTTATAATTGAATTTTAGCGTTTTTAAACTATCAATATTTTGATCTTGCCCTACGGCAATAAATGTTGTAAAAAACAGTAAGATAATTAGTTTAGTTTGCTTCATATTTAAGTTCGTAGTTCCGCAGCCGCGCCTTATTCGGTGAAGCGAACTGCGATTTTTTTGCACTAAGATAGAATTTTTCGTCAAGTAAAAGTTTCTGCTAATAAAATCGAGTAATGAAACGGTACAGCTGTTATAGTTGTTTTTTAATTACTAAGACTCGCCAAATACAGTTTTTCCGAAATTTCGTAAAGATTTGTCGCATTTGTGTTGCTCATCACGATAATAGTTTTATTTGTTTTAAGCGTATTGATCCAATTCGAGGTTGAACCTAAAATTCCGCCAGTTCGGTAGTAGAATTTTTCCTTGAAATTTCCCCAACCATTCGAACCCCAAAAACCGTAAGCAGTCAGAAAGAATCTGATTTCCAAAAATGGCATTATTCAGTTTTAACATATCTTCAACTGTTGAATACATATTTCCAGCGCCAAAAAAGTTTTCAATACAATACGGAGCATCATCAGTGAACGTTTTTTTGTCAGTATCGTAAGTGTAACTTTCTGAC
>JANPJB010000102.1:0-4868 GCA_031425295.1 Flavobacterium sp. | reverse complement strand
GGCGTGTGGCAAGGTGAAATTCAAATTGTCATACAACAATTTATCGCCGAAAGCTTTGGCTACATTTTTAGCCTCGATGACATTGGTTCCGAGACGCGGTCCGTTTGGAATGTAGATCTCGAGTTTTTCATCGAGTTGTTTTTGGTCTTCATTGAGCAATTTATCATAGTTCTCCAAACGCGCTTTTTGTTTGGTTTGTCGGCCTTTCGCACCTTGACGAACCCAATCAAGCTCGCGCTCTAAAGTTTTTCTGCGTTTCGAAGCGACTTTTTCTTCCTGCTCCATGCGTTTTGATTTTTGGTCTAACCATGAAGAATAGTTGCCTTTCCATGGAATGCCTTCGCCGCGATCGAGTTCGAGAATCCAGCCTGCGACATTATCCAAGAAATAACGGTCGTGCGTTACGGCGATTACGGTTCCTGCGTATTGCGCCAAATGCTGCTCGAGCCACAATACACTTTCTGCATCGAGGTGATTCGTCGGCTCATCAAGAAGCAAAACGTCGGGTTGCTGCAATAACAAACGGCACAAAGCCACACGACGGCGTTCTCCGCCTGACAAATTTTTAATGGGCGTATCGCCTTCGGGAGTGCGCAAGGCATCCATCGCGATTTCTAGTTTCGTATCGATTTCCCAGGCACCGAGCGCATCAATCTTATCCTGCAGGTCGGCTTGGCGGTCCATGAGCTGTTGCATCTTATCCGCGTTTTCATACACTTCAGGCAAACCGAACTGATCATTGATTTTGTTGAATTCGTCAAGTACCGCCATCGTTTCAGCGACACCTTCACGCACGATTTCGATTACGGTTTTCGAATCATCGAGTTGTGGATCCTGCTCTAAATAGCCTACGGTGTAACCTGGCTGAAAAACCACGTCGCCTTGGTAGTTTTTATCGACGCCTGCAATAATTTTCAAAAGCGAGGATTTTCCCGAACCGTTGAGTCCGAGAATTCCGATTTTAGCGCCGTAAAAGAAGCTGAGATAAATATTTTTTAATACCGGCTTGTCGGCGCCCGAGTAGGTTTTACTCAGTTTCTGCATCGAGAATATTACTTTTTTATCGTCTGACATAAGTATTTTTTATTTTAATAAAATAATTGATTTTGTGTTATTTATAAAATTACAACTTTTGTAAATATGATTTTACATAAAATGTTCACACTTTACGTTCCCACTTTATATGAGCATCGATACTTGTGTTTTGTAATCATAATTTATAAAACTTATATAAAGTCAACAAAGATAGTTTTAAATAAAAAGAATGCAAATGATGAATTTGGAATTCTTAGTTTTTAAAATCTTTTGATAATGGTAAAAAAATGAAAAAGAGTCTGGGTATAAGAATATCAGTAGATGATTTAAATGACTATTTTAATAGTGAGTTTAATTCCTTTAATACAACAGCAAGTAAATGCAAATAAATTAAGAGGCGTTTTGAACTGATTTAATAAATCTAAAATTTATCATGGCCTCAGTTAATACTAAAAATATTTTTTTAGCCTAAATGATAATATAAGTAGGTTTTCTTGTTTACTATTTATACATTTTTGTTAAACAAAACATTTTTTCATGTACTTTTATACAATGTTAGAATTTAACTAACGATACATTTCGAATTATTTCATTAACTACATTTTAATCCATAAATTGACAAATGCAATTGATACCAGAAAAATATCAAATTAAAACGCCGTTAAACCAAGAAACCTATTTAATCAATGGTGCATTAAAAAAATGGAATGGAAAAACCATAAATATCTATTCTACCATTTCTTCAAAAGCTAAATACGAACCAACCCTATTAGGTTCAACTCCTGTAATGGGAGAAAAAGAAGCGCTAGAAGCATTAGACTCTTCCGTTTTAGCATACAATAATGGTCAAGGTTCATGGCCTACAATGAAAGTTATCGACAGAATAAAATGTATGCAGAATTTTGTAGTCGAGATGAAAAAAACGCGCGAGGAAGTTGTAAAACTTTTAATGTGGGAAATAGGAAAATCATATGTAGACTCTCAAAAAGAATTTGATAGAACAGTAGATTACATCAATGAAACTATTGAAGAGTATAAAATAATTGATAGAAGTTCCGCTAAATTCACTAAAAACCAAGGCATCAACGCAATGATTCGCCGCGGTCCTGTTGGTGTTGTCTTGTGTCTTGGACCCTATAATTATCCATTAAACGAAACTTTTACATTGCTAATTCCTGCGATTATTATGGGAAATACAGTGGTTTTTAAACCCGCAAAATTAGGCGTTTTGTTACTTTCTCCATTATTAGAAGCTTTCCAAAAAAGTTTTCCTAAAGGGGTAATCAATATCGTTTACGGTCGTGGTCGAGAGGTTGCAACACCCATTATGAAATCGGGTAAAATTGCAATTTTAGCTTTAATTGGCAACAGTAACGCTGCAGTTGCGTTGCAAGATCAAAGTCCAAATAAAAATAGATTGCGATTAATATTAGGACTTGAAGCAAAAAATCCTGCTATCATTCTAGCAGATGCCGATTTAGATTTAGCCATTTCAGAATGTATTTCAGGAAGTTTATCTTTTAATGGTCAGCGTTGCACAGCGCTTAAAATTCTATATGTTCACGAATCGATTGCTGATGAATTTAACAAACGTTTTTGTGCCAAAGTGGATCAATTAATATATGGAAATCCTTGGGATGAAAATGTTTTTTTAACGCCGTTGCCAGAAAAGGAAAAGCCCGAGTATTTGCAAGGTTTAATTGATGATGCGGTTGCAAATGGCGCTAAAGTAATTAATAAAAAAGGTGGCGAACGATTAGAAAATTATATTTATCCTGCGGTTTTATATCCTGTAAATAAAAAAATGAAAGTATATTATGAAGAGCAATTTGGACCTGTTGTACCCATATTAACTTTTAAAAACATACAAGAACCACTAGACGATATGGCAGAATCTAACTATGGTCAGCAAGTAAGTTTATTTGGTAAAAACATAAAAACCATTGCGCCTCTAATAGATACACTAGTGAATTTGGTAACAAGAGTAAATCTCAATAGTTCGTGCCAAAGAGGACCCGATATTTATCCGTTTACAGGTAGAAAAGACTCTGCTGTTGGCACATTAAGTGTTTTTGATGCCTTACGCTCTTTTTCAATTAGGACCTTTGTTGCTGCTAAAGACAATGAATATAATAATGAAATTTTGCAAGCTTTACTAAACAATAAAGAATCTAATTTTATCAATACCGATTATATTTTATAGCCTTAGATTTTTGATTCAGACCCTGCCTTTAAGCGCATTGAAAACCCAAGCATTGGCAAAAAAACCAACGCCCACGGCTACAAATCCCCAACCGGCAACATCGTCATATCGGAAAGCGCCCAAGGCAATCAGTATCAATCCCATGATAATCATGATCAGCGTCGCCCAGCCCAGAACCGTATTTTTGTTCATCATATTGATTCAATTTAAGGCGCAAATATCGGGAAAATTTAAAATTAAAATGAATTATTTTTCGACAGCCGAACTTCCGTTTTGAATAAAAAATTAGAAGTCAAAGTCCTATCAATTAAAAACCGATACGAGCATTTCTTTGAGCAAATCATGATTTGATAATGCATTCGCGCCAACACCTTTGCTTTTGACATCGATATCGCGCAGTTTAGCAACGACGGCGCTGACTTTCCGCATCGGATAATTCCGCAAAGCGACATCATAATCTTTCAAGAAATACGGACTTACCTTAAGCACCGCAGCTACATTTTTAGGGTTTCTATCTTTCAATCCGTGATACTGCAGCAGGTTTACAAAAAAACTGAATACCAAACTCGTCGTCACAACCATCGGATTGTCTTTCGGATTGTCCGCAAAATACTGTGCGATTTGGTAGGCTTTGAGCTGATTTCTGTCGCCAATCGCTTTGCGCAACTCGAATACATTATAATCCTTGCTGAAACCGATATTGTCTTCGATATGTTTCGCCGTAATCGTATTGCCTTTTGGAAGAATGATCTGCAGTTTCTCGAGTTCATTGTTGATTTTACTCAAATCCGTACCCAAAAACTCGACCAACATGGCTGATGCTTTCGGTTCAATCGCGTAATTTTTTCCTTGTAGCACGCGCTTGATCCACTCGCCTATTTGATTCTCGTAAAGTTTTTTGCTTTCATAAACGAGTCCGTTTTTATCGAGCGTTTTGGTAACTTTTTTGCGTTTGTCGAGTGTTTTATATTTATAGCAAACCACGAGAACCGTCGATGGCATTGGGTTTTCGGCATAGCTTTCGAGCTTGTCGATCGTTTTCGATAAGTCTTGCGCTTCTTTCACAATCACGACTTGCCGCTCCGCCATCATCGGATAACGTTTGCAGGTTGATATGATGTCTTCAATCGAAACATCGCGCCCGTAAAGTACCGTTTGGTTGAACCCTTTTTCTTCTTCCGATAAGATGTTATGCTCAATGAAATCAGACAGCCGGTCAATGTAGTAAGGCTCCTCGCCCATCAGAAAATAGATTGGCTTGATATTGCCTGCTTTGATATCGTTTACAATTTTTACAACTTCATCCATTTTTTAAAAATTCAAATTCCAAATTCCAAATTCCAAATTTCAAGATTCAAATTTCAAAACCATTGTGTCAAGTTTTGGTATTTGGAATTTAAAAATTGGAATTTCTTTTACTTACTTTTACGCCATGCAAAAACTCCATTTTCCTGCGTATCCGTTTCGTTTCAAAAATAGTGAAAATAAGGTCGCTATTTTCGATGAGATCCGGAAAAAATTTGTGATACTGACACCCGAAGAATGGGTTCGTCAGCATGTCGTACAGTATTTATTGATTGAAAAAAAGTATCCGAAATCGTGGATTAATGTTGAAAAAGTACTGAAAATT
>JANPJB010000101.1:0-39290 GCA_031425295.1 Flavobacterium sp. | reverse complement strand
GACGGATTTTTCGTAGCGAAACAATTGGCGGAAGTTATCAAAAATGGCGGGTATGATTTAGTGATTGCCGGAAAAGAATCTTTGGATTACAACGGCGGTATGGTTCCGGGCATGTTGGCCGGTTTATTAGGCTACAATTTTGTAAATTCTTGCATTGAAGTTAAAGTTGATGGCAATTCAGCTACCGCAGCTCGTGAAATTGATGGTGGAAAAGAAATCGTATCGACATCACTCCCACTCATCATCGGCGGACAAAAAGGATTGGTTGAGGAAAAAGATTTGCGCATTCCGAATATGCGTGGTATTATGACCGCAAGAACCAAAGCTTTGACCGTTTTGGAACCCGTTGCAGCCAACACAGAAACCAAAGCAGTAAAATTTGAGAAACCAGCTCCGAAATCAGCCGTGAAATTATTCTCGGCAGATGATCTAGACGGCTTGGTCAACGCATTGCACAACGAAGCGAAAGTAATCTAAGGAAAACTGGACCACGTTAGGGATAGAGGCAAGCACCGTGTGCAGCCGAAAGCCCGACCCGCAGGGGAACGACCAAAAATTTAAAATTTAAAATTCAAAATAATAGCGAGATGTCTATATTAATATACGCAGAATCTGCAGAAGGAAAATTTAAGAAAGTCGCTTTCGAATTGGCTTCATACGCCAAAGCGGTTGCGCAAAGTATGGGAACAACGGTAACAGCAGTAACGGTTAACGCCGGTGATGTTTCTGAATTATCGAAATACGGTGTTGATAAAGTTTTGAAAATCAGCAACGATAAACTCGCCGGATTTACTGCTAAAGCTTACGCCGATGCGATTAAACAAGCGGCTCAGAAAGAAAATGTGAAATTGATTTTGTTGTCATCGACGACAGACAGTTTGTACTTAGCGCCATTGGTTGCCGTTGGTCTGGATGCTGGATTCGCCTCAAACGTTGTGGGTTTGCCAATCAGCACTTCGCCGTTTCAGGTCAAAAGAACCGCGTTCTCGAACAAAGCATTTAACATTACAGAAATCAGCACCGATATTAAAGTGTTGAGCTTGGGTAAAAACTCCTACGGTGTTTTTGAAAACGCCTCGTCATTGGCTGAAGAGGATTTCGCGCCATCAATCAGCGATGCGGATTTTGGTGTGAAAGTACAATCGGTAGAGAAATCATCCGGAAAAGTCACGATTGCGGATGCCGATATTGTAGTATCTGCCGGACGTGGTATGAAAGGTCCAGAAAACTGGGGTATGGTTGAAGAAATGGCTTCGGTATTGGGCGCAGCGACAGCTTGTTCGAAACCGGTTTCTGACTTAGATTGGAGACCTCACGGCGAACACGTTGGGCAAACCGGAAAACCAGTAGCCGCAAATTTATACATTGCCATTGGAATTTCAGGCGCGATCCAGCATATTGCGGGCATCAACTCTTCGAAAGTGAAGTTGGTGATTAACTCCGATCCTGAAGCACCTTTCTTTAAGGTAGCGGATTACGGAGTTGTTGGTGATCTTTTTGATATTGTTCCTAAATTGACTGAAAAATTAAAAGCTTTTAAAGCACAAAATTCATAATTTTTTTTAAATTGTGCCTCTGAAAGGCTATCGGGATGCACTTGATTCGGATAGCCTTTTTTTGTTTAAAAAAGGTGTTGGTAGTTTGTACCAATTCGTTGTACTTTTGCAATTATGAGTTTAGTAAAGTTAACTATAAAAGGAATCTCCTACAGCCAAACGCAAAACGGAGCGTATGCGTTGATTCTGAATGAAGTGGATGGTGAGCGAAAACTACCGATTGTCATTGGTGCTTTTGAAGCCCAGTCGATTGCCATAGCGCTTGAAAAAGAAATCAAGCCGCCGCGACCGTTGACGCATGATCTTTTCAAAAATTTCGCAGAGCGTTTTGATATTGTTGTCAAGCAAGTGATCATTCACAAGTTGGTCGACGGTGTTTTTTATTCGAGCATCATTTGTGAACGAGACAAAATCGAGGAAATTATAGACGCGAGAACTTCCGATGCGATTGCATTGGCACTGCGTTTTTCGGCTCCAATTTTCACTTATAAAAACATTTTGGACAAGGCCGGAATCTACCTCAAAAGCAATTCGATTGAGGCCAACAAAGACAGCGAAGAACTCGACGGCGTGCTTTCAACACCCGAAACTTTCGGCATGGAAGAAACCAATCAATCGGGCGATACCTATACAAAACACAGCTTATCGGAACTGCACGAACTTTTAGAAGGTGCGGTTCAGGATGAGGATTATGAGAAAGCGGCGAAAATCCGGGATGAAATTTCGAAACGAGAATCATAAAATTATTTTGAATTTTACATTATAAATTTTGAATGGGAAACCGTTTCAATTTAAAATTCAAAATTCAAAATTCAAAATATCATGAAATGAAGCAGTACCACGACCTCGTGAAGCACGTCCTAGCGAACGGAACCCAAAAAGGCGACCGCACCGGAACCGGAACCAAAAGTGTTTTCGGGTACCAGATGCGATTTGATTTGAGCGAAGGTTTCCCAATGGTGACGACTAAGAAATTACATTTAAAGTCAATCGTACATGAATTGCTGTGGTTTCTGAAAGGCGATACCAATATCGGTTACCTCAATGAAAACGGTGTTAAGATTTGGGATGAATGGGCCGATGAAAATGGCAATCTCGGACCGGTTTACGGCCACCAATGGCGCAACTGGAACAGCGAGGGCATCGACCAGATTACAGAATTGATCGATACTTTAAAAACCAATCCGAACAGCCGCCGCATGTTGATTTCCGCATGGAACCCATCGGTGCTTCCTGATACTTCTAAATCATTTTCAGAAAACGTGGCGAATGGAAAAGTCGCTTTGCCGCCATGTCATGCGTTTTTCCAATTTTATGTTGCCGACGGAAAATTGTCTTGCCAGTTGTACCAGCGTTCTGCCGATATCTTTTTGGGCGTGCCTTTCAATATTGCATCCTATGCTTTATTAGTGTTAATGATTGCCCAGGTTTGTAATTTACAGCCAGGGGAATTCATTCATACTTTTGGCGATGCGCATATTTACAACAACCATTTCGAACAATTGGAATTGCAATTATCACGCGATCTGAAACCATTACCAAAAATGATTTTGAATTCGAAAGTCAAGAACATTCTTGATTTTACTTTTGACGATTTTACTTTGACGGATTATGATCCGCATCCGCACATTAAAGGTGTTGTTGCTGTTTAGAAATATATACCAACAAAAAAACCTCTAACTTTCATTAGAGGTTTTTCATTTCAGAGCGGAAGACGAGGCTCGAACTCGCGACAACCAGCTTGGAAGGCTGGAGCTCTACCAACTGAGCTACTTCCGCATTTTATTTATCTCACAAAGCTTTCATCTTTATTGTGTTCGATGAAACTCCGTTTTTGGTGGTGCAAATATAAATAATAAGTTTATTGACTTGCAAGTTTTTTTTAATAAAATTGCTTTTTATTTGAATGCAGCCCAGGTTTCGTAAGCCAATGTTTTTATCCTTAAATTGTTACCGAATTAATGCTCTGTTAATCTATGATTGCCCTTAAAAAAATTACACCAACCGAATTATATCCAATCCGACACGAGATCTTGCGAAAAGGCGAACCTTTTGAAAAATGCATTTATGCCAATGATGATGCGGAATCAACATGTCATTTTGGGCTGTATGAAGATGGTGTTTTGGCGGGTGTGGTTTCCCTATTTGAAACTAAAAGTACCTCCTTTAATGACGCGCTGCAATTCCAAATTCGCGGCATGGCGGTTTTAGAACAGCATCAAAAGAAAGGTTACGGTGCCGCTTTAGTCCGGGCAGTCGAATTGCATCTGAATGCCAATCACAGCCATTATACCTTATGGTTCAACGCACGCATTATTGCCGTTGGCTTCTACGAAAAAATGGGGTTTGAAAAAATCGGTGACCAATTTGAAATCGAACCGATTGGTATGCACTATATTATGCATAAAAAAACTGGTGCTTAGACCAGTTTTCCGTTGACGTTATAATTTCTTGAAGGATGATAGATGAACAAACACGATTTGTTTTTAATCATTTGAATGATCTGGCTAGACAATTCGACGGGCACTGCTGGACAACCTTGACTTCGCCCGAGACGGTTGTGGTTTTTAATGAAATCGGTAGACACATAGTCCGCCGCGTGCATTACGATGCCTCTTCTTCTAGCATTGTCATTAACACCTTGCTCCATCCCGTCTAATTTTAGAGACATGCCGTGTTTTCCGTTGTATATTTCTCCTGTTGTGTAAAATCCTAAACTACTCTTGTTCGAGGAATCGGTGTTGGAAAATGAATTCGCAAATTCCTCACCGGTGTTTTTACCATGCGACACATACGTATTCATCAATACTTTTTCGCTCGCCATATCGATGATCCAAAGTCTTTTGGTGTTTGAAGACATGCTGAAATCGATGATCGTGAGCACGTCACGTTGCAATTCTCCTTTTTGCTGTAATTGGTAAAATCCTTTCAAAGCTTCAGAAAAACTTTTCAACTGTGGCAATTCGAAATGATTTGCGTTGAGTCCGGCATACAAATTCGCTGCCTTGGCTTCGAAGCCGCCTTTTGAATCAGCTAATAATTTTGTAGTGGAAACATTTGTTTTAATTGGTGTGAATGACATCAAGAAAAACACCGAGACGATTGAGACTATTTTATAATTCATTGATTTAGATTAGGTTCTACAATAGATTAGGGGTGACAAACCTATTAAATCATATTGAAGCAAACAAATTTTTTAACAAAAAAATACGATTATCTACGCAAATAATCGACAAAATGCACGTTTTTGACCTATTGAAGGATAATTTTAAAATTACATTACCCTCATAAATACAAGCGCTTATCGAAAACGAAAGAACCTTCATTTTATTGCCAATCAGTTGCCGCTTTCAATTTAATCGTTATTTTTGTTCTCAAACTACTAGCGTTTATGGGTAAATTTTCTTACTTCATACTATTTTTTATAAGCCTGTTCCACCTTGTTTCCTACAGCCAAAAGAAAATTTTAAAGGCCGTTGCTTCAGGCGAAATCACCATAGATGGAAAATTCGACGAACCGATTTGGGAATATGCACCTATCGCCAAAGACTTCATCATGTTTGCTCCCGACAACGGAAAACCGATCACGGAAGGAAAAAAAACCGAAGTGCAAATTGCCTACAATGACGACGGCATTTACATCGCGGCAAAAATGTACGATGACGAACCCTCCAAAATCCGTAAGGAAATCACCCAGCGGGACATCTTTGGTACTGCAGAACATTTCGGCGTTTTTATCAATGGATTCAATGACAGCCAGCAAGATTTTCGCTTCTTTGTAAGTTCGGCAGGCGTTCAAATGGATTGTATTTTCACGAATCAGAATGGGCAAGATTTCACTTGGGATGCCATTTGGGACAGCAAAGTTGTCTTAACCGATTTTGGTTGGGTTGCCGAGATAAAAATCCCGTATGCAGCATTGCGTTTCTCAAAAAATAAATTCCAGACTTGGGGCATTAACTTCTACCGCGAAATCAGAAGAGACCGCCAGGATTATACGTGGAATTTGATCGACTCAAAAATAAACAATGAAAGTGCGCAATCCGGAATTCTAGAAGGCATCGACAACATCAATACACCAACGCGACTGTTCTTTATTCCTTATTCGTCATTCTATTTGAACTCGAATAAATTTGAAAAAACGAAAGGCGAACTCAAAGGTGGTCTCGATATTAAATATGGTATCTCCGATGCTTTTACGCTCGATGCGATCTTGATTCCCGATTTCGGACAAACCAAGTTCGATAATGTCGAACTGAACCTCAGCGCCTTCGAACAGCAATTCAGCGAAAACCGTCCGTTCTTCACCGAAGGAACCGATTTGTTCAGCAAAGGCAATCTCGTGTATTCACGACGAATCGGGCAAGCACCATCAATCAGTTTAAACGATAACGAAACCATTGAAGAATTCCCAAGTTCTATCAAACTGCTCAACGCTGTCAAAATCTCAGGACGCACGAAAGACGGGCTTGGCATCGGCGTTTTAAATGCCGTAACCGAAAAGACGAACGTAAAGATCGCAAACACCGATGATAATACCTCTCGAAGTGCAACACTGGCGCCTTTAACAAACTATAATGTAGTCGTTTTCGACCAGCGTTTTCGAACCAATTCTTCCGTTTCATTGATCAATACCAACGTGCAGCGTGCCGATCATTTCCGTGATGCGAATGTAACCGGACTACTGTTCGATCTCAACACGAAAGCCAACACGTATAATCTGCAAGGCGAAATGAAGTACAGTTTTATCAACGAAAAACCAACCGATAAAAAAGGCTACAATACAGCATTATCGATTGGCGAAACCAGCGGCAAATACCGATATCGCGTCAGCAGCCGATACATTTCAAAAGATTATGACATCAACGATCTTGGCATCAACTTCCAGACACATTATCATTACCTGCTCGGTGAAGCGAGTTATCGCATTTTGAATCCGACCAAAACATTCAATACGTTCCAACTGACCAATACGCTTTATTCGGAATTCGACAACACGACGGGACGCGTTCAGGCAGCAAACATTTATTTCGGACTCGACTCCAACACCAAAAAAATGGATTACTTCGGCATTGGCATGGACATCCGACCCCGTAAAGTTTACGATTTCTACGAACCCCGAACATTCAACGAAATGCGTTTTGTGACCTTACCCGAATTCGTAGAAACCCGCCTGTACTATTCTCCAAATTACAACCGAAAGTTTGTACTCGACCTTAATGCAACCTTGGCTTCGATCAATGAAAAAGACCGATACAATTATGGCTTCACCGTTAGCCCAAGATACCGTTTCAGCGACCACATGCTATTGATCTATCGATTCAATTTTCTGCACCAAAATAACAACACGGGCTTTATCGACACTTTCGATGACGACAACAACGCCGCAACCGAAGACAAAATCATTTTCGCACGCCGCAACCGAAACACCTACACCAATACGCTAGAAGGAAAATACGCACTCAACAATAAGATGAATTTCAACCTTCTCGTTCGCCATTATTGGTCTTACGCAAAAAATCAGGATATACTGCAACTCGAACAAAATGGCGATTTAACCGACATTACGACCTATACCGAAAACAAAAACACCAACTTCAACTCTTGGAATTTCGACCTTTCCTACAACTGGTGGTTCGCGCCCGGCAGCCAGATTTCCGTGTTATACCGGAACAATGCCGTGATCAGCAACGACACCTTCTCGACCGATTTCAACCGCAATGCAAAAGACTTGCTCAACAACAACCTACTCGATCATATTTTTTCAATCAGTTTCCGCTACTTTATTGATTACAACAGCTTGAAACACTAATTTTATTATTTATTTTTGCAGCTGTTCCTGCTCTTCGCTACTATCTTTTCCTTGCTAAAGGAGCAAGAAAAAGGATAACCGCTGTGATCAGGGCTAGGGCAATCCGTTTCTAAACAACATTCTACTAAAACAAATGCTTAGCTTCTTTGCAAGCCAATAAACTTATGAACAAAAAAGTAATCCTGATGATTCTCGACGGCTGGGGAAAATCTCCAGACCCGAAAGTCTCCGCCATCGATAACGCGAATGTACCGTTCATCAATTCGCTTTATGCAAAATATCCGAACGCACAATTACGCACAGATGGACTCAACGTAGGGCTTCCCGAAGGCCAAATGGGCAACAGCGAAGTCGGTCACATGAATCTCGGCGCCGGGCGCATCGTATATCAGGATTTGGCGAAAATCAATCTGGCGGTGCTCAACAAAACTTTCAATAAGGAAAAAGCCATTGCCGACGCGTTTCATTATGCGAAAGAATATGACAAAGAAGTGCATCTTCTCGGACTGGTTTCCGACGGCGGCGTGCATTCGCACATCAACCACCTTAAAGGTTTAATCGACGCGGCACATGATGAAGGGCTCGAAAAGGTTTTCATCCATGCATTTACGGATGGCCGCGATGTCGACCCAAAATCAGGCGCCGGTTTTATCCATGAAATCGTCGATCACGTCAAAGGCACTTTCGCAATACTCGCGACGGTAATCGGCCGATATTACGCCATGGATCGCGATAAACGCTGGGAACGCGTTAAACAAGCTTATGATTTACTCGTGCTGGGCGCCGGTTTACATTCCAAAAACGCGGTCGGAACCATCGAAGAAAACTACGCAAAAAACATCACCGATGAGTTCATGCCAGCCATTGTGATGACCAATAACGAAGACCAACCCATTGCAACGATCAAAGAAGGTGATGTTGTGATTTTCTTCAATTTTAGAACGGATCGCGGCAGACAACTCACCGAAGTGCTTTCCCAGAAAGACCACCTCGAATTCAACATGCACAAAATGAATATGTATTACGTCACGATGACCAATTACGACGATACGTTCAACAACATTTACCGCATTTTCGACAAAGACAACATCACCGAAACATTAGGCGAAGTACTTGAAAAACACAATAAGAAACAAATACGCATTGCCGAAACCGAGAAATATCCACACGTGACATTCTTCTTTTCGGGCGGTCGGGAAGAACCATTTGAAGGTGAAACCAGAATCCTGCGCAATTCACCTAAAGTGGCGACTTACGATTTGCAGCCTGAAATGAGTGCGTTTGAACTCGCCGATGCTTTGGTTCCTGAACTCGAAAAAGGCGAGGTTGATTTTGTGTGCCTCAATTTTGCCAACGGCGATATGGTCGGGCATACCGGCGTTATGGACGCGGCGATTAAAGCATGTGAAGCGGTCGATATCTGCGTCGAAAAAGTGATTACTTCGGCGCTCAAAAACAACTACACTACGATCGTAATTGCCGATCATGGCAACTGCGAGACGATGATCAATCCTGACGGCAGCCCGAATACAGCACACACCACAAATCCGGTTCCGATTATTTTGGTCGATCCGGAATTGAAGCAGATTCACGATGGCGTTCTGGGCGATTTGGCACCCACCATTTTAGCATTGATGGGCATTGAAAAACCAGCAGTAATGACGCAACATTCGCTTTTATAATTTATGGCAGACCAAAATTTGAAACTTAGTTGCAGTTATATGCTAATGCTGTTTTGTGCCTTGACCAGTTTGGCGCAAAGCAGGATCACCGACAGCAATAACATTGGCTGGTTTGCTGCCAATGCCACTTTTGCGGTTTCAAACCATTTCGGTGTTCATACGGAATACCAATGGCGTCGCTCTGATTATGGAAACGAGTGGCAGCAAGGTTTACTTCGGGTTGGTGTTAACTATAAATACAATAACGAAGTTTTATTCCGTGTTGGTTATGCTTGGGCGGAAACCTATGCCTATGGCGACATTCCGCTCAACGGTATGGGAAAAGATTTTACGGAACACCGCATTTTCGAAATGGTACAACTGAGCAATTCCGTAGCGCAACTTTCGATAAGCCATCGGTTTATGCTGGAGCAGCGTTGGGTTGGTCGCTATTCTAGTGCAGACCTCGAAGTCGAAGACGTTTATATTTACACCAACCGTTTGCGATACATGCTGCGATTGCAGTTGCCGCTTTATAAAGATGGACCGTATGTAGCGGCTTACGATGAAGTCTTTTTAGGTTTTGGAGCCAATATCGGGGAAAACATTTTCGACCAAAATCGTGTTGGTGTGCTGCTTGGCTATGCATTCAATAAAAATTTTCGTGCGGAAGCTGGTTACTTGAATCAAACTTTACAGCTGGGTCGCGAAGTAAATGGTGAAAACGTTTTCCAGAAAAATAATGGGTTTATTGTATCGGGAATTTTCAATGTTGATTTGAGAAAAGCAAAAGCGGTTAAGTAATATTTCAGACGGATAAATCAATCTGCAGTTCTTTTTGAAACTGATGCCCTAGCCCCGATAGCAGCGATATCCTTTTTTGCCGTCGTTCGGCAGAAAAGATTTAGCGTATAGCGGGATTCAGCTCCTCGAAAAAAATATAAAAAAAGTGTACTTTTGCACCTTCAATCTGAAGAACATGATTATCCAAAAAACAAGCGAAGAAATTGAATTGATGCGTGAAAGTGCACTGATTGTCTCTAAAACTTTAGGCATGATTGCGGGTGAGATCAAACCTGGCATCACGACTTTATATCTCGATAAATTAGCCGAAGCGTTCATCCGCGATCACGGTGCCGTACCCAGTTTTTTAGGCTTGTACGGTTTTCCGAATTCGTTGTGTATGAGCCCGAATGCCCAGGTCGTTCACGGTATTCCGAATAATACGCCGCTGCTGGAAGGCGATGTAATTTCTGTAGATTGCGGTGCTTTTAAAAATGGGTATCATGGCGATCATGCGTATTCGTTTGAAATTGGGGAAGTCGATCCCGAAACCAAAAAATTACTGCAGGTAACCAAAGAATCTTTGTATGTTGGCATCCGTGAATTTCGCATCGGAAACCGCGTGGAAGATGTCGGCAATGCCATCCAGAAATACACGGAAGGTCACGGTTATGGTGTCGTTCGCGAATTGGTCGGACATGGATTGGGGCAAAAAATGCACGAAGATCCTGAAATGCCCAATTACGGAAAACGTGGTCGTGGTAAACTGTTCGTCGAAGGCATGGTCGTAGCGATTGAACCGATGATCAATATGGGCACGCGCAACATCAAGCAACTCAAAGACGGCTGGACGATCTTAACAGCAGACGGAAAACCGAGCGCGCATTTCGAACATGATGTGGCGATTATCGATGGGAAACCTGAATTGCTTTCGACGTTTGCTTACGTTTATAAAGCTTTAGGCATTGTGAGTGATGAGGAAGATGAGTTTCGTCGTGAACCTTTGATATTGTAATGAAGAAACTTTTCAAACTCATATTGAATACCATCCCGCGCCCAATTCTAATCCGATTGAGTTATGTCGCGCGTCCGTTATTGGCATTCGCATTACAAGGAAACCGATACACCGATCCGATTGATGGGAAAAGTTTCAGGATGTTTTTGCCGTATGGTTACGGAACACAGCGCAATAACGTATTGTCGCCTAGCACACTTTCTCTCGAAAGACACCGATTGCTTTGGTTGTATCTGAAAAACGAAACCGATTTTTTTACCGCGCCCAAAAAAGTATTACACTTCGCACCGGAACAAGCATTCTACAAGCTATTCCGCAACCAAAAAAACCTAGATTACACGACGACTGATTTGCTTTCACCGCTCGCTGATGTCAAAGCCGACATTTGCAATCTCCCGTTCGAAGACAATGCCTACGATGTCATTCTATGCAACCACGTTTTAGAGCACATTCCGGATGACACCAAAGCGATGCAGGAATTGTATCGCGTTTTGAAACCAGGCGGTCTGGGCATTTTCCAAATTCCGCAGGACTTGAACCGTGCTGTTACATTTTCCGATGACGGCATTACCGATGCGAAAGAACGCGCCGAAATTTTCGGGCAATACGACCACGTTCGCATTTATGGAAGGGATTATTTTGACAAGCTCCGAAGCATCGGATTTGAAGTGCAGGAAGTCGACTATACGAAAATGCTATCGCCGGAATTGGTCGACCAATATTGTCTGGCACCCGGAGAAATCATTCCCGTTTGCACAAAAAAATAAACTACACAAACGTTAATTTTAATCGATTTGAAATCAATATAGTATTATATTTACTTTCTTAAAAAGTAATACCGTATGTTGAAATCATTTTACACCTTCCTACTGCTCGTGTTTGCTTGTTCTGTCAGCAGCGCTCAAGTAGAAAAAGAAGTCAACCCACCTTACAACATCAAAACAATTTCGTTTGTCCAAAACGGACAGAACATTGTGCCGATTTTTCAATTGGGTGACACTTTTCAGTTGTCGTTTGATGATCTGTTCGGCAACGAAGCGAATTACTATTATCAAATCGTGCATTGTGATTACGATTGGAAACCGTCACAGCTTTCGATCAATGAATATCTGCAGGGTTTCGACAACCAGCGGATTCAAGATTATACCAATTCTTACAACACGTTACAGATTTACTCGCATTATAGAATCCAATTTCCCAACAGAAACACGCGGTTACTGGTCAGCGGCAACTATATGATTAAAATTGTAAATGAAGACCGAGACGTTGTTTTTTCAAGGAAATTCATCGTCTATGAAAATATCGTAAGCATTTCGGCCCAGGTCAAAAGAGCCAGAAATATAGCCGATGTCAACTACAAACATAATATGGATTTCACCATTAAATCCAGTACGATCAATTTTCAAAGTCCACTGACCAATGTTAAAATTCTGCTACTGCAAAACGGACAGATCAATTCCGGTATCACCAACGTCAAACCAATGTATACGATTGGCAATGATCTGATTTATAAATACGATGCGGAGACACAATTTTGGGGCGGCAATGAGTTTCGGTATTTTGAAAACAAAGACATTCGCGGCGCCGTCAATAACATTGCTAGAATTGATTCACAAGGTGGCGTTTATAATGGTTATTTGTATACTGATGAAGCCCGGGCACGTGAGCCTTACTCGTACAATCCGGATTACAATGGTAACTTCTTGATAAAAAATCTCAATGTAGAGAACAACGATATCGAAGCCGATTACGCTTGGATCTTCTTCTCGTTATCGGCACCTTCATTTTATGAAAAAAAGCATATTTATGTCAATGGCATGTTCAATAACTATGCGCTGACGCCCGACAATAAAATGGAATATAATGCTGAAAAAGCCGTTTATGAAAAAGCAATTATGCTCAAGCAGGGCTTTACAAATTACCAATATGTAGTCGCCGATAAATCAGGAAAAATTGATCATGAAAAAGCGATTGACGGCAATTTTTTCCAAACGGTCAATGATTATTTTACATTGGTTTACTATAGGGAAAATAACCAGCGTTATGACCGCATCATTGGGAAAACTGTCGTGACTTCGGAGAATATTATTAATTAAGAAAATTTAACTTTAATTTATCGTCTAAAATTCAGTTTTTCGTAAATTTGACAGCAATTCACTCATAAATCAACCATGGTTTCACAAATAACAAGGGGCATAAAAATTTCGGTTTTGACGACTTTTGAAGGTACATACTTCAAAAATCACAAGATCCATTTTGCTTTTAGTTATGAAATCTCGATTGAAAACCACAGCAAAGATTCCGTGCAGCTCACAGCGAGACATTGGGAAATTTTCGATTCTTTAAATGATCTAGAAATCGTGGATGGCGAAGGCGTTATCGGTAAAAAACCGGTGCTCAAACCAGGTGAAACGCATACTTATAGTTCAGGTTGTCTTTTGGCTTCTCCATTTGGTGCGATGCGCGGACATTTCAACATGATCAATTTTACGTCGACACGAATCTTCAAAGTGATTGTGCCGACTTTCAAATTGAGTGCGCCTTTTGCACTGAATTAATTTCCCGAAATTAAAATCACGTCGTCCTTAGTAATGACGTAAACCTTGTCATCTTCTGTAGGTTTCAAGTAACAATTCCCTGTAAATTCGCCGAAAGCCGGCAATGTCATTTGCGTAGGTTTCTGAAAAAAACAAGACAGTTGTAAAGCCTGCCTGCCTACATCTTTGAGTTTGATACCGGGATGAATGTGACCACAGAAATTAAAAAATCCCGGGCTTTCTTGCGGATGATGCGTCAGTAAAAAATCATCAATTTGCAGTGCTGGATAACATTTGATTTTTAAATCCGCGTAATTTTTTCTGTCGACAATGTCGTGGTTGCCTTCTACGAGAACAATTTCTTTTGCAACTGAATGTACCCAGTCCGCAAATAAATCCCATTCGTTATTGATTTTGCTGTGAAACAGATCGCCAAGAAAAATGATTTGTTCGGGATTAAAAAACTTAACGATATCGGTAAGGCGTTTGAAATTTGCAAAGATCGCTTCATTGGGAATCGCGACGCCATGTTTTCGAAAATGCGCCACTTTCCCCAAATGCACATCGGAAATCAGCAAGATGTGTTTTTCCTTCCAAAACACGCCGCCGCAGGGATGCAAAATAAAAATTTGGTCTTGAATCTGGATTGTGTGTGTCATTTATTTCATGTAAGCTGTGGTCATTTTTTTGATTCGTTCCGCCAAAGTCTCGCTCGACAACTTTTCTCGCAAACGGTCGGTGATGATCGGGAAACTGAACGGAGTCGGCTTGCTGCATGGCTTCCAAACGATTTGCTGTTCTTTGATTCTTTCCAACGCCTGAATCAATCGTCCTTCCTCAAGTTGGTGTTCGAAAGTTTCCCGAAATGCCTGTTGCAACAATAGGTTGTCGGGTTCGTAATCCCGAAATACTTCAAAAATCAGTTGTGAGCCGCTTTGGAGGTGTCGTGTTTTAATCGGTTTTCCCGGCATTCCTGTAAAAACCAATCCTGCGATAATCGCAATATCCCGAAATTTTCGGCGTGCCATTTCCGTAGCGTTGAGGCTGTTTTGTAGATCATGGTGCAGGTATTCCGTTGTGAATAAATTGTTGTCGAAGACAGCCTGCATATCGATTTCAGTGTTCGATAGCAATTCAAATCCATAATCATTATACGCTAACGAAAAAGTGATTGGCGCCAATAAACTGATGCGATATGCCATAATGCTCGCCAATGCCTCATGCACAAAGCGACCTTCAAACGGATAAAAAACCGCATGAAAACCTTCACGCGTTTTGAAGGTTTCAATCAGGAATTGATCGGCATTGGGGACGATGCTTTCCTTTCTTTGCCGATTAAACATAGGCGCTAAAGCTTTGAGTTCCGGTGTCAAGTTTCCGGAATTCGCAGCATACAATTCATGTCGCAGCAATTCGCTCATTTGTGCTGACAATGCCATTCTTCCGCCCATCCAGCTCACAGTTTTTGACGGTTTTTTCGGATCAGCCTTGCGCACCAAAACCTGCATGTCTTTGACACGGAAATATTCGAGTTTTTTACCCGCAAACGAAAAGGCATCACCGGGTTTGAGTTTCGAAATAAACCATTCTTCAATCGTACCGAGGTAACCACCGGTCATGTATTTCACGTTCAAAACTGCGTCGCCGACAATCGTTCCAATCTGCATGCGGTGGTGCATTGCGATTCTTTTATTGTTGATTTTAAAACAGCCGTTTTCATCAATTTCCACTTTCTTATATTCATCATAGGCTTGTAAACTTTGGCTTCCATTGGTTATGAAATTTAGAATCCAGTTCCAGTTTTCAGGTGTTATGCCTTGGTAACAGAAGGTCGTCGCCACTTCTTTGTAAATCTGCTCGGGAAGAAATCCATCGGAAACCGCGAGCGTGTTCAAATATTGTACGAGCACATCCCAACTGTCTAGGTATGGCGCACGATCTTCAACGACCGTTTCGGCAACTGCTTTTTTGAGTGCGGAAGCTTCTACGAGTTCAATCGCATGGGTTGCCAGAAAATAAATCACACTTTCTTTTCCTGGTTGGTGACCACTTCGCCCCGCTCTTTGTAGAAAACGCGCGACACCTTTCGGACCGCCCACCTGGATGATGGTTTCCACCGGAGCGAAATCGACACCCAAGTCTAAACTTGATGTGCAGACGACTACCTTAAGCGTTTCGTCGCGGATGGCATTTTCAACCCATAGTCTGGTTTCCCGATTGATGCTGCCGTGATGCATCGCCATTTCGCCTGCAAATTCGGGATATTTTTCGAGCAATTTCTGAAACCACAATTCACAGGCTGAGCGGACGTTCGTGAAAATTAAAGTGGTTTTGCTTGCACGGATGATTTTTGCTACCTCATCAATTAAATGCAAACCCATATGTCCGCGCCACGGATAGGTTTCCATTTTTTCGGGAATGATCGAAAGCACTTTTATTTTTTTGTGGAGATGTGCACGGATCAATACTGAGTTTTTATAATGCTCAGAATTAATTCCTAGCAATACTTCACGTGCCTGATCGAGATTTCCAATCGTGGCTGAAATGCCCCAGATGCGCATTTTCGGTGCAATGGTTTTTAATCGTGATAGCGCGAGTTCTGTTTGTACGCCGCGTTTGGAGCCGAGCAATTCGTGCCATTCATCAATAACGATCGCCGTGCAATTTTTAAAGGTTTTTTCATATTCTTTGGAAGCCAGCAAAAGGTGCAAACTTTCAGGCGTTGTAATCAATAAATCCGGCATTTTTGTTTTCTGCTTGGCGCGTTCACCTGCCGTTGTATCACCAGAACGAATTCCGACGGTCATACCAACACCCAAATCATTTACTACGCGTTCGGCTGCTTGCTTAATTTCTACGGAAAGTGAGCGCAAAGGTGTGATCCAAATCGCTTTGAGTCCAGGCTTATGTTTTTTCTGATAATCTGGATTTTCCTTGATGTAATTGAACACGACCGGAATCCACAAGGCATAAGTTTTTCCGCTGCCTGTAGGTGCATTTAGAAGTCCGTTTTTGCCTTGCAGGAAAGCTGTCCACGTTTGTATTTGGAACGGAAACGGTTTCCAGCCCTGATCTTTAAACCAATTCTCGGCGGTTTCAAAAAGCGTTTTTCGATTCGTCATGCAATCAAGCTTTTCAGGTTCTCAATGGAATCGGCATCTTCTATTTTCTTGTCGTGCCGCCATCTTAAAATTCTTGGAAAACGAGTCGCCACGCCACTTTTATGTCGTTTGGAAAGCGCGATGCCTTCAAATCCGATTTCAAAAACAAGTTCCGGGGTCACACTTCGCACCGGACCAAATCGGTCTAAGGTGTGTTTCTTGATCCAATCATCAACCTTTCGGAATTCGGCATCGGTCAACCCTGAATAGGCTTTCGCGAAAGTAACGAGCTCACGTTTGCCGTCTTCATTAGTTTGCCACAAAGCGAAAGTATAATCGGTGAATAAATTGGCACGCCGACCC
The DNA here is from genome assembly GCA_031425295.1 of Flavobacterium sp. Classification (GTDB taxonomy): domain Bacteria; phylum Bacteroidota; class Bacteroidia; order Flavobacteriales; family Flavobacteriaceae; genus Flavobacterium. Next base: position 22,462 of record JANPJB010000101.1, on the reverse strand, counting down.
GAACCGCGCATCGCATAGGTCAAAACCGCATCGATCACCAAGGGTTCTACTTTCCATTTCCACCAATCGCCTTTTTTGCGTCCTACCTGATAGGGTGAACTGCGTCGTTTCAGCATCAATCCTTCGCTGTTCATTTCACGGGAGCGCATTCGTTCTTCTGCAATATTATCCCACGAATCGAGTGAAGTTTGTTCGGAAATGTATAATGGCAGATTTTTGTCTTTTACGAATTCAAGTAACGATTCGAGTAAGGCTCGGCGTTCGTCATAAGATAAGTTGCGGATATCCTGATTTTTCCACTCTAATAAATCGTAAGCTTTGATGATCACGGGTGTTTTTTGTAACAATGCCAGAGAAACGGTTTTGCGTCCGATGCGTGTTTGTAAGTCGTTGAATGTTCCGATCTGTCCATCAAGAAATGGCAGAATTTCACCATCGATGACCGTTCCATCGGGAATTACTCCAATGAAAGAATGAAATTCGGGATATTTATCCGTGACCAATTCTTCGCCGCGGCTCCATATATAAATGGCTCCATCGCGGATGATGGTTTGCGAACGTATGCCGTCCCATTTGTGCTCGATGGCCCAATCCTTGGGATTTCCGAGATTCGAAACTTCACCTTCAACGGGATAAGCAAGGTAAAACGGGAATGGTTTCGATAGGTAGTCGCTGCTTTTTTCATCTAGGATTAATTCCTGAAATGAAATTTTATCGGGATTCCAGTCGCCCATTAATTTATAGGCAAGTGCGTCTTCATCAACGCCTGTCGCTTTTGAAAGGGCGCGCGTCATCAGTTTTTGGCTAACGCCGATACGGAAACTACCGGTAATAAGTTTGGTAAAAACGAAGCGCTCATAATAATTTAAGACCAACCAATTTTCGTGGAGATACGCGCGTTTTTGTTCGTCCGACTGTTTTTTGAGTACAATCATTTCCCGCAGATACGCGGTCAAGCTTTTGTCTGAATTCTCGTTTGTCGTTGGAATGATTAAAGCAATAGTTTCCGCCAAATCGCCAACGATATGGTAGCTTTCCTCAAAAAGCCACAGTGGAATATTCGCAAGTTCATTCGCCCAAATCCGCAATAAAGTAGTGTTTACAGGTCGTGGCGGACGTCGGTGCGACAAGATGGCGATCGTCCAAACTTTATCTTCGTCGGAAGCATGCCGGAAATATTCGGTTAGTGCATCGACTTTAACAGACGTTTTGTTCGAGCTGTCGAGTGTTTTGATAAGTTCAGCGAAGTTTTTCATTTTTCTTTATATCAGACAGATATCAAAAGATTCATCATTTTTAATTTATGCTGCATCGTCCTCCAGTTTTTTGTCATCCGTTACTACAGTTTCACCTTCATCGCCTTCGTATTGGGTATGTTCTGTCCGGGCGTCATAACCGATTTCGCGCAGGTATTTTGAAAAAATATCAGAATAGCCGTGCGTGCAGATAATTTTCTCTGCTCCGGTTGCTTTGATGCTGTCGACCAATCCGTACCAATCGCAATGATCACTCAGTACGAAACCTTTATCGATCGCACGCCTTCGTCTAGCACCGCGGAAGGCCATCCAACCACTGGCAGAACCCGTCACAAATGGCGTCATCTTGCGAATCCAAGTCGAACCGTGCGCACTTGGCGGAGCCAATACGATATTGCCGATTAAGTCTTCCCGTTTTGTTGCCGTTGTGATTAGCGTCGTCGGTGGAAATTGGACCATTGGGCGCAAAACCCTTGTCATGTTTTCAACAGCACCATGCGTGTAAATGGTTCCGTTGCTTGTGTCGAGATATTTTAGTAACCGTTGTGCTTTTCCTAAGGTGTAGCCGAATAAGATTGAAGTTTTCCCTTCTGCTTTATTTTCCGACCACCAATTGTTGATGTCAGTCATCACTTCCGCTTGCGGCAGCCATTTGAAAGCGGGCAATCCGAAAGTGTTTTCCGTGATGAACGTGTGACATTTTACGACTTCATATGGAACAGAAATTCCGTCATCCTCTGTTTTGTAATCCCCAGTAAAAACCCAAATCTCGCCTTTATACTCAACGCGAATTTGTGCGCTCCCGATGATATGTCCCGCGGGATGCAATGAAAATTTTACGTTGTTAATTACAAAAGTTTCATTCCAGTCTTTTCCTGTGACATTGATCGCGCCAAGCCGATGCGTAATGATCGGCACATTCGTATGGTGCGTAATGTAATGCTGATGGCCCCAACGCGAATGGTCTGAATGCCCATGTGTGATGATCGCGTTTTTCACAGGCCGCCACGGATCGAGATAGACATCCGCCTGTTGACAATAAATCCCGTTGTCATTAAAAGCAAGCAATGGCACTTTCATAATTTAGATTTTGCTAAAATTACGCGTAGAAATTTATATTGTAATGTAATTTTTTTATAAGTTTAACCTTTGTTGAATACTAAAAATGACGTGCCATGAAGTTTCTATTACCGCTGCTTTTTTGCTTTTCGATCGCTACGGCACAAACCAAGAAAATTAATATGTTCGGAAATGAGTTTAGCGTCAATAATAAATGTGAAGTTAAAGAAACGAGTATCCAATATGATAAAAACGCGATGATTTGGACAGACGCACCACCGAAACTTATGCGAGGAACGATGATGTCGATGATTAAAAACAAACTTGCGGGTAAGCGTCTTAAGGAAGTTAAATCGGAAGTTTTAAAAGTATCGCTGCTCAATTCGAAATGGGAAGGAAAGATGTCGCTGTACAAAAAGGCAGATAGTGACACCGTGATCAATTTCATTCAGCTCTATGGCGATTATAACGATCAGGAACGATTGCTAATAATAGTTTACAAAACGCTCAAATTAGAACCTTTTCGCGTCCCGGCTTACTTCGATTTTCTTGTAAAATAAGCAGTTAACGGCGACTGTTTTTTAACTGTTTTTAAAAATAACCTTTGTACTTTTGCAACCAAGTTTCTGAATGCCTGGGTTGAAAAGCGCAATGGCCAGAAACTCCCAACATTCCGAAACTTAGAAATTTAAAAAACAACAAACATGCTCAAAGGATTTTTTCACGTACCCAAAGCAGTTAACGAACCTGTAAAATCGTATGCCCCCAATTCGCCTGAAAAAGCGAATGTTTTAGCAGCTTACAAAAAGATGTGGAATGAAAAAATCGATGTGCCGTTGTATATCGGAAGTGAAGAAATACGCACCGGAAATACGAGAAATATGACCGCGCCGCATGATCACCAACATGTTGTTGGAACCTATCATCTTGCAGAGAAAAAACATGTCGAGCAAGCCATTGCCAACGCATTAGAATCAAAAACGAAATGGGCGAATCTGGCTTGGGAACAACGTGCCGCAATCTTTTTGAAAGCAGCTGAACTTATTGCTGGTCCGTATCGCGCTCACATTAACGCGGCCACAATGATCGCGCAATCTAAAAATATATTCCAGGCAGAAATCGACGCTTCGTGTGAACTTATTGATTTTTTGCGTTACAATGTCGAGTTCATGACCCAGATCTACAACGACCAGCCGAAATCAGATTCTTCGGTTTGGAACCGTTTGGAATACCGTCCGCTAGAAGGCTTTATTTACGCGATTACACCCTTTAATTTTACGGCAATTGCTGCGAATCTTCCGGCGAGTGCTGCGATGATGGGTAATGTGGTGATTTGGAAACCAAGCGACAGCCAGGTGTTTTCAGCGAAAATCATTATCGATGTATTCAAAGAAGCTGGACTTCCGGATGGCGTCATTAACGTGGTTTTTGGCGATGCGCAGATGATCAGCGAAACAGTTTTTGCAAGCCGTGATTTTGCGGGTGTGCATTTTACGGGATCGACGCATGTGTTCAAAGACATTTGGAAAGCGATCGGAACCAATATCCACCATTATAAAACGTATCCTAGAATCGTTGGCGAAACCGGCGGAAAAGATTTCGTATTGGCACACCCAAGTGCGAATGTGAAACAAGTGGTGACCGGAATCGTTCGCGGCGCTTTCGAATTTCAAGGACAGAAATGTTCGGCAGCTTCGAGGGCATATATTCCAAAGAGTTTGTGGAATGACGTGAAAACACAATTGATATCGGACGTGAAATCGCTGAAAATGGGTTCCCCTGAAGACTTCGGAAACTTCGTCACGGCTGTAATTCATGAAGGTTCATTTGACAAACTCGCGAGCTACATCGACCAAGCCAAAAAAGATAACGACGCGGAGATCATCGTCGGTGGAAATTACGACAAATCGAAAGGTTACTTCATCGAGCCGACCGTTATTGTGACAACGAATCCTCAATATTCAACAATGGAAACGGAATTGTTTGGTCCGGTGATGACGATTTATGTGTACGAAGATTCAAAATGGAACGAAACATTGAAATTGGTTGATCAGACTTCAGAATATGCATTGACGGGCGCTATATTCAGTCAAGATCGTTATGCGATTGAAGAAGCCACTACAGCACTTCAAAATGCCGCCGGAAATTTCTACGTTAATGACAAACCAACCGGTGCCGTAGTCGGAATGCAGCCATTCGGTGGTGCAAGAGCTTCAGGAACCAATGATAAAGCAGGTTCGGCATTGAACTTGTTACGATGGGCTTCACCGAGAACAATTAAAGAAACTTTCGTAACGCCTGAAGATTACCGTTATCCTTTTTTAGGCGAATAAATAATAACGCTTTATTTGAAATGCGAGAATAGGAGCCACGGATTCAAGAAACAATTTCTGAATCCGTGGCTTTTTTAATTTAGGAAGTTAAAAGTCTAATATTGAAACTTATAGTCGGTTTCTTTTTGTTAACTTCGTTGTTCAGCAAGAAAACTGATTTTAAACTTTTAACACCATCACGCGCATTCAAACCTCTTAAAATAAAATTATGAAAACAAAATTACTATTGCTATGCTTATTTACAACGATGCTGACTTTGGCGCAAAGTTCCATAGACACATTTTACCCACCGACCAGCACCTACGAGCTTGTAAGTTCCAGCACACCCATCGACCAAACACCAAGCGGAGCAAACGCAACATGGACGTTCGACAATCTGACCAATGTTGGGTATACTTCTGATGATTACCCCACTCCTAGTGGTTCGGAACTTTCAACATATCCCGGAACCACAACCGTTACCAGAACTACTGCTACCGTAGAATTGTCGTTTACAGAAACACGTGTATTCTCTAAAAACATTAGTAATGAAGTTTCGATTACGGGGGTAAAAAATGATGTGGTGGATCTTAATTTCGCAACGAACAATGCCACTTTGGGTACTTTTCCATTGAATTATGGTTACTTGTATACTGATGATTTAGCCGGAACGTACAACTACGATACCTACAGCGGAACCTTTACGGGAACGGTAACCACATCAGTCGATGCGTATGGCATACTGAATTCAACAGTTGACGGTATTGCCATCAACAATCAGGCTGTGACTCGGTTGAAATCGGTGCAAAATATTTCTTTGAATTATAGTTTTTTAACCAATGTCGGAACTATTGTTCAAACGATTTACAGCTACTACGTCGCCGGCAACAGCGCTCCGGTTTTCAGAGCTTCAACGACTGCCGTCAATGTTCCATTATTGTCTATAGATCAGACGTCGGAGCAACTTGAACGCGAACTTGTATTTATCGGCGTGGGTGAAAATGTGGCGAACAGCAATGTCATCAAGACGTTCCCCAATCCAACACATGACGTTTTAAATATTGACAATAGATCAATGGAAAATATCAAAAGCATCAGTATTACCGATATGAGCGGAAGAATCGTACTGCGTGATCAAGGAAACGTAAATTCCGTTTCGCTCGCCCATCTGCAAAATGGCATGTATATGGTAACTATCGAAACGAATCGCAATAGGTTCACTCAGAAGATTGTGAAAAACTAAACCGTATTCACAACAATTAAAAAACCACAAAGCATTGTACTTTGTGGTTTTTAATATTTGCAAATTGGACTACGATTTGAATTTCAATGGCAAGTGCACCACTTTTTTGGTTTCGAAAAACGGGTCTTCAAAAAAATCGGAAATGTCGTATTGTGTTGCCTTAGGAAACAAAGCCAATTCTTCAGTCAGATCGCCGCCTTTCAAATATAAAATCCCGTTTTTTAGTTCGTGCTTGTTTTGTTTTTTGATTTTGTCCTTGATCCACGAAAAGAAGTCCGGCATATTAGTCACTGCTCTGCTGACGATAAAATCGAAATCGCCTTTGACATTTTCAGCGCGCATTTGTTCCGCTTTTACGTTTTTCAAACCGATCGCCTCGGCCACTGCTTTGACCACATTAATTTTCTTGAGAATGACATCAATCAAATAAAAACGGGTTTCCGGAAATAAAATCGCCAGTGGAATTCCGGGAAAACCACCACCAGTACCAACGTCTAAAACATAAGTTCCAGGCTCGAACTTTTGGATTTTCGCAATAGCCAAAGAATGCAAGACATGATTGGTATATAAAGCGTCGATGTCTTTTCGAGAAACAACGTTAATTTTAGCATTCCAATCTTGGTATAATGCCTCGAGCATTTCAAACTGCTTGATTTGATTGGCGGTCAGATTTGGAAAATATTTTAGAATCTCTTCCATGCAATTAATTTTTTAACAAAAGTAATACTTTACTGTTGAAATATTTATAGCAACTTTGGCATAGAAAAAATTATTAATAAGTACATTTGCCCGTAATATAAACTAATTATGAATACTACTGCTCCTACATTTTCAAACCAAGACAACATGAAGTTTTTTAGGACTTTGAATTCGAGAGTCAACAATTACTTCAAAGAAAACAACATCCCAAAAACTGGGAATTGGAAAATCCATTTGAAGACTGTAATTCTTTTTACCATTTTCCTAACACCTTATTTTTTGATCCTGACCCTTGAAATGTCGATTTGGTACCAGCTGCTGCTCAACATGTTAATGGGTATTGGTATGGCGGGCATTGGAATGAATGTGATGCATGACGGAAACCACGGCGCTTATTCGTCAAAATCCTGGATTAACAAATTCATGGGTGGCAGCATTTATGTACTGGCGGGGAATGTCTACAATTGGCAAGTGCAGCATAATGTTTTGCACCACACGTATACGAATGTTCACGGCCACGATGAAGACTTAGATGCCGGAAGAATTATCCGTTTTACACAAAATGCGGAATGGCGTAAGTTTCATAAATTCCAGCATTATTATTCTTTCTTTTTATATGGTTTGTTGACTTTCAACTGGTCGCTCACGACAGACTTCAAACAAATGCGCGCGTATCTAAAAAGAAAATTATCTTACGGAACACCACAAAGCCCGACTAAATTATGGACGGTTTTGGTCATTACAAAAATTATCTATGTTTTAATTTGGGTTGTACTACCGATCAGTTTCGGTGTTACTTGGTGGAAAGTATTTGTTGGCTTTTTTGTAATGCACTATGTCGCAGGTTTGATTTTAAGCATCGTCTTCCAATTGGCGCATGTGGTTGAAGAAACTGCCAATCCTGTTCCGAATGAAGCCGGTGAACTTGAAAACACTTGGGCAATTCATCAACTGTATACCACTGCGAATTTTGCCCCTAAAAACAGAATCATTAATTGGTTCACCGGCGGACTAAACCACCAAATCGAACACCATTTGTATCCACATATCAGTCATATTCATTACGGGAAAATTGCTGAATATGTAAAGCAAACTGCCGAAGAATGCAACCTCCCGTATCATGAATTCAAAACCATGAGAAGTGCCGTGTTTGCGCATTACCGACATTTAAAAGATTTAGGGCAAGAGCCGCAATTGACATAAACCACAAAGACGCCTTCATAAGCGTCTTTTCCTTTTTTACAACATACGATCCTTAATTTTACATTTCATGGAGCATTTTCTTTCCGACAGAATCAACAAATTATCAACTTCACAAACCCTTGCGATGGCTGCTTTGGCCAGAGAATTAAAATCACAAGGAAAAGACATCATCAGTTTAAGTTTGGGCGAACCTGATTTCAATACGCCAGATTTTGTAAAGGAAGCCGCAAAAAAAGCCATCGATGAGAATTACAGTACCTATACGCCGGTTGATGGTTATGCTGAGTTAAAAGAAGCGATCTGCAGAAAATTCAAGCGCGATAATAATCTAGATTACAAACCAGCCAACATCGTGGTTTCTACGGGTGCCAAACAATCGTTATACAATATTGCACAAGTCATGCTCAATGATGGTGATGAAGTGATTCTTCCGGCACCATATTGGGTTAGTTACTATGAGATCATCAAAATGTCGGGCGGTATTCCTGTCGAGGTGCCGACTTCGGTAGAGACCGATTTTAAAATCACACCCGAACAACTTGAAAAAGCCATCACCCCAAAAACAAAAATGATTTGGTATAGCTCACCTTGCAATCCGAGCGGCTCGGTTTACAATCTTAAAGAAATGACCGCACTAGCAAAAGTATTGGAAAAGCATCCCGACATTTTTATCGTAGCGGACGAAATATACGAACACATCAACTTTTCAGGAACGTTTTGTAGCATTGCTTCGATTCCAGGCATGTTCGACAGAACCATTACCGTAAATGGCGTTGCCAAAGCGTTTGCCATGACAGGTTGGAGAATCGGTTATATCGGAGCTCCGGAATTTATCGCGAAAGCCTGTACAAAAATGCAAGGTCAAGTAACCAGCGGCGCGAATAGCATTGCACAACGCGCTACCATTGCTGCGGTAGATGCGAATCCTTCTGTTTTGAAATTTATGGTCGATGCGTTTCACCGTCGTAGGGATTTGGTTGTTGGCCTCGTCAAAGATATTCCGGGTTTTAAACTCAATGTTCCTGAAGGCGCTTTCTACGTATTTCCTGATGTATCTTCTTATTTCGGCAAAACATTACGCGGTACGAAAATCAATAATGCAGGTGATTTTTCGATGTATTTATTAGCTGAAGCCAATGTTGCTACGGTGACCGGCGATGCCTTTGGCAATGCAAACTGCATCCGTTTCTCATACGCGACCAGTGAGGCATTGTTGACTGAAGCGATGAAAAGAATTAAAGAAGCAGTATCACAATAAAAAATAATTACCATGAAAAAATTAACCACAGTTTTATTTGTATTCTTTTGTCTAGCGATGAATGCTCAAACGAAAGAAAAAAACCAAATCGTTGATGCCTCCTGCGGCCAATGCCAATTCGGAATGAAAAGCAAAGCTGGCTGCGACCTCGCTGTCCGCATTGACGGAAAGCCATATTTCGTTGAAGGGACAGACATCCACAAACACGGCGATGCTCATGCTGCCGACGGATTTTGCTCCGTGGTTAGAAAAGCAGCACTGGCCGGCGAAATCAAAGATGACAAATTTGTAGCGACCAGTTTCAAGTTGCTTCCGATAGAGCAGCCCAAAAATTCCGCTCATGATGGTCACAAACATTAAAAAGAATAAGCGGAATCACGTCCGCTTTTTTTACTGCTCTTTTGAAATATGACTACGATTATCAGCAACATTTCAAAAATCGTAAATTTGACTCCGGAAGAACAGCGATGGTTCTTGTCTAAAACCGAAATCAAACAGTATAAGGCAAAATCGATTATCTTAAATGCCGGTGAAGTGTGCAAACATTCCTATTTTGTAAATTCAGGTGTGCTGCGCAGTTTCAATATCAATGATAATATCGTAGAACATGTACTCAATTTCGCCTGCGAAGGCTGGTGGATTGGCGACATCTATAGTCTGCTGTCCCAAAAGCCAGGCAATCTCTTCATCGAAGTTTTGGAAGATGCCGAAGTCGTTTTGCTTTCAAAGGAAAATCAGGAATTGCTGTTCCGTGAAATCCCGAAGTTCGAACGTTTCTTCAGGATTTTAACGGAAAATTCATTAGTCGCACATCAAGAAAGATTAATGGATAATCTGAGCCTTTCCGCCGAAGACCGTTTTGAAAAATTCTGTTCAAAATATCCCACATTAATTCAAAAAGTACCGCAAAAACACATCGCTTCTTATATAGGTGTCACGCCGGAATTTTTCAGTAAGATGAAAGCCCGGATGTTGAAGAAGTAGTTTTGATGGTGAATTTTCGGTTGCTCACTAGCGCGTTTCGCTCTTGTTGCTTTTTTGGGCGAGCCGGCGGCATTGGTTCGCGGTTTTTAAAATCAACTTGACGCGCCGCCGTCAGGCTATCCGCAGTACACAGTACTTTGCTTCTATCCTTCACGCGTTCGTTACAGGTACTCAATCTGCCTAACTATCGAAACTCACTTATAACCGTCAACATTTCTTAATCTAGGTTAAGCAATCCACCTTTACATTGATCGTAAATTTGTATCATAATAATCCTTAAATTTATGCATCATGACATCGCTGCAAATCCTGCATTACTTATTAACCCGATATTAAAATTGCAGCGATTGCATTTGACCATTTAAAAAACAATAAAAAAGACAAATGAAAAATACAGTTTTACACAAAGCCGATACGCGAGGTCATGCCGATCACGGATGGCTCAATGCGTACCATAGTTTTAGTTTCGCAAGCTACTACGATTCTGATCGCGTGCAGTTCGGAACTTTGCGCGTTTTGAATGACGATACAGTGGCTGCCGGAATGGGTTTCGGAACACATCCACACGACAACATGGAAATCATTACGATTCCACTCGAAGGCGATCTCGCGCACAAAGACAGCATGGGCAACACAGAAGTCATTAAAAATGGTGATGTTCAAGTCATGAGTGCCGGAACCGGAATTCAGCATAGCGAATTCAATCCGAACCACGACCAAAGAACCAAATTGCTGCAGATTTGGGTGTTTCCAAAGGAACGCAATGTAATACCTCGTTATCAGCAAATCACTTTAAATACCGAAGATCGAAAAAACAAATTGCAACAAATTCTTTCGCCAAATGCCGATGATGCCGGCGTTTGGATTCATCAGGATGCTTGGTTTCACTTGGCCAATTTCGATGAAGGCGTTGCTACAAAATACACATTGAAAAAAGAAGGAAACGGTTTGTATGCGTTTGTATTGAAAGGAATGCTAACGATCGATGGGCAGGAATTGTCTACACGAGACGGTTTTGGAATTACTGATTTTGAATCTTTAGACATCAAAGCTACATCGAATACCGAATTCCTTTTAATGGAAATTCCAATGACACACTAAAGTAGCTGATCATGAACGAAACAATAGGATTGGAATTAAACGACAAAAACGGCTACTTTTATGTAACCGTTGACGGAAAGCAGGAAGCCAAAATGACCTTCGTCTTTGCAGGCGAAAAGCAGATTATCATTGATCATACTGAGGTCAATCCCGGTAATAACGGCAAAGGCTTTGGTAAAAAAATGGTGGCGAAGGCCGTTGATTTTGCTAGAGAAAAAGGCATCAAAATCATTCCATTGTGCCCGTTTGCCAAAAGCGTTTTCGATAAAACTCCAGAATTTAAAGACATACTATCACCATGGAAAACTTGCTCCAAGAAGACATCATAGGCCATATCGGTGCACAAAAATACAAGTGCACAATTTCGTGGCGTAACGGAGAATTGATTACGGACGAACCTGAAAGCATTGGTGGCGGCAATCTAGGACCTGATCCGTTTTCGTTGATGCTGGCATCGTTGGCGGCTTGCACTCTATCTACTTTACGCATGTATATCGACCGCAAAGGTTGGAATGTCCCGCAGATTCATATCGCTTTAAATATCGAACAACCTTCGGGTGCTGAAACTACAACTGTTATTACAAGACGGATCTCCTTCACCAATATCGTTCCCCAACAACAAAAAGACCGGCTGTTGGTCATTGCTGAAAAGTGTCCGATTTCGAAAATGTTAAAAGGAAGTTCAACCATAAACACCTCAATTTAATCATGGATTCGAACAACATTACAAAAGAGTACACCAACGGCGAAGTCACTATCGTTTGGCAGTCCGCTAAATGTGTTCATTCGGGCAATTGCGTACGCAACAATCCTGACGTGTTCAAACCCAAAGAAAAACCGTGGATTATTCCCGAGGGTTCTTCCACAGCGAAAATAATGGAAGCGGTAAACAAATGCCCATCTGGGGCGTTGACCTTTTATAAAAATACCTAAGTGCGTGCGAACATGACAAGCAGATTCGAGATTTAGCTACTGTTAAATCTACACAAACATCCGAAACCACATACAGCAATTAAAAAATGAAAAAAATAGTAGTATTCGCCGGTTCTTCAAGCAAAAATTCGATTAACAAGCAACTTGCCATTTATGCTGCAAAGCAATTCCAAAATGCTGAACTCGATATCATCGATTTAAATGATTATGAAATGCCTGTTTATTCAGTAGATAAAGAAAAGGACAACGGCATTCACAGCTTGGCACATGATTTTTATGCAAAAATCGGAAGCGCAGATTTCATTGTAATTTCTTTGGCGGAACACAACGGCGCTTATTCTTCGGCGTTCAAAAACATACTGGATTGGGCTTCGAGAATCAACAGCAAAACCTTTCAGCAAAAACCGATGCTATTATTGGCGACTTCTACTGGTGCGCGCGGCGGCGCAACCGTTTTAGATATTGCTTCGAAAAGGTTCCCCTTTCAAGGCGCTGACATCAAAGGCACGTTTTCATTGCCTACATTTCAAGAAAATTTCGACGTTATGAACGGTATCACCAATGCGGAATTGAAAAATGAACTGATTGCAATCATCGATGCAATTGAAATCTAATTTAATTGCTATTTTTGTTTTTCAAAACACTAAAAGTAACAGATGAAAGCATATGTATTTCCAGGTCAAGGCGCGCAATTTACCGGAATGGGTAAAGATTTATATGAAACTTCTGCTGACGCCAAGGCACTATTCGAACAAGCCAACGAGATTTTAGGTTTCCGCATTACCGACATCATGTTTGAAGGTACCGCTGAGCAACTCAAAGAAACCCAAGTGACGCAGCCCGCAGTGTTTTTACACTCAGTAATTCTTGCTAAAACTTTAGATAACTTCAAACCCGAAATGGTGGCTGGACATTCATTAGGTGAATTCTCCGCTTTAGTTGCCAACGGTGCTTTGTCATTTGAAGATGGATTAAAATTGGTTTCTCAACGCGCCATTGCCATGCAGAAAGCCTGTGAAATCAAACCTTCAACAATGGCTGCCGTTTTAGGATTGGATGACAAAATTGTCGAAGATGTTTGCGCATCAATTGATGGCATTGTGGTCGCTGCGAATTATAATTGTCCAGGGCAATTGGTGATTTCCGGTGAATTTTCAGCAGTTGAAAAAGCCTGTGAAGCGATGAAAGAAGCTGGAGCAAAACGAGCGTTGCTATTACCCGTCGGTGGGGCTTTCCATTCGCCAATGATGGAACCCGCACGCGAAGAATTAGCCGCCGCGATTGAAGCCACAACATTCTCAAAACCGATTTGCCCAGTGTATCAAAATGTGACTGCGACGGCGGTTTCAGATGCCGATGAAATTAAGAAAAACCTGATCATACAATTGACTGCTCCGGTAAGATGGACGCAATCAGTAATACAAATGGTCAAAGATGGTGCGACTTCATTTACCGAAGTGGGTCCGGGAAAAGTATTGGTAGGATTGGTCAATAAGATCGATCGCGATGTGGAGACGATAAGCGCCTAATCATCGTATTCTTTGCATTAAACATAGAAATCTCGGCTCAACTGTCGGGATTTTTTTATTGTTATGAGATATTGATTCAACGAATTGATTTACATTTGTTTATAATCAAAAAACTTGAATCATGAAAAATGCAACCTTGCTCGTGCTGTTGTTTATTTTTTCGAATGGCGCACAGTCGCAAATACTCGAAAGGGAAACTTTCCATCAAGAAGCATCGCTGCCAACTTCCAATGATGCGGTTCGCCCTTGCATCACACTGCAAGAATATGAAGCATTAAATCTCGAATGTAGCCAAAATAGGAAGTCACTACAATTAGAAACCAATTACCACCGCGACATTAATACCCCAACTTTAGCTTGGCCTTTGCGGGCTGCATCTGGCTTCACAGATTGTGATTTTTATTTTATCGGCGCTTATGTCGACCAAAATACAGCCACCAATTCGATTATCGATTATAACTGTGAAAACAATACTTACGACGGTCATCACGGCACCGATATCGCGATTTGGCCCTACGGCTTTTATAAAATGGATAATAGTCAAGTTGAAGTTGTTGCCTCGGCTGCGGGGACCATTATTCAGAAGGCAGACGGCAATTTCGACAGGAACTGTTCTGCGAATAATTTGACAGCAAACTCAATCGTACTGCAGCACGCCGACGGATCGTGTACGTTATATTGGCACATGAAAAAAAACTCGGTAACTTCGAAAGTTGTGGGACAAACTGTCGCAGCCGGCGAATATCTTGGTGTTGTAGGCAGCTCAGGAAGTGCAAGCGGACCGCATTTGCATTTCGAAGTTTGGTCAGGAACCACCAATACGACTTATCAGGATCCGTATTCCGGCGGATGTAATACACTTAATGCTAATTCTTTGTGGATGTCTCAAAAACCACATACCAACCCAGCCATACTAAAGGTTTCTACGAATGCAACCGATTTGATTATGCCGGGCTGCCCGAATACCGAAACACCTAATGAAAGCAATTCCTTCGCAATTCCTTTTCAAGGCGCTGGATTGCCTGCGGGTTATGCAAAGTTTTATATGTTTTTTCGTGAACTCACGGCGGGCACTATGGTCGACCTCAAAATCATGAATCCGAATGGTACTACTTTCAACAGTTGGACCTACTCCGTTACAGCATTTAATAAAATTGGTTACTGGGGCTGGTCGAAAGTTCTGCCCACGACTGCTGGAGTTTATACATTCCAAGCCACTTACAACGGTGTAACTTGCGCGCAATCTTTTACCATTGTAAATCCACTCGGAATCGTAAGTAATGTAACAACAGCGCTGGAAATCTATCCAAATCCTGCTTCCACGGTCGTTAATCTTGTTGGAAGTTTGCCTGAAACTGGCAACTATATTTATACTGTTTCTTCCGTTTCGGGGCAGGTTGTAAAAACAGAAAGCTTCGACAGCCAAACCAATACAATCGCGAAAATCATTTCCATTGAGGAACTTCCAACTGGGATTTACTTTTTAACGCTTACGGGCGCTAATTCCAAAACGGTGAAGAAAATCATCCGACAATAAAGAAATTTATAACCAAAAAAAGCCGGCTCAATCGAGGCGGCTTTTTAATTTGAAACGTTTTATCTTTGGTTTATGCTCTGATTTTCTGTTCCCATTTCCAGGCGTAAGACAATGCTTCCTCTAAGGTGGATTCTGCTTTCCAGCCCAAAACTTCGTTGGCTTTGTCGGTGTTGGCGTACGCTGAGATGATGTCACCTTCTCTTCTGCCGACGATCTTGTACGGTAATTTTTTGCCGCTGACTTTTTCGAACGTATGGATGACTTCGAGCACGGAGCTGCCGGTTCCGGTTCCCAGATTGAAAACTTCCACTTTCTCTAGATTTTTTTTGTCGAGCAATCGTTGCAATGCTACGACGTGTGCTTTGGCTAGATCGACAACGTGAATATAATCGCGGATACAGGTGCCGTCCGGTGTTGGATAATCGTCTCCATAAACAGACAATTCCTGACGCATGCCGATTCCGGTTTGGGTGATGAATGGAATCAGATTCTGCGGAACGCCTAGAGGCAACTCACCTATCTCCGCTGTTGGATGCGCGCCCATCGGGTTGAAATAACGCAACAAAATCGAATTGATACCGCTGACCCTACAAACTTCGTTGATGATTTCTTCTCCGATTTGCTTGGTGTTTCCGTACGGAGAAATGGCGGGTTGAATGGAAGCGTCTTCCGTGATTGGCATTTTTTCAGCTTCACCATAAACCGTGCAAGAAGAACTGAAAATGAAATTCGCTTCTGGTTTTTTCTCTAATTCTTGCAAGATATAAACAAGTGTACTGATGTTGTTTTCATAATACAACAATGGATTCTCGACGCTTTCTCCCACCGCCTTAGACGCTGCGAAATGAATGACACCTGCAACATCGTGATGCTTTTTAAAAAAATTTTGAACTGCAGCTTTTTCCCGCAGGTCCATTTTTTCGAAGATTGGGGTTTTCCCTGTGATGGCTACGATGCCTTTTAAAACTTCCTCTGAGGAATTAGAAAGATTGTCGATGACTACGACTTCGAAGCCTTCGTTCTGCAATTCTACTACGGTATGAGATCCGATGAAACCTAAACCTCCTGTTACTAATACTTTCATTGTGTGGATGTGTGTTGTGTTTGTGAAAAAGCCCTAGCCCCGATAGCAGTGAAAATCCTTTTGTGACGGTGTTCGGCGCAAAAGATTGCAACGGATAGCGGGAATAGCTACTCATTTATTTCAAAAATTCTAAAACGGTGTTGGTGATGTATTGAATTTGCTCGTCATCGAGTTCGGTATGCATCGGAAGCGAAATGACTTCTTTGACCAAGCGGTTGGTGATTGGGAAATCTTCTTCTTTGTAGCGCGGGTCGAGATACGCCTTTTGACTGTGCAGCGGAATCGGGTAATAGATCGCGCATGGAATGTCGTTGTCGAGCAAATGCTGCATCAGGGCATCGCGGTCGGCATCGATGATTCTGAGTGTGTATTGGTGAAAAACATGGCAATCGCAAATATCGCAGATCATCGGAGCCACAATGTTATTATGGCCTTCAAAAGCTTTGGAATATTTTCTTGCTGCGTCTTGTCGTGCTGCACCGTATTCATCCAACAAGGGTAATTTCGCATTTAAAACGGCGGCTTGAATACTGTCTAATCTAGAGTTAACGCCTACAACATCGTGATGGTAACGCACATACATACCGTGGTTGACGATACCTCTGAGTGTGTGTGCAAGCGCGTCATCATTGGTGAAAATCGCACCACCATCGCCGTAGCATCCTAAATTTTTAGAAGGAAAAAACGATGTGGAAGCGACGTGTCCGATCGTTCCGGCTTTCTTTTTAGTGCCGTCGGAGAATCTGCAATTGGCTCCAATCGCTTGGGCGTTGTCTTCGATGACGTATAGGTTGTGTTCGTTGGCTATTCGCATGATCGCTTCCATATTGGCGGCGCGACCGAACAAATGCACGGGTACGATGGCTTTAGTTTTGGGTGTAATCGCTTTTTTGATCGCGTCGATGGAAATGTTCATGTTGACCAAATCAACATCAACGAGTACTGGTGTGAGCTGCAATAAGGCAATGACTTCTACGGTGGCTGCGAATGTAAAATCGGCTGTGATGACTTCATCTCCGGGTTTTAAGCCCAAGCCCATCATCGCAATTTGGAGCGCATCGGTTCCGTTGGCACAAGGGATTACGTGTTTTACATCAAGATATTGCTCCAGATTTTTCTGAAAAGCGTGCACTTGAGGTCCGTTGATATAAGTGTTGGTATCTAAAACTTCTTGAATCGAGGCATTTACGGTAGTAGCAATTTTATCATATTGACTTTTGAGGTCAACCATTTGGATTTTTTTCATCAAAGCATAAATTTAATTACGCACAAAATTAGTAATTTAATGGCGTAAACCATAAAAATTCTACAAAGAGGTGTATTTTAGCGACACAATTTTTAAGGTATGTTTTTTTTGTATAATCTTATTGTCGTTTTTGCTGATTTTGCGTTGAAAATGTTGGCGGTTTTCAGTTCAAAATTGAAGCTTTTTGTCGATGGAAGAAAAGTGGTTTTCGAATCGCTGGCTTCTAAAATAATGGCGGACGACAAAACGATTTGGTTTCATGCCGCTTCACTTGGCGAGTACGAACAGGGTTTGCCGGTAATCGAAAAAATCAAATTGCAATTTCCGAATCATAAGATTATTTTGACTTTCTTTTCTCCGTCGGGTTTTGAAGTACCCAAAAACAATAGGGTTGCCGATGTTACGGTGTATCTGCCTTTGGATACGAGGAACAATGCTGTAAAATTTGTGGATTTGGTGCATCCTGAGATGGTTTTTTTTATTAAATATGAATATTGGCCAAGCTACCTTGATGTTCTAAAAACACGTTCGATTCCGACCTATCTGATTTCAGGAATTTTCAGGGAAAAGCAATTGTTTTTCAAATGGTACGGCGGTTTTTACAGAAAAGCACTCGATACTTTTGAGCATTTTTTTGTGCAGAATTCGCATTCGAAATCACTTTTGTTAAAACTGGGGAAATCAAATGTGACGGTTTCGGGCGATACGCGTTTTGATCGGGTGGCGGCGATTTTGGAGAAAGACAATGCGCTCGATTTTATTACGGAATTTAAAAATAATATGCTGACAATCGTAGTAGGAAGCTGCTGGCCAAAAGATGAAAGCATTTTGGTGGAATTTATCAATAATACATCACTTCCGGTTAAATTCATTTTGGCGCCGCACAACATCAATGCAGAACAGATTCTAACATTAAAGCAATCGATCACAAAAAAAACGGTTTTATTTTCAGAAAAAAACGGTCAGCATTTAGCTGATTTTGATGTTTTTATTATTGACACCATTGGTATTCTCACCAAAATCTACAGCGAAGCAGACATTGCTTATGTCGGTGGTGGATTCGGAAATCCCGGCGTTCATAATATTTTAGAACCCGCTACGTTTGGTGTTCCGATTGTCATTGGACCCAATTTTTCTCATTTTGCGGAAGCGACGGCTTTGGTTACTATGGGCGGTTGTGTTTCGATATCGAATGCCAACGAATTGAAAGATAGCTTAGAAAATTTGATTCGTAATGTTACAATTCGCGAAGAAAAAGGACATATCTGCAGCACCTTTGTGCAGATGAATATTGGTGCGACGGCGCAGATTTTAAAATACATCCAAAATAATTAAATCAAACTTCACTTTATGAAATTTTTAAAATTACTCCTACTACTTTTTGTAATCCAAACACAGGCACAACAAGGCGGCATGTGGATTCCTTCGCTGTTGCAAGGCATGAACGAAAAAGAAATGAAGAACCTCGGCATGAAAATGTCAGCGGTCGATATTTACAGTGTCAACAAATCGAGTTTGAAAGATGCAGTGCCTCATTTTAATGGCGGCTGTACTTCTGAGGTGATTTCCCCGAAAGGATTGATATTGACGAACCATCATTGTGGTTTCGATGCGATTCAAACGCATTCTTCTGTCGAACATGATTATTTGACGGATGGTTTCTGGGCTTATAAAATGGAAGAAGAATTGCCAAATGAAGATCTTGAAGTGACCTTTATCATCAGAATCGAAGATGTAACAACAAAGGTGTTGGATGGCGTTGCTGGATTAACATCGGAAGCAGAAAAGCAGAAGAAAATTCAAGACAACATTGCGGCACTGAGCAAATCATTGCCTAAAGACAGCTGGCAGGAAAATAAAATCAGAACTTTTTACGAAGGCAACCAATACATGCTTTTCGTCACGGAAACGTATAAAGATGTACGTTTGGTTGGTGCGCCGCCATCGTTGATTGGGAAATTCGGTTCGGATACTGATAATTGGGTTTGGCCAAGACATACAGGAGACTTCTCACTATTTAGAATTTATGCCGATAAAAATAACCGCCCGGCTGCTTATTCGAAGGATAATGTTCCTTATGTGCCAAAGCATTTCTTGCCCGTATCGCTAGATGGCGTGGCTGAAGACGATTTCACTTTAGTATTTGGTTATCCTGGAAAAACCAGCGAATATCTTCCTGCGGTTGCGATCGAGCAAATCGTTACGGAATTGAATCCGGCGAAAATTGAAATTCGCGATAAAGCATTGAAAGTGCAAGACGGTTTTATGCGAAAAGACAATGCGATTAAAATTCAATATGCATCAAAATACGCAAGCATTGCCAACTATTGGAAAAAGTGGATCGGTGAAACGCAAGGATTGAAGAAATCAGATGCTGTGGCAGTGAAGAAAAAACAGGAAACGGCTTTTCAGGACAAAGTAATTAAAGCTGGAAAACAGTTGGAGTATGGCAATCTTTTGGCCGATTTCGACAAGAATTATAAAGAAATTGCGCCTTATGCTTCGAGTAGGGATTATTTTATAGAAGTGGTTTTACGCAATACCGAATTGCTTAGCGTAGCTTATAAAATGTATCAGTTAGAGCAATTGCTGACTGCGAAAGGTGAACAAGCTTTTACCGATAGAAAGAATAATTTGATTAACGGTTTGGGTGAATTTTATAAAGATTTTAATGCGGGTGTTGATGAAAAAGTTTTTGAACAGTTGATTGCGCTATATGCGAATAAATCTCCGAAACAATTTGTACCATCAAGTTTGGTGAATGCTGATCTTAAGACATTAACAGCTGAAATCTACGGCCAGTCGAGCCTTGTCGATTATAATAAAACGAAAGAATTGTTGGCTGGTGATTCTAAAGCGGTGCTTCAAAAACTCAATAATGATAAAGCGTATCGACTGGTAAAAGAAATGGCGGATAAATATATTAAGGAAGTCGCTCCTAAATATGATGAAATCAATCTTCGAATCACATCGTTGCAGCGTACTTACATGAAAGCGCAATTGGAATTAAATAAAGATGCCCGAAACTTTCCCGATGCCAACGGTACTTTAAGGGTTACTTATGGAAAAGTAAAAGGTTACGAGCCGAAAGATGCTACGATCTACAAGCCTTTTACCTATTTGGATGGTGTTTTAGAGAAATACATTCCAGGTGATTATGAATTCGATGTTCCTAAAAAGCTAATCGACTTATACAAAGCGAAAGATTACGGCGTCTATGGAAGTAATGGAAAAATGCCCGTTTGTTTTATTGGAACTAACCATACTACAGGCGGAAATTCCGGAAGTCCGGCAATTGATGCCCAAGGAAATTTAATCGGGCTGAATTTCGACCGCGTTTGGGAAGGAACGATGAGTGATATTTACTATGATCCGGCGATCTGCAGAAACGTTATGGTTGATATTCGCTATGTTTTATTCATCATCGATAAGTATGCAGGTGCAAAAAACTTAATTGACGAATTGAAAATTGTACACCCATAAGCAAAATTAAGTAAACAAAAAACAAAAATTTAAGAGTAGCGCCACATTTAGAATTGTTTATTAAGAATATTAATGAATTTTTAACTAAAATTTAATTTGTTATTTTTTTGGCATAATCCTTGTAAATTGGGGGGCAGCGCAATAGATTAGATTTTTTGAAAAAAAAATTGAAAAAAATTTTAAAGTATTAAAAAATTTATATCTTTGCCTCGAATTAATAATTAACCTTTTATAATTAAGTAAGATGAAAAAAGTATTTTTAAGTTTAGCTGTTATCGCTGCATTAACTGTAGTATCTTGTAAGCAAGCTGAAGCTCCGGCTGAAGAAGCTCCAATGACTGAAGAAGTTGCTCCAACTGTTGAAGAAGCTCCTGCTGTTGCTGATTCTGCTGCTGCTGTAGCTACTGAAGCTGCTGCTACTGCAACTGACGCTGCTGCTACTGCAACTGATGCTGCTGCTGCTGCAAAAAAATAATTAGAAAAAACTTTCTAAAAATTTTAAAACCACACTTCGGTGTGGTTTTTTTATTTTGACATATTTCCAAAACGAGAAAAAACTATAGTTCCAGCCGATGAGCGGCACCCATTTTGTTCGTATACCACTGATTGCGTAAGCGTATCAGCAGCCTTTTATTTAGCCAGATCAATCGCAATGATAATTCTGCACCAATTAGAAAAAGTTTCCGCATTAATCAACTACCTTTAAGCAATAATGATCGGCGTCAGAAACCATCGCGATTGTTACCTAGATTATGCCATAGCTGCCAATGCTCTTAAATATCAAGAAAATTATAAATGAAACACATCGCTATTTACATTCTTTTCGCACTTTCCGCGGCACTTATTTTGCTGAACCGTTTCACCGATTTATACCTCAGTGATTATAGGCTCCACTACTTAATGCTCTTCATAGCATCCGCTACTTTTGTAATTATCGTCGGCCATATTTTCAACAAGCTCAAAACCGTCAAATCCATTTTAACTGTGTTCGTCGTCATGGGAGTACTTTGTTTCCTCAAAGGATTTTTTACTTGGGGTGGCGATTGGAAAACGGAGACAGTAGTCTATAGGAATTTGAAAAATGACAATAAAACAATCGACATACAGCTTCGAGGAGACCGATTTGCGTTTGGCTATAAAAAACGGATTGTTG
Organism: Flavobacterium sp.; assembly: GCA_031425295.1. Taxonomy (GTDB): domain Bacteria; phylum Bacteroidota; class Bacteroidia; order Flavobacteriales; family Flavobacteriaceae; genus Flavobacterium. Next base: position 382 of record JANPJB010000101.1, on the reverse strand, counting down.
AAATCTATAAGTTGGCACCGGGCATACTTTGGACTAGCGACGTAGATACTTTGACGCTCGATCCGTTAGAATGGAAGCGAATGGATCAAGGCGTTCATATTCCGAATACTTGGGAAAATCAATAACATCTCAACGACTAAATTCGAAGATTAGTCAAATAAAAAACCGTAAGGAATTAAATCTTTACGGTTTTTTACTTTGTACTCAGAGCGGGACTTGAACCCGCACGAACATTGCTGTTCACTGGATTTTAAGTCCAGCGTGTCTACCAATTTCACCATCCGAGCATACTGTGACTTTATTGGAGCGAAAAACGGGGCTCGAACCCGCGACCTCGACCTTGGCAAGGTCGCGCTCTACCAACTGAGCTATTTTCGCATTT